>JABXJV010000359.1 GCA_013375355.1 Candidatus Helarchaeota archaeon
AAGATTTTGATATTCCATTATTATTAGAACATACTGTTACTAAAATTCATAGTCAAAATAGAGTAAAAGCTGTTACCATTGCACAAGTTGATGAAAATTGGAACCCAATTCCAGGTACAGAGGAAGATATTGAATGCGATACTTTATTACTATCTGTAGGACTTATCCCAGAAAATGAATTATCAAAAAAAATAGGAGTTGAATTGGATCCAATAACCGGAGGGGCAATTGTTGATGAGAATCTTGAAACTTCAATTGAAGGGATTTTTTCCTGTGGAAATGTATTACAAGTTCATGATTTGGTTGATAATGTAACACAAGAGGCTATTAATGCAGGAAAGAATGCTGCTAAATATATTAAACAAAAACTGAGAGAGAAAAAAGAATTAGTTAAGACCATAGCTGGACGAAATATCGGTTATATCGTTCCTCAACACATAAACAGAGAGTCATTTTCTCAACCACTTATTTTCTTTATGAGGGTAAAAAAGCCAGAAAATGATGTTTTATTAAATTTAAAAGCAAATGGTAGAATCTTGAAAAAACTCAAAAAGAAATTTGTCCGTCCAAGTGAGATGATAGAATTAAAAACAAAAACATTGGAAGTTAGTTCCGACATAAACGAAATAATATTTGAAATTAGTCCAGGAGGAGACAATTAAATGGTTAAAAATAAAAAGACTCTAACTTGTATTGTCTGTCCTCAGGGCTGTCCAATTGACGTTTGGGAAGATGAAGGAGAAATTAAAGTCTCGGGAAATATGTGTAAAAGAGGATATGACTATGCTTTGGAAGAATATAAAGCACCTAAACGTATATTAACTTCGACCATGAGAGTTAAAGATGGCATTTTACCTGTTATACCAATACGTTCCAATGTACCAATACCAAAAGAAAAACTATTCGATTCTATGTCTGTTATTAATAAAACAGTAATAAAAGCCCCTATCAAAATGGGTGATATTCTTATTAATAACGTACTGGGTTTGGAAATTCATATAATAGCTTCTCGAGATTTAGAAAAAGCATGAAAATTTTAATATTTTTTCAATTTTTCATTTAATTTTTGGAATTTGTTTTTTAAAATACCATAAAATTCATCGAGCTCCTTTAATTCATTAATTTTTAACAATTCTTTCTTTTTTTCTTTACTCAATGAATCGATTGAAGATAATATAGATTGTAACTCACTATTAAGGGATTGAATGTCTTCAACATATTTTTCAATAGTTAATTTTTTAATATATTCTTCTTTTAAATGTGAACTTAAAGTTCTTTCAAAAATATCCCTTATTTTGTCTTGTGCAAATTTATTTTCCACTAAAAGACCGATTGCATGCTTTAAATACATTTGAAATAGTTCTTCCAATATTACTTTGAGTTCTTCTGTTTTGTAATCCCGATATATAACCAAACTGGAAAACCACTCTCCCATCTTGGTTAATTTATAAAATAATCGTCTATGACCCTCAACAATACTTGAATTCTCCTCTAGAATATTTAAATCAACCAAATCCCTTAAATAATTAATAATCGTTTTGTTTGAATATTTCAATTTTTTAATTAGATCTTTTTGAAACTCAATACCTGAAGCAATATTAATAATTAGTGATTGAGCTATATCTGACCCAAAAATGGTTGATAATATTTTTTTCTGAGCTTTAGGATCATCGGGAAGCAAAATCAAATAAGGATACAGATTTTTCTCCATTTTGTTCATCTTTCTTAATTTATCTATTCTTCGATACTTTCAATATACATTAGTGGAAAATCTAATTCGGGAATATATTTTATTCCAGAGTGAACTCTTACCTTCCCATATTTTGATACAACTTTGATAACTAAATTTTCCCCTTTTAATTCAGAATAATCGTAGCTATGTTCTCCTGATTTTAATTTTGAGGATATAATTTTAGCTTCAACTTTTTCAATATATGGTTGACACGACATTGTTAATTCTATCGATTTTTCTAATGCTTCTAAAATTTTAAGATCGTTTTTTATAGGAGTTCCCACATACTGATGGAAAATTGCCCCTAATGTGATTGCACCCTCGAATATTGCTCGATCTCTGTCTGTAACATCCTTAAAAAAATATTTTTTAGCTTTGAGTTCAATTTCATTCAGTTTGATAACCTCTTATTAAGATATTATTAATTATTATTTCATTTTTCATTAATATTTTAATATAAAACTTAAAGTGGTAGTCTTTTTATTTTATAAAAAAATAATAGGATAATTGAAATAATTTTTTCAAACATTGGGTGGGCGTGAACAAGATATCACCAAATTTGATAACGGACTTTATTGTATCTTTAAAACAATTATCTGGGTCTCTAAATTGGACAACAGAATTTATTATCGGTTTTCCTTCGTTAATTATTTTAATTATCGCAGTTTCGATAGTGATATATAATTTTTTTAAGGTAAAATATCGATTCGCCTTTTATTTAATGCTGCTTTTTCTTAGTAAACCGTTATGGGTCTCCTTTAGTATATTAGCCACATTATTCCTATCGAAATTACTGTTCCGGATGTTAATGTATTCCATTATTGTACTGACATTTTTTACGATGTTATGCGTAGATTCCGTTTCAAGAGAATCAGTAGATCAAGTAAAAATGTCTATATTTCTTGTATTGTCCGCTGTAGTAGTCTTTACTTCATTGGATCCAAGCTCTGTTGTGATAATTACTTCTCCTTATGGAGAACTGAGCATATGGATGAGTGGATACTTTCTTATTGCGACTTTTTTGCTTCAGTTATTTTGTAATGTCATGTGGATTTATTACATGGCAAGAATTCACTGGAATACACCTAAAAACTTGAAATTTTATTCATCTCTTATTTTTTTAGGCGCATTAGTATTGGGAAGCATTCTTTTTATCTTAATAATCGGTTTAAACCAAATAATTCCTGGGTTACATATGCTCATATTTGCAGTCGGTGAATTACTTATTGCAATTGGATTTACGTCCCAACCGAAACTGTCTTACATTCTCCCGTTCAAGGTCTTGAGATTGACGGTTATTGAAACAAATAGCGGTCTTTCACTTTATAATCATACTTGGAGTAAAATGGACGACCTAGTGGATGAACAACTTTTCTCTGGAATGTTGCAAGGTATAAGCGGCATCCTACAAGAATCTTTAAAAAGGGGAAACGTTCGTGAAATCAATTTAGACCAAGCCGTTCTTATTTTACAAAGAAGTGAGCAATTTCCTGTTGTTTGTGTGTTAGTTACTACTAAATCCTCCCGTTCTCTCAGAGACGCCCTCAATTCTTTCGCCGAGAAATTCTTCAAGGAATTCTCGCAATTTTTTTCGGAACCACATAAATTGGATAATTTCAGTCCTGCATCTGATTTGGTCTCGGACTGTTTTGCATTTATTCCAAGATACGATTAATCCCCATTTTATAATCTAAAGAATTTTATATAATCAATTTAAAAATGTGATGAAAATGATGTTTTTATTTTGGACAAAAGAGGTATTTTTTGCCCTCATCTCTACAATAATTATAGGGTTTGCATTTTCAATATTAATATATCAATTTTTCAGAACTAGATTTAAACATGTTCTTTTCTTAGCCTTTACATGCTTTTTTCTAATGATGTTTATAATGTTTTCTATGATAGCTCATCTTACTTTATCCTCCTCTTGGATAGGTATGGCGAATTGTTTTCATATTTTAATTTTAGCTTTCCTCATTTTACTTATTGACTCAATTTCGAGAGAAAACATGGATCCATTAAAGATACTAATATTAGGTATGATATCAACAGCAATTTTTCTTACTACATTAGAACCAAAAATAAGTGATTATCATATTTGGTCTAACGGAAACATCTCTTTATTTCTGGATGGAAATTTCTTAATTTCAGTTGCTACGGCAATAATAATTGAATGTATTGGATTTATCTATTTTATGGCAAAGATTTATTGGAATTCACCAAAAAAATTAAAATATTATGCTTTAATTAGTTTTATAGGAGCAATAATTCTAGCGCCTGTATCTGGTGTTCTTTATTTTCTAGGTATAATGTGGAACTATTTTCCCGGAATTCAATTTATTTCTATGGCGATTGGAGCAATGCTTTACTCGTTCGCCTTTAAACAACAACCAAAATTGGCTTTTATTCTTCCATTCAGTAGAATTCAACATATTTATTTTATCATGCCAAATGGAGTATGTATTTATAATCAAGCATTCAGGGCAAAAAAAGATGTTTCTGCAGAACTTGTTGGGGGAGGTATAACAGGACTCTCAGCTTTAATACAAGAATTTACTCAAACTAAATCAAATATTAAGATTATTGGACAAGAAAACATGTTAATACTTTTGGAACAAGGTAAATTCGTTAATGCAGCTTTGATAACAGAAAAAAATCACATTTTTTTACGAAGTAATCTTAAAAGATTAATTCAAGAAGTGGAAAAATCTTTTCGAGAAAAATTAGAATCATATCATGGAGAAATCTCTCAATTTTCAACAATTGGAAAATTTGTAAATAAAATATTTGTAAACTAAACTAAAAAAATTGTATAAAATTGGTGCTTATTATTGTCAAAAACAGAAATAAAATATGGGAATCTTAAAGTAAAATTAAATTGGCTATATGAAGCAATTATAACCACATGTAATGTGAATTTAGCTATTAAAGAAATTACGTATAATGCAGCTCCAATGGGAGTAATTTTTCCAGATTCCGATCATATTATTATAAGACCTTTTTTAACTACAAATACTTATAGAAATATACAGTGTTATGGATGTGCGGGTATAAATTTTAGCAATAATATATCTTTATTTTACAAAACAGCTATAAAAACGTCAGAAATTTCCCAAAATGATTTCATTACTTCTAAAAAGAAAAAAATACCTCTTTTAAAAGATTCGATAACTCGTTTTGTGGTAGTAACAGAGAAAATGGAGGTTAATGAGTCTGAAAATAGAGCTAGAATTCTATTTAAGATAAAGGAATTTGAAAATGTCGATTCTAATGTTGAACCCTATACTCGCGGTTATTTTGCAGTATTGGAATCAATAATACATTATACTAGAGTTAATATTTTAATGGAAAACAACCCAGAAAAAGGAAAAAAACTAATAAATAATATATTAGAATATGATAACTTCATAAAACGTGTTTATCCAAATTCGGATTTGGAAAAAATTATGAATGAAATAGTTTTTAATATTACTAATATGGAGTAATTAATTTAATTCTGTACTGTTTTTGATACCAAAAAGGAAAAGTATAAATCGTATTTTTACGTTCTTTTATTCGAAATAAGTGTAAAACAATTCATATTTATGTAGTCGACTACACAAATTAACTTGAGATTGATCTTTTTGGCTGATCTTGAAGGACTGGCAAGAAAACTACTTGGAAAAGACATTTCACGGGAAAATATTTTGAACACACTGATTAAAGAATATTTATTTTATAAAAATATACCTAAAGAAACTGCTAAAATCCTAGCTGATGCTGTTATCCGAGAAGTAGAAAATAGCAGTAAAATTGCTAATGATCCAATAGTGAAAGATATTTTAAGAATTCCAATTTCAGGGGTTACAATAGGAGAACAAGGAGTGGGATGCAGAGGTTGGGGTGATTTTTTTGTTCATAAGCTAATTGCTGATATTGCCAAGACTTCTAATGACCCGATATTATCCCCTCAATCATTAGATGATGCAGGGGCGGTTGTTTACAATACAAAAAAGGAAGAAGATAATAGAAAGACATTCATAGTAACAAAAAGTGAAGGTATGCATTCTAGACTCAGCGATTTTCCATTTATTGCTGGATTTCATGTTACAAGAGCTGCTTTAAGAGACCTTTACGTAAAAGGGGCCCGACCCATATCTATTATGGTGGATCTGCACTTAGCAGATGATGCAGATATTGGAAAATTATTTGACTTTATGGGTGGAGTTTCTGCGGTCGCAGAGTTGTCAGGTGTTCCGATTACTGCAGGTTCCACATTACGAATTGGAGGAGACCTTGTAATCGGTACACGAATAACAGGAGGTATTGCTGCAGTAGGTTTAGCCGAAAAATTATTGGTTAGGAGGAATATTCAAAGCGGAGATGTTATTCTAATGTCAGAGGGAGCAGGCGGAGGGACAATTGCAACTACAGCTATATATAGCGGAATGCATGATGTTTTGAAAGAAACTTTAAACATTAAATTTCTTACTGCATGTGAGGCATTAATAAATACCAATTTGATTCAAGATATTCATTGTTGCTGTGATGTTACAAATGGGGGATTACGTGGGGATTTACATGAAATTGCTTATGAGGCTAAAGTTGGAATTAGAGTCGTTGAGAAGAAGGTTCAAAAATTAGTTAATGATAAAGTCTTTCAAATGTTGAATAAAGTTAATGTTGACTATTTAGGAGTATCTCTTGACGCATTATTGATATTTTGCCCTTCTGATAAATTAGACAGAATATGTTCAGCTATTAGGGATGTAGGCGTAGAAATAGAGGAGATTGGTTCGGTTAATAATCAAAATGGAAAAATAATATTAGAAAGCCATACTGGGGAAGAAAAATTAATTCCTAAATTTAGAGAAAGTGCATATACAAAAATTAAGCAAGTTGTAGGCGAGGAGATAGACGAAACTACAAAGAAAAGATTTGAAGAAAAAATAGAAGATTCTGTTGCTAATGCAATTAAAAAACGAGAAAGAATAATTAATTGGATAAAAGAAAGAGATGAGAAACTTTGAAAATTAAAATAATTACCCCTAGCAGATTGCATTTTTCATTAATCGATTTAAGTGGAGATTTAGGAAGGGTAGATGGGGGAATAGGGGTTGCACTAAACTACCCAAATGTAGTTTTAGAAGCTGGCTCATTACCGAATAATGATATTATTGTTAATAATGGATACAATAGCGAATTAATTTACGATGTTGCAAAAAAAGTTTTCAAGCATCTAGAAATAGATGGTGGAATTGATTTTAATTTAACTTCATCTATTCCAAGACATGTAGGATTAGGTTCAAAAACACAATTATCTCTTGCAGTTGCATTCGCTATAAATTATTTATTTAATAAAAGAAAAACTGTATTTGAATTAGCCAAAATTGTTAAAAGAGGTGGAACTTCGGGTATAGGAGTCAATGTGTTCCAAAAGGGCGGATTTATTCTTGATGCAGGACATACCTTTGGAAAAAATAAACAAAAAAATTCCTTTTTACCCTCTAGAGCATCTAATGCACCGCCTCCACCAGCTTTACTTCATTACACGGTCCCTGAAAACTGGTAATTTGTTATAGCTCTTCCAAATATCCATGATGAGATTGAGGGTTTAAAAGAAATTAATGTATTTCAAAATACATGCCCTATATCTAAAGAAGAAGTAGGGGCCGTTTCCAGATTAATATTGATGGTTTTACTACCAGGGCTTCATGAAAAAGATATAGTAGTATTTGGAAAAGGATTATCTGAATTACAAAATATAGGTTTTAAAAAGCAGGAAGTAAATGTACAACCAACATTAATTAAAGAATTAATTCAGTTTATGGCTGAGAATGGCGCATATGGAAGTGGAATAAGCTCTTTTGGATGCACAACATACGGTTTAGTAGAAGGAATAGAAAACGCAAAAATATTAGAACAGAAAACGAAGGAATTTCTGAATAAAAATGGAGGAGGAAAGGTCTTTATAACTAATGTTAATAACGAAGGCATGAAATTTAAAATTCTCACCTAATTTTTTATTATATGGGATAATGTTATGGCAAAAGTAGTTGGAATTGATCCTGGTACTAAAACTTATGGTATAATTGGCTTAGAAAATGGTAAAGTCATATTAGATACATCATTTCCTACAAAAAACATTGTCAACCAACCGGAATTAATTCTTGATACTTTGAAATCTATTGGTGAAATTGATCTATTGGTGGCTCCCAGTGGTATGGGTGTTCCAATGGTAAAGATTGAGGATTTAAATGATAATTATTTATTTGAAATGACTCTAGAGAAAAAAATCGAAGGTAAAATAACTGCTATAAGTAAAGTCGCAAAACTATTGAAAGAAGCAGGGTATAGAGGTTATTTTATTCCAGGAGTAAAACATTTACCAACAGTTCCCGATTATAGAAAAGTGAATAAAATTGATTTAGGAACAGCTGATAAAGTGTGTAGCGCAATTCTAGGAATTTACGACCAATCTCAAAAATTATCAATTCCATATAATGAAACTTCATTTATATTAATTGAAATGGGATCCGGGTTTAATGCAATTTTAGGTATTGAGAATGGACAGATTGTAGATGGTATTGGTGGAACTTTGGGTGGGATTGGATTTCTATCTTGTGGTGCTTTGGATGGAGAGTTAGCATATCTTTTTGGGGAAATTAAAAAGCAATTTTTATATCAGGGAGGAGCAGCATATATAGCAGGATATAAAGATTTAAGTTTTGAGGAATTTGAAATCCTTTCTAAGCAAGACGATAAGTTTAGAATGGCATATGAGGCATTTCTTGATGGAATTATCAAAAATGTTGCTGCAATAAATTATTCAGTTAAAAAACCCCGCGAAATTTTATTATCCGGGAAACTTTCACATTTTGATGATATTAAAAATAGGCTCTCTACGAAAATCAGTGAAATTGCCCCAATTCGAAGAGTTAAAGGATTAAGTAACGTAAAGATCGCAAAAGAAGCTGCACAAGGAGCTGCGATTATTGCAGATGGGCTTATCGGAGGTCAATTTAAAGAATTATTAGAAGTTTCTCGATTAAAGGAAGCCAAAGGGTCAAATTTAGACCTAATATATTTCAAACATATAGACGAAATAAAAAAAGAATACTGTAGAGATTAGCTTCTGCCCTATTCATTGTAGGGGTTCAAAAATGAAGAAAATTCTTATTGTGACAGGGAGATTAGCTTTTGATTCTATACAAGAATTGACAAGCGATTTAAAAGATAAAATTGAGATATTAAAATTACCAATTTCAATCGCTGCTTTTATTTCTTCAAGTATTCTTTTGAAATCTCTTAAAAATATGGATCTTTCAAAATACGAATATATTCTATGTCCTGGTTTGATGCGAGGTAATTTATCAGAATTAGAATTAGGAATCAAAGTGTATAAAGGTCCTAGGTATGCTTATGATATACCTACAACAATAAAATCACCCGAAAAACTTTCAACAAAAAAACCAGCGGATATTATTTTTCTTGAAAAAGAAATTAAAGAATTAGAAGGAATTACACAAAAAAAAATTGATGATAAATCATTCTTAATAGGAAAATCAGATAAGGCTGTATACATAGGTGTAAATTCCTATCCAATAATTATCGCAGAAATTGTAAATGCCCCAAAATTAAGCACTGAAAAGAATATTGAAAAGGCAAAATATTATGCCTCACAAGGAGCAGATGTTATAGATATTGGAGCAATAGTTGGAGAAGATAATTCGAAAAAACTCAAATTAATAGTTGAATCTTTAAAAAATGATCCAATTTTAAACAAAATTCCAATAAGTATTGATAGTTTAAATCCTGCAGAAATTGAATCTGGTGTTGAGGCAGGAGCAGATCTAATTTTAAGTCTTGATAAAGGAAATATGAAAAAACTTTCAAATTTGGATAAAGATATTGGGGTAATAGTTCTTCCAACAAATGTTGAAGAAGGCTTTATGCCACATGATATCAATGAACGCATAGAACAACTAAATAACAATATCCAAACCGCAAAACAATTAGGATTTCAAAAAATAATTGCAGATCCATTATTAGAAGCTCCAATAAACCCTGGATTATTCAATTCCCTTGAAGCTTATTATTCATTCAGAAAATCAGATTCTAATATTCCTTTAATGTTTGGTATTGGGAATGTAATCGAATTAATTGATGCAGATGGTGTAGGAGTCAACGCAATATTTGCATGTCTGGCATTTGAACTGAAAGTGTCTGTATTTTTAACAACTGAATATAGTACTAAGACCCGAGGAACTGTGAATGAGCTGTCACATTCTTTAAAAATGGCATTTTTAGCAAATAAACGAAATATGGTTCCCAAAGATTTACCGATTACAGTTTTAAAATCTAAAAGTAAAAATGAATTTATACAGCAAATTCCATTAGATAAAGTAAAAATTATTGAAGTTGAAAAGAAACCTGAAGAATTTTTCCCTGATACAAAGGGTTTTTTCAGAATCTGGATTAATCATGATAAAGCTAAAATATTTGTTGCCCATTATCGAAATGAAGGATTAATCAATATTGCCTTTTCTGGAACTTCTGCAGAAAATCTTGGAAAGGAAATTTTGACAAAAAAATTAATTACTTCTGATAGTCATGCTTTATATCTCGGAAGAGAATTAGAGAAAGCTGAAATTTGTTTATATTTAGGAAAAAGTTACATGCAAGATTTGAAATTTGGTGAGTATTAATGACATTACCAGATATACAAAATACAAAATCTGATTATAAATTCAGTCTTAATAGAGTTGGCATAAAAGACATTATAAAAAAAGTTAGAATTGTAAAAGATTCAGAAGTTACTGAGTTTCCCGCTAAATTTTCCGCATATGTAGATCTTCCAAAGGAATTGAAAGGAATACATATGTCCCGGAATCCTCAAACAATTCAGGATGTCTTAAATGAGCTTACTTTTAAACCTAGTTCACATATCGAAGAATTTATGAGAAAAATGTCAACTCATTTATTAAGTAGGCATGAGTACGCAACAATTGCGGAAGTTGAATGTGATGGAATAGTGGTAATTGAAGTTCCTAATGAGAGAACTGGTAAACAACAAAAAGCTCATCCAATTAAAGTTAAAGCAATATCAAAAAAAGAAAATGATCAAGTAAAAACACGAGTTTTTTTGAATATTTCAGCATTTGGCATAAACGCATGTCCATGTGCAAAAGATTTAATGATTGATTATGCAAATGAAATTATTTCAGAGAGAAGAGAAAAATTTGATTTAAATGAAAAAAATATAAAAAACATCTTAGACATCATGCCAATCGCTACACACAGCCAGAGATGTAAAGGTTCATTAACAATTGAAATTCCTGATAATTTAACTATAGATCTTTTAAAATTGATTAATATTATAGAAAATAGTATGTCAGCAAAAGTACAAGATGTACTTAAAAGGGTAGATGAAGCGAAATTGGTACGATTAGCCCATCTAAACCCAAAATTCGTTGAAGATAGCTGTCGAGAGATGGCAATTAAAGTAGTTGAAGGATTCCCTAATTTTCCAGACGATTGTGAAGTAACTTTAGAAATAGAAGCATTAGAAAGTATCCATCAGCACAATGCTTATGCCCAAAAACAAGCGACTTTTAAAAAATTAAGAGAAGAATTTAAAAAAAGTTAAATGTCAAGTGATTTGTCTTGCCAATCCATGCGAGAGAAGGCGACTTCATTCAGACTTTAGAAGGATTAATTTTTGACGTAAAAGGCTTGGTACATCCTCAAAAGAATGTAATAGCTTTTTTGAGATATATTCCAGATCCTACAGGAAAGCGAAGCTTAAATGGGGTGCGCTATAGAAAGATATATTCCCTTAAAAAAAGGTTTGATTTTTTGAAAAGTAATTTTCCCCATTATTTATACACCGATTCTGTAATAAACGACTTAATTCAAGCAGTTCCTCACGATAAAATAAAGAATATTTACTACCCACATGACTATATTGATAAATTATTTCAAAAAAAGAAAAGCCCATTGGAAAAAATTATACTCAAATTTATTAAATACATTATTAAATACTGCAAAATTTTAATGATAGACTTGGGTATAACAGGATCACACATGGTGGGGCTGAATACACCTCAATCTGACATTGATTTAATTGTTTATGGGGAAAAAAATTGTTATAAACTCTATAATAATATACACAGACTTTTTGATGATGAAAGTATTTCAGTACAGAGATATGATTTAGAAGATTTAAAGAGATTATATGATTTTAGAGGAAAGGATACTAAAATTGACTTTGAGAATTTCGTTCAATTTGAGAAGAAAAAGAAATTACAAGGAAAATTTAAACACATTGATTTCTATATTCGATGTATCAAAGCTTGGGATGAAATTAAAGAAGAATATGGCTACTTTACATATAAACCAATTGGTAATGCTTTAATTCAAGGATTTATTATTAATGACAAAGGGTCTATTTTTACTCCATGCTGTTACAAAATTGATGATGTTAAATTTCTACAAGGAACAAAAGTTGATAATTTACGAGAGATTTTTTCTTATCGTGGCAGATGTTGCGAAGCTAAAAAAGAAGAACCAATATTAGCAAGGGGAAAGATAGAGTTAGTCAAAGGAAAAAATGGAGAACAATATCATCGTTTGATAGTTGGTGGGGAGAAAGGTGACTTCTTATGTTCATGATTTTAAAATGATTAAAAATGAAAAAAGTTACTAATGATCCCAAAGACCATGATTTTATTCGCACCGAAGAAAATTACTTATTTTGTGTCATTGGTTACTCTCATCCAGAAGACCGAATCATCAGCTATTTAAAATATGTTCCAAATATTACCGGCAAATGGAAATTACACATATCAACAGCAAAAGGTAGTGGAAAACGAAGAATAATACCTTTAATGCGAGTCCTTAATCATTATTCAGCTGAACAGGTTCTAAAATCCTATGATATTTTGCTCTATGATTATCTGAAATATGTTTATGACTGTCCTATTTCAAAAATTAAGATTACAGCTGTTCCTTATGAAGCTATAAAAGAGTATTATAAACCACAAGAAAGAATAGAATCATTATATAATCTTTATAATAAGAACAAGTTAGATACGTTACAAAGGAAAACAATTGAATTCATAGATTTTTTATCTGAAAATTCAAAAATTAATACGTCAAATTTCGGAGTTACTGGTTCTATTTTAACCAATACACATAATATTACATTTTCGGATATTGATCTTACAGTACATGGAAGGATGAATGGTCAAGTAATTCAAAATATATTATTAGAATTATTTGAGGGAAATAATAATGAAATTTCAAGATTAAATCCTAAGGAAGCTGAAGATTGGAGAAAGAATAAGATGAAGAATTTCAATTTTAATAAAACCCAAGCTAATCTGTTATTTGAAAGAAGATGGAATATGGGTAATTTTAAGAGGACCAGATTTTCAATACATCCAATACGAACTGACGAAGAAATTTTAGAAAAATACGGTGATTTAGAATTCATTCCTAAAGATATTGTTGAAATTGAGGGTATAGTTACTCAAGATGAGGATTCCTTGTTTCTGCCTTGTAAATATGAGATTTCAGATGTTACAATTCTCAAAGGTCCAAAAATTGACGATATTATGGAAATTTGTTCATACGAAGGATTATATTGCTCTATGGTAAGAAAAGGAGAAACTTTTAGAGCAAAAGGAAAGTTAGAAGAAGTAATTGATAATAAAAAAAATAAAACCTACTATAGATTACTTATTGGTTCATACTTAGCCAAATCGCAAGATTATTTACTCCCAATTCTAAACTAAAGATTAAAATTAAAAAATTCAGATTATTAATTAGGTGAGTTTATTGTGCGAATTTAAAGTAAAAATGACTTCTGAGAATGATGTAAAAGACGTTTGTAAAGATGTATTATACGCAAAAATTGATGAAAATATAATCTTAAGAGATATTCTAGGAACCACTAATACAGTAGAAAGTGCAATAATAACTGAAGTAAGTGTTCCTTCTGCTAAAATGACTTTATTATATTCACCTATATTGAAAAACATTTTGAAATTATTAAAACTTCAAAATAAATGTTTTGAGGAGGGCAAATTTGATAAGAAAATGACAGAAATCTGGGAACAAGTTAAAAAAGAAGGAGATATCTTTATAAATTCGCTTCAAAATAAACTTGGGTAAATTAAAAAGTGAACTATTAATGGAAGCTCTATTTTATTGCGATTTTAAAGCAATTGAAGATTATGCAAAGGAATTTGAAGGGCTAAAAGATATTTGTATGAAAATATTTGATAGACCTGAAGCTATAAAATCTAACTTAGGACAATTACAAAAAAACAGAATTTTGGGTATATTTCTCTGGTTGAAGAATACGAATACTGATAGGGTGACTACTCAAAAAATAGAGGAAGAATATAAGAAATTCTTTAAACCTATTTCAAGAAGTTCGATTAGTACTTATTTAAATCAATTAATTAAAGAAAATGTATTGAAAAAACAAAAAGTAGGAAAGACAGTATTTTATGAATTAGCTCATGAGATTCCAAAAATTTTAGATTCTGATCCTTTTTGGTTCGTAAAAAATTTCTGTATCTATCCTGTCTATATTTGCCGAACATCATATTTTGCACGAAAATTAAGGATAGAGAAAAATAAAGAAGTTTCTTACATTTATAAGCTTATTAATTACAATTTGATTAAAAATAGAATGCAAAAATGTTTACTATGCCCATTTGGAATTAAAAATGAATACAAAACGGTTTTAAACAAACTAGAAAAGCAATATATAACTCTAAAAAACTTATTACCAAAGCAATTAGTTGAATATATTGAAACCGGTTTAGGGGAATTAAAGATTTTTAATGGTATCTCTTTATTTCCGAGTTGGAGTGAAGTCAAAGAAAAAATAGTAAAATACGCTAATCAACATAAAAGAGAATTAAAAAACCAAATCGATTCGATTATGAAAGAATGGGAAATAAGTAAAGAAGAAGCTTAATACTTATCTCACACCTTTATATTTAAATTTTTTAGGCAATCCTTTTCCACCAACTGCCCCTGGTGGAAATCCTGGAAAACCTGGAGGCATTCCACCACCTTTTCTGAATCTTCTATCTTTACCAAATCTCTTAAACATACCCCTCATCATATCAAACTGATTTAGTAATTGTTTTACTTCCCCCTCGGGTTTTCCTGATCCTCTGGCGATTCGAATTAATCTTGAACGGTTTATTTTTTTAGGATTTTCTAATTCATATTCTGTCATCGAATCCAATATATATTTCCAGACATCTATATTTTTCATTGCCATTTCTTTCATTTCTGGGGGTATTTGTGGACCCATCCCAATTGCATCTATTATTTTTTGAGTAAAACTTTTTTTAGTTATCGATTTTAATTGCTCATACATATCCTTTAAAGTAAATTTTCCCGAAAGAAATTTTTGTTGTGCATCTTTTTGAGGTGCGATTTCTGCTACTTTAATTTGTTCTAATAAGGATTTAATATCAGGAACTCCAAGTAATCTTCCAACGAAAGATTTTGGATCAAATTTTTCGAGATCTTCACTTTTTTCTCCCGTTCCAACGAATTTTATGGGAGCTCCAGTTGCTGTGACTGCCGATAAAGCACCTCCTCCTTTAGCTGAACCATCTAATTTAGTTACTAAAATTGATCCAACGTCTGTTACTTTGTTAAAAGCATAAGCTTGGGCAGCGCTCTGTTGTCCTAAAGTTCCATCAATGACTAATATTATTTCTGTGGGGTTAACTTTTAAGGCAATTTGTTTCATTTCATTCATTAAACCCTTTTCTTCTTTATGTCTGCCAGCTGTATCAACTATAATAATTTCTTTTTTTTCTTTTATAAATTGTTTAACCCCATTCATGGCTATTTTAATACTATCTTTATTGTCTTTTTCGCCATAAAATGAAATTTGATTTTGTTCAGCTAGTTGTTTTAATTGGTCATAAGCTCCTGGTCTCCATGTGTCCGCACATACAATACCTACTTTCCTTCCTCTCTTTTGGAGATATCTAGCTAATTTTGCAGTACTTGTAGTTTTACCGGAGCCTTGAATGCCCACCATGAGTATGATATTGGTCTTGCTGGGAATAATTTTTAAATTAAAAGCCGTTTTACCAAGAAAATTCGTTAATTCGTCATAAACAATCTTGATAATGTATTTCTCAATTGTCAGCCCTGGTGGAGGTTTTACCTTAAAAGCTTCCTCCTCAATTCTATTTGTAAGTTCTAAAACTAGTTCGACATTTACATCGGCTTCAAATAAGGCTCTTTGGATATCTCTATTCAATTCTTCGATGGCTTTTTTATCTGCTCTTCTTTTAAATTTATTTATGGCATTTCGTAATTTTCTTGATAATTCGTCTAACATAATTAAATCGCTCAATTAATGTTACTTGATGTAAATTTATAATATGTATTTCAAAAGGAAATCCATATCTTTAATTCTTTTTAAATTTGCAGAATTTTGCGCGTAAAAAAAAATATTTTAACGAGAATTAAATTTTATTTTTTAGAATTTAATTTTTAATTTTGTTAAAAATAAAAAGATATAAGATACATAAAACAATATTTTTAAATCAGAAAGAATAATAATCTAACACTCTTATCATTAAAAAAAAGTATGGTTAGGTAGTTGCTTTGTCAGATATGCAAGAAATAGAAAAAAAGATATCAATTATTTTACGAAGAGTAGCCAATGAAGTTCAATTACACACTTTAGCTCTAGTCACAAAGGAGGGAAGAAGAATCGCCTATTACTCCCAAATGAATGTTGATGCAGACCTTCTCTCAGCTATGGTAGCTTCTATACTCGCAATGGGTGAACAGACAATCAGACAAATGCAACAAGGTGAATTGGGTGAGATTGTAGTTCGAGGAACACAGGGTTATACTATTGTATCATGTGCCGGAGAAGGATTCCTAATGATTGGAGCTGGACCAGCTACTTCTGATTTAGGAATGACCGTTTCTGTTCTAAGGGACTACTCCAAGATGATTGGAGAGATATTAAAAATTTAAACTATTTATTTTTAATTTATAAAAGAAATTTAAGAATTAAGTCATTCTTATCCATATATTTTCGATTTTTCTGAACCATCACTAACTATTTTATCGATTATTCTAGAATTCGCCATTTTACACGCCCTTGGAAAGTCAATACCCCTAACATCAAATCCAATTGCGTCTTTAATATCTCCCGTTATGCATTCAGTTATAATTTCCTTAATTTCCTTAAAAATGTTATAAGATCTCCCTTTGTATGTGACAAATAATTTTGAGTTCCAATCAAATTTACAACCAAATTTAGATTGGCGATAATTTAACATGTCCGAAGTAGTTCTAAATTTACCTCGCAATTCATCTGGGGAAGGTATATCAATTCCTTCTCTCAAAAGAAGGGAGTGTTGAACTTTTTGACCAAGTAACCAAAAGAATTTAAAATAAATCTTCGGAAGAAATGCGGAACGACCTTTTTCTAATTCTGACAAAAACAATCATCAAATTTCTTTAATTAATAAAAATAGTCACAAACTATACTTTTAATCTTACTGAATAATTATGTTCAGTGTGCAGTAAAAACTATATGGAGGTTTCGGTGGATTTGGGGCTTACTTTATTGTTATAATAGCTTTTTAAGAAGATATTTCAATAAATAGGGCGTCTATCGAAGAAGTGCCGAGTTCTTAGATACCTTATAGTACCAGTTTTGCTTCTAATTCCTATAGAATATGTCCATGCTCCATCTGGTAAAAAATCAACCCCTCGTAGGAATGGCCCATTAGTTATTCCTGTTGCTACAAATAGAACAGGGCCTTTGGCTATATCGTCTAATGTATAAATTTTATCTGCATTAATTCCTAAATCTTCGCTTACTTTTTTCTTTTCTTTGAGTTCAGATTCAATTTCACTATCTTTAGAAGTTTTATATGCATCTGGATCCCATTGTACTTGCATAGCTCCCCCAAGAGCTTTTATACCGCATGCCGCAATAATTCCTTCGGGTGGTCCTCCGCAACCAAAATAAAAATCAATATCTGTTTCTGGAAAACATGGGGCTAGTGCTGCAACAACATCCCCTCTTGGATCATTTTAACTCTGATATCCATTTCTCGCAGAATTTTGACAAATTTTTCATGTCTTTTCCTTTTTAACATTATTGCACATAATTGTTCAGGATCTTTCTTCAAAGCAAGAGCTATTCTATATATATTTTCTTTAAAATCCTGGTTAAGATCAACAGCTTTCGCTGCCAGAGGACCTACAGCAATTTTTTTCAAATAGATTTTATCAGTTGGAACTCTCATTAAATTATCTCTTAATCCTATTCCAATTACACTTAAGGCTCCGCTATCTTCCCATTCAGCGGTCATTCTTGTACCATCTATCACATCCACAACACAATCCAACCTCATCTTAGCCTCGTGATCTCCATAGACAGCACCGAAATTAAAGGAATTTACTTTATCTTTTTCCCCTTCGGATCCAACTATTCTTAATTCAAAGTTTAATCTTCTAAAAACTCTAGTCATATTTCCAAATGCATTTTCATCTGCTAATTTTTTATTTCCCCGACCTCTTTCTATTGCAGCGGCTAGAGCTGCAGCTTCCGTTCCTCTAATTAAATCCAAAACAATATTTCTTTCTTCTATTTTTATCCCTCTGCTATATTATAATGTATAAATTATCTCTTAAGATGGTTTACGGTATTTTTTGAATTAAATGCTCTCAAAAATTTCAAGGCTTCCGAATAACTGATAGCCTTAAGAGACTCCCGCGTGTCATCATCTACTGCATAGATTTCATTAAAAAATTGTTTTATTGCATATTTCGAATTTTTACCGAATACTTGAATGAGTTTTTCCTTGGATTGCTTATAATTAATAACCCAGTCCCAAATTTTCTTGAATAGGTCTGGTTTGAAAACTTTTAATACGTCCCAAGCGATATTCATCCAATAAGTCCCAACGTTCCCTTTTCCGATCTCTCCTTTTGGGAAATCTGTAGCAATAAGGTTTAATGGAGTTCCCGTTATTCCGTGTTGTGCTATACGGACTCCAAATTTTTCAATAGCTTTACCTATTTCAATTGTTCTTGGGATATTTATAGAGATTTGTTCAATGGGATTACCTGCTTCATCATATATATTACCATGGCTAGATCCATTAGCAATTGCTAGTAAATTGGGATTAACATCATTTTCTTTTAACGCGTTAATAAAAGTAACAGCTTCATCTACTGTAGTAAGAACAAGACCATGTTCATCTTTTTTACCAATTTCGCCTACTTCGACTTCAAGCCCAAATTCTTTACCTTTCATATTACTTTTAATAAAATGAGCAATTTCAGTAGTTAATTCAATATTTTTTTCTAATTCTTCTCGAGTGTTTTTACCTTCATGATTAAATAAAAATGAGGCATCAATCGCAAAACTGGAATATCCATGTTTAATTTGAGAAAGAATTAATTCTTTAACAATATTAACATCCTCAGGCACTTTTCTCATTGTTAAGTGATCACCATGAATTATAAACCAAGGCCAATCCGCCCTTTCAGCTGCGTCTTTAACATTTTTAGCGAACATTTCGGGAGTTAATCCCGTGTACCCTCCCGACAAATTACTTTCCGATTTAGCTAATTCCATAACTATTATAGAATTCATTTTTTTAGCAGCTTCAAACAAACCATCCAATATACCAATATTTATTCGGGGATTACATGCTAAAATTATTGATGATTGATCTTTTAAAGCTGAATAAACCTCTGAGCCGGGAATGGCTTCATATTTAGTCAATTAATCACATCTTTTCCTTTTTAATCGTTAGAACTTAAGAATTTAGAATATATTTTACATTAGATCTTTAATTATAAAATTCTTTATATTCAATTTAAACAGAATTTTAAACCATATAATATCCTAAAAAATTACTTAGTTTGTGGGTAATTTGAAGACACCTATTATCATCTTGAATTATAAAACATATTCTCAAGCATCTGGAGAAAATGCTTTGCAACTTTCTAAAATTGTAGATAAAATTGCGGAAAAGACAAAAGTTAATATCATTATTGCACCTCAATTTGCCGATATTTATCGTCTTTATCGTGAAATTAAAACACCAATCTTCAGTCAACATATTGATCCTCTTACTCCGGGGTCCCATACTGCTCATATATTACCTGAAAATGTTAAAGAAGCAGGAGCAGTTGGCACTTTACTAAACCATTCTGAAAGAAAACTCACAGATGATGTAGTAAGACAATCTATAGAAATTGGAAAAAAATAGGACTAGAAATCTGTGTCTGTGCTCCAAGCCCAGAGGATTCTGCAAAACTCGCTAAATTTCAGCCGGATTATATTGCATTTGAATTACCAGAGTTAATCGGTTCAGGAATTTCTATTTCAACAACTAAACCGGAACTAGTCGAATCCAGCGTTCAAAGAATATTAGAGGCAAATCCTAATGTAATTCCTTTATGCGGAGCGGGTATCTCCTCTGGTGAAGATGTTTATGCGGCCTTAAAGTTGGGCACTAAAGGGGTATTAATAGCTTCAGCATTTGCTAAAGCTTCAGATCCTGAAAAGAAGCTTAAAGATTTAGTTGATGGCGCATTAAAATTCAAATAAAATTTCTATTTTTGTGGTAATATTTGAAAGTTAAACCTTATTGTGGAGTTTGTTTATTAAATAGGGGTATAAAAGAGGTTGAACTAGCTACTTCAGACCCCGATTTACAATTTAAAATAGTTAAAGAACTAATTAAGATGTTTCAAGAAAAATTTAATGAAAACAACATCTCTGCTCACATAGGGACTTATCGAGATCGTATAATTAAAAAGCTTTCAGGATGTAAGGATCCTTATGCCGAACAAAAACGACTTTCAAATAAGATTGCAGTTAAATTTTTACCATTTCTTCAAAAAAAATTGAACTCTCTAAAAGATCCTTATAAAAGGTTTAGATTTGCTGTTTTAGCATCAATAGTAGGTAATAGCATTGAGTTTCATATTGAAGATCAAAAAATAGAATTAGATTCGTTAGAACAACTACTTAAACAATCATTTGAAAATGCTGAAAAAAATTTGGTAAAAGATGATATTCAAGATTTATTTAATTTACTTAAAAGTAAGAAAAAGGTTCTTTATTTAACAGACAATGCTGGTGAAATAGTTTTTGATTATATTCTAATTAATGAGTTATATAAATTAAATAAAGAAGTTATAGTTGCTGTTAAAGAGAAACCAGTATTAAATGATGCTACAATAGAAGATGCAAAAGCTGCAGGTCTATTAGAATTATCTGTAAAAACTAATTCAAAAGTTAAAATAATAACAACTGGGACTGATCATGTAGGAATTATCCTTTCTGAAACTCCAAAAGAATTTCTTGAAATTTTCAATAAAGCGGAATTGATAATTGCAAAAGGTATGGGCTATTATGAATCATTATCAGGAGAAAAACTACCAACATCTATTGCTTATCTTTTTAAAATTAAGTGTAGGTCAATTGCAGAAGAACTTAAAAAGAAGATTAATGATTATGTAGTTTTATTAAAAAGAATTTAAAATAATATTAATTCTATTAAAAATAAAAGGTGAATTACAAAGAACATTTTAAATTTTTGTTAATCTTAATTCCTTCTTAAATTTAAATAATGAAATTATATAAAAATAATTTTAAGTAAAAGAAGAGTGAATTATTAAGGTCGAAATAAAATATAATTTAAAGAAAATTTTAATATTTTTATAAATATTTGAGGTGGTTTCTTATGCCAATAATGGAAGGTTGGGAAGTTTCTCCTGATAGAACTAAACAATATGACAAAATTATGGCTCATTACCCAATAGATGATCCTATAATTACTTCAAAATGCAAACTTGACAATGAAAATGGTTTCTTAGTAGTCAGTGACGACGGTTTTGCTTGGAGAATAAAGTTGGGAATGCCAATGATGAGATCTAGTTATATATCAGCTGGAAAGAGTAAATGGATAAGATGGCACGACGTAGATGATATAATATTCAAAAAAAAGGGTCAAGTACTAGTAAAAATAAAAGTTCGGAAGGAAGGTATTTTAAAATTAGATAAAAAAGGCAATCCTAAAATAAAAAAATGGAAACTCACAATAAAACCAAGAAAGGGTGAAGATAAATCTCAATGGAAGCAAAGAGAAGAAAATTTCTTCGATGTAATATCTAAAATATATGATAGGAATAAAACAGACATAGATCCTGAAACGAGCGATTCTAATATGTGAAAAATGACCGTTTAAAGAGCAACCGATACAAAAAATTGAAATGCTTATAGAATCCAAGAAACTTTAGATTCAAATTGGAATGAAAGAATAGGATGAAACTGTAGTATTTTTAATTTTTTTACATAATATAATTTATATTATTTTCGATCTAAAATAATTAATAAATTAAAGACACAAATTTCCAAATTTACCTTAATAAAATTAATTAGGGAGATGAATAAATTGAATGAATCAAGAATATATATCCCCGTAACTAATTTAGATCCTAAATTAAGAGTAAAAATTCCGTCTGGAGAGAAAGTTCTCTATACTAGCAGATGTGCAGTAGCAAAGAAGGCTCGAAGAGAGGGTGGAAAGACATTTGGTGAGTTAGCTATTACCAATAGAGCGATTATTTTTGTAGCAACAAAGATTGGAATGGGTACTAAGATAGGAGCAATGAAAGGGAATATAAATTATATCCCTATTAGAGAAATCACTGAAATAAAAGGTAAGAAAAATATGGTTAGTGTGAAGTTTCCAGATCCAGATGATTTATCTGGAAAAAAGGACATAGGATATGATATTTGGGTGGAAAGATGTAAATATATTGGAGAAGATCCTAAGGACTTTAAGAAAAGAAAAGACCTGTTTGGAGCATTCGTTGAGAATCTATATTATGGTGTATATTAAATTTATACCATTACTTTTTTCAGCTTTTTTGGAATATAGCTTTAAGTTAAAATTTTTCACCTAAATTAAATTAAGTGTGAATATATTGGATGAACCAAAATATCATATTCCTTTAGATCTTTTACAGACAGGATTACAGGCATTAATTCCACCCGAAGAGGAGATTCTTTATACCAGCAGATGTTCAGTCAGAAAAAAAAGTTTTTTAACGGTTTATAGATCAGGTGCATTTGGACAGTTAGCTATTACGAATAAAGCTATTATTCTACATGCTAAAAAAATGGGGATGAGATCAAGTTTTGCAGATATGGGGGGTCATGTGGATTATATTCCATTTAAAGACATTGTCGTGTTCAAAAATAAGAAAAAAAAGATTTACGTGAAATTTATAATACCAGACGATCCAAAAAGAAAGAAAAAAAGAGGATATATTATTTCTGTCGAACGATGTAAAGAAGTAAATGAAGATAAAAAAGAATTTAATAAACGTAAGAAGTTATTCGGAGATTTTATTGAAAAACTAATTTTATAATATAATCTAATTTTTTTAGGAATTATATTAATAATTAAAAATGAACGTTATGTAATAGATTAGATAAAATTTTATCATACAAGTATATTTAATGTTTATATTCTTAAAATGAGAAGATAACACGGTAAAATCTAGAGATTTTTACAAAAATATTCCAATAATGTAATTAATAAAAAGTGAAATTTAATGCCAGAGCCAAAGAAACCCTTACAAAAATGGAAAAGGAAGATGCGACAAGAACAAGAAGCAGCAGTCTCTATATATCCCCATTTTCACTGTTTAGTTTGTGATCAAATGGTTGAAAAAGGCCAAACCTATAAAACTGTGCGTAAATCAACTAACAAATCAATCTCTTATATGGCTTTTTGTTCGAAGAATTGTTATGAGGAATATGCACCAAAACCGAAAAAAAAAGGACGATCTAAAAAATGGATTAATTACATTGTGTTATCTGCGGTTATAATTCTATTATTGATATTATTATTTGTCTTTCTCTTTTTATTTGCATAAGAATTAAAAGAATTTGGCGGGTCTGATGGGAAATTTTCGTTAAAGAGAGCAATTCTCTTTCACATTGAACCCATGATCTCCAGCTCCGGAGCCCATTTTAAGAAATATTTCAAAAAATTAATATTCTTTTTTAGGATTTGTTTTCGTCATTTCTATAACCGCGCTCACAAAGAGCATTATTTAGAGGGAAGTAATAGTTCTTAAGATTGTGCACAAAGATTTTACATTTAGAAGAAAAGAATAATGGACCTGATGGGATATGTCCGTTAAAGAGAGTATTTCTCTTTAACATTGAACCCATGATTTCTGGCTCCGCAAGCCAGCGCACTATCTATACTATATCTTTTAACAAAAGAAATATAGCCATACTATGCCACAGGTCCTTAATTATTGAAATTTCGTGAAACATTAAATAATTGATTTCAATTTTAGTCTTAAATTGTTAATTGATTTCATTTTATTTAATAAATAATTTAAATATCAAATTTAATATTTTTAAATTCAGCACATTTTCCGAATTTTAACATTTTATACTCTACAAATTCTAATTTATTTAGTAAAATACTCAAAAGATTTTTAAATTATTGAAGATAATTTGAACAAATAAAATAGAATCTACTTAATAATTTATTTTTAGAAGGAGATGAAAAATGACAGATGTAAATATAGACTGGGACAATCTCGGTTTCGATTTCATGCCAACTAGGGCTATGTACCTTTCAAAATGGGAAGAAAAGACTGGTTGGGATGAAGGTAAAGTTGTGCCATTTGGAAATTTTGAAATTTCCCCAGCTTCATGTGTATTAAACTACGGACAAGGTATATTTGAAGGTATGAAAGCTTTAAGAACAAAAGCAAATAAGCTTGTGCTTTTTAGACCTTTGGATAATGGAAAAAGACTTAAAGCTGGTTGTGAACGTTTGCTAATACCACCCTATGATCCAGAGAAATTTGTTGATGATGTCAAGAAAGTAGTAAAAGCAAACGAAGATTATATTCCACCATATGGCAAAGGTGCCTTATATATTCGACCCGTACTATGGGGAACCGGCCCAATTTTAGGAGTTGCACCCGCCCCTAGTTATACATTTATAATATATGTAGTTCCAGTGGGACCATACTATAAAGAAGGATTTAATCCAATTAAATTGGCTATATCCGATTTTCATAGAGCCGCACCCAAAGGTACTGGTGGTATTAAAACAATTTGTAACTATGCAGGTTCAATGCTTCCAGCCAAAAAAGTTAAGGAAAAAGGATATAATCAAGAATTATATCTAGATGCAGCAAATAATAAATATATTGAAGAAGTCGGGACTGCAAACTTTTTCTGTGTAGTTAATAATATTTTATTGACACCAAATCTTACCGGATCAATATTACCAGGAAATACAAGGGCTTCAATAATTGAAATAGCTAAAAAGAAATTGAATATGAAAGCAGAAGAACGAAATATTACAATTGAAGAGGTTTTAAAAGCTTCTGAAGTTTTCTGTTCGGGTACTGCTGCAGTAGTTACTCCAATTGGATCACTGTACTACAAAGGCAAGGATTACAAATTTAATGATTTCAACGTCGGACCGATAACTCAAAAATTATATGATTTGCTTACAAAAATTCAACTTCAAGAAGAAAAAGATATTTTTGGGTGGGTTGTTGAAGTAGAACCAGATTTAGTTGTAAAAATCCAAACCTGATTTTTCTATTTTTTTATTTCATAAAATCTACTAGTTTGTCCATCGCTTCTTTTAATGCTGAGATCGGAGCTAAGTAAACAATTCTAACATGACTAGGACCATAAACCTTTCCAAAGCCAGATCCGTAAACGAATAATACTTGTTTTTTGTTTAAAAAGTCGATTACAAATTCTTTATCGTCCTTCCATCTATTTCTAAGGTTTATTTTTGGGAATAGATAAAAAGCACCTTCCGGTTTTTTACATTCTATCCCTTCAATTTCATTTAATCGTTCTAAACAAAAATCTCTATGTTCTTTTAGCTGTTTAACTGTCTCTTTAACATGTGCCTGTGGTCCAGTCAAGGCTGCTATACCTGCGTACTGAGCAGGGGCGTTTGCACATAACCTAATTCTGGCTAGTTTCTTCATAGACTCTTTAAAATTAGTTAGTTCATTATTTGGGTCATGATATATAATAGAACCTAAACGCAGACCCGTCATTTTATAGGTTTTTGAGAACCCCTTAAAGGTAATAACGCTTACGTCTTTTGCTAATGAAGCAGTATTTACAAACGAGCCTTCATAAACGAACTTTTCATAAATATCATCTGAAATAATGGGGAGATCGTGTTCTCCAGCAATATCAATAATTTCTTTTAATATTTTTTTGTTATATAAAACACCTACTGGATTATTCGGTGATATTATTACAATTGATCTTGTATTATCTGTAATTTTTTTTCTTAGATCTTCGATATCAGGCTGCCAATTGTTTTCCTCATCCATTTTGTACTCAATAGGTTTCCCTCCATAAAGAAGGCAGTAAGAACTAAAGGGTGGGTAGGAAGGACCTGGTATGAGGATTTCATCATTCGGTTCAGTCAAACCTGCATAAATAAATTCGATTGCTTCACTCACACCAGATGTGATTAAGACATCTTCTGAAGAAATATTCAGCCCGTAATCTTTATTTTGAGTTTCGGCAATAGTTTTTCTGAGTTCCAATATACCTAAAGAATCAACATAATAATTAAAATTCTCATTAGCAGCCTTTGTGAAAGCCTTTTTTATATGTTCCGGAGTTTTAAAATATTTTGCGGTATCTCCTATAGATAGATAGGTAACTTTTTTCCCTTTTTTCTCTAATTCTTGTGCAACTGCAACTACATCTCGAATTGCATATTCGAATTTGTCTAATCGTTTAGCAACTTTTACCATGAAATTACACCAATAGATCGATGGTTCGGAAAAATTAGTCTAAAGTTAATTTAAATTTTTCCTTAAGATAAATGAACTACTATTCAGCAAGCTGGATGGTTTCATCCCGGCCACGAAGGGTCTTCTTTTCATCATCCATCTAAATTTCAGTGGGATTGGCTAGTTCACGCAGCCCATTGCCTTACACCTCACCCGAAAGCCTCTTGGCGCAAGGCACTTTTGTTAAGAATGGACGAATTATTTTCTTCGCTTTGATCCTTTCCGGAACTATCTGAACGGATAGCGGAAGCTGGCGAATTCGCATCGCCCAAAGCCAAAAATCTCACTTTTCTGATCATAGGAAAGTTCTTGACTTTTGGCACGTTCAAGCCCAATTCTTTCATTCCAAACAAGCTGATATTTAAGCTTCGTTCCTATCCCTGTGATCAACATGACCACACCAGGAACAGGTAAATTCCCTTTTTCTTTTATGGGATTTTTTTCGGAGCCCGCATTTCGCACATGTTTGACTTGTGAGGGCGGGATGGCAATAATAAACGGGTATACTGCAATGATTTACCTTATATTCTATCATTGACTGTAATGTCCGAAATCCCCATCCGTGTAACCTCCTATTCCACCTTTTCCCGAAGTTTATCGAGTTCCGAATATTTGTCAGGTCCTCCATAATTATTAGCGGACTTGAAAATTGAGTGATCCATTCAACTGCAATCCTTGACATTTTGTGATAGAAATCCCTAACTACCAATTTTTCCTTATTTTGTATTTTCTTTTTGACCGAATCCTTGTTTATTTTTTGTAACCACTTCCTAATTACGAAATATTTTTGCCTTTCAGAATTTATAACCGGATAATCCAAAATTAGGCTTTTTAAAACCTCCCCATGTTCATTTATAGCGCTTAATGCAATATTTTTTTCATTGGTGTCAATACCGATGAACGTTTTATTATTATTAGGCTTTGGGATCTCCCCATTTCTCAAGCTTATATTCATGTAATATTTTTTCTTCCGCTTTGAAATGTTACAACTTCCAATTTCATATTCTCCGGATAAAACTTTCTCCAACATTGTGAATTGTTTTTCTGAGCCAATTAAATTAACTTTAACCCTATCTCCAGGACTGATGGTAATTCTAGCTTTATAGAATTTTTCACCATTGTCAACTTCTGACCGGATTCTATAACCTTCTTTATAATTTAATCTTGGACTCATTGGTTCATCCTTTATTGCAGGAGGATTAGCATATGGATTTTCTTTTTTAAGCTCAAAATATGATTTTACAGCTTCAACTGCGACATCCCTTGCACTTTGACGGACATTTGCTAGTAGTGAATGTGGAAATTTATGTAGTTCGAAAACTGATTTTGAAACTTTCCCAGTTCTATACCAAACCCCTATAAATTCGTTGTAAACACGGCGAAACTCCATCCGTAATGAATCAATTTTTTGAAAATTTATGTCTGTGGTCGAAATTCTTAGGCTAAGACAGATCATCAGTTTTTTGGTTTTTTTCTTCCGTTTTTTATTTATTGCCATAATATAATCTATGTAATGCGCAGAATATATATTTTACTATATATAAAGAAGCCATTTTGCGCAAAAATCATATTTTTTCTAAAACAAATTTTTTCTCTTCTCTTTTAAATACTATCCATTCTTAACCGCCGCTTTAGCATCTTCGGCAGATTCAGAGCTTCTCTATTATTGATTCCAAAATTCTTAAACGAATAAAATTGAATATTTCTCCATTTTAACTGTTAATAGAAAATAAATTTAATTATAAATATCATTTTAACCAATTTTATGCAAAAAAGAGTCATTAAATTAATTTTAAAAATACGAAAAATAATTAATTGATGAATTATACATAAACTTAAACTTCAAAAAAAAAGTTGAATTTTCAATAAAAATTATAAGAAAAAAATTGACAAAATGAGGAAAAGCTTGACTAGAAGATACTCTAGTCATTATTTTATGATAAAATTTGAGAGAGGAGTCGACTAGAAAATAGTCTAGTCGATAATCCGAAAATTAGGTGATCTTACAGATTTGACATGTTTTATCCATTTGTGAATTAATTTGAGAAAAGGAAATAAAATAATCTTAATTATGGGAATTATTACAATTTCCCTGCTTATTACTTATACAATTTACTCAAATTCGCATAATGAAGGAATCACACTTAAACGAATTCCAAAAACAAAACAAGTTTCTTTGAGCTGGGACTTAATTATAATAGCGCAAGTTATCTTTTTGTCTATCTATTGGTCAAAACCGGCATTCATTAATAAGGTCGAGGGATTATTTCAATTAGAATATTTTGCATTAAATAGGGGATTTTCAAGTAATGGTTTTTACGATCATCAAAGAAAAGGTATAAAATATCTCTTTATGAAAAAGAATATTTTTGTTGTAACTCCCACAAATAGCGGAAAGTCGCTCTTAGGTTATATTACACTTTGGAATTCAGTGGTAAAGCGAAAAGTAGGCGTTTACCTTGTTCCGACCACTGAGCTTTTAAAAGAGCAGATGGTATTGTTAAGGGAATTTTTTGGGCCTGAAGTTCGTCTAATTAGGTTATCAGGGGAGCTCAAACCCACGGTTAAAGAGATAAAAGAAGCAAAGGGAAAATTGATAATTATCGGGACGTATGAGGCGTTTAGGTCTTTTCTTTTCAGTGTGCAGAATAAATATTATTTTAAATCAAAACGGATTTTTGGAGGAGTAGTTATAGATGAGATTCATAATATAAACACCCCGATTCGTGGTCCAAAATTAGAGAGTTTAATATATAAACTCCAAAAAGAACATCATCCTCAATTATGTTTCTTATCGGCAACTTTTAATAGGAAATCTGCAAGATATTGGGCTTCGCGATTTAAAGCAAAACTTATTTTATTACCCCATAAACGGAATTTTATACTTGGCGAAACTGTAACCAAATCCACAACCAGATATGCTGAAAAATCAGATTTGGTCTATAAATTTTGTAACAGAATGATAAATAACTTAATTGGAGGGGATGAGCTACCAGACTCAGCCGAAATTGAAAGTAAACATTTGCTGATTTTTTGTTTTTCAAGAAGAGCTGCTGAAAGACTTACTGATGATATTAATTTTTATCTACAGTTAAAAGTTGCTTTTTTAGGGGATAAATGGTCTTGCGGGTATATTCATGCAGGACTTGATGAATATACTAAAAATTCCAATATTGAAACGTTCAAGAAACCAGAAGGGGTGAGAATATTATGTTGTTCTCCAATTTTAGAAGCGGGAATCGATATTAGGGATGTAAATTCTATTCTTATCACCGATGCTGAATTATATACGGGGATTGAATTGAACCAAATGGTCGGAAGGATACGTGCCGAAACTGGTACTGTGACTCATTTTGTGTTAGCTAAATCAAAAAAAGACTTTGATAAAAAATTAATACGGGATAAAAATGACACCAAAATATTTTATGGATATAAGATGGAGGTAATTAATAGTAGAATCGGGCTTAAAGAAGTCAAGCAACTTATATTAGAGCGTCTCTTTCGTTCAATGGCAAGTTTGGAAGGTATCAAAGCTTCCTTAAAAACTATCTTACATCCCAAAAAGTATAAATTATGTCGTGATAGAATTCCAAAATATCTTCGGAAACTTAAGGCAAATCAGTTTATCCGTGAGAATAAGGGAAAATTTGGCTTAACGTTTATAGGAGAAGCGTGCGTAGAAAATCAATTAGATATAAAATTTGCAAAAAAATTCATCAAATTTCTCGAAAAAAAGCATAAACCATCGGG
>JABXJV010000360.1 GCA_013375355.1 Candidatus Helarchaeota archaeon
GAAGTTAAAAATGCTGTAGATGGTCCTACCGCAAAAGCTCTTGCAGATGCTTTTAGAGAATTCGAGAAAGATAAGAAAGCTGAAGTTGCAGTTTTATGGGGAGATCATGGGTGTTTCTGCGCAGGTGCTAATTTGAAAGCAATGGTTGAAGGTGATCCTAATAGGATTGATATTGATATGAAAAAAGACGGCCCCATGGGGCCTTCAAGGATGATATTTTCCAAGCCAGTTATTGCTGCCGTAGCAGGTTACGCAGTCGCTGGAGGTCTAGAGCTAGCCATAATGTGTGATTTACGCGTTGTAGAACGTGATGCAGTGTTCGGAGTTTTCTGCCGCAGGTTCGGAGTCCCTCTTACTGATGGTGGCACCGTTAGATTACCAAGATTAATAGGACTAAGCAGGGCACTTGATTTAATACTCACTGGACGTCCGGTCTATGCCGATGAGGCATTGGCTATTGGTTTAGCTAACCGAGTTGTTGATGTAGGGCAATCAAGACCTGAAGCTGAAAAATTAGCACGAGAAATTGCGGTATTTCCAAAAATCTGTATGAGGGAAGATAGGCTATCTGCTTATGAACAATTTGATTTAGACTTTGAAAAGGCAATGGAGAACGAATTTAAGCATGGTTTAAAAACACTTTTTAGTGGTGAAACCTTAAAAGGTGCAAAACGTTTTAAAAAAGGTGTGGGTAAACACGGACAATTCTAAATAAGTAATCATATATTTCAACGGAAAAATAATTGAAAAATTATCCCAATTGTAATTATTATAAAAATTATGAGAGGAACTAAAACCATAATTTTTGCTTCAAAGTCCATTATTTAGATCTATATTATTTAAAGAAATTAAATTTTATCACTTAAGAGAGTGTTAGAAAAATGGAAGAATATAAAGATTTATCGGAATATGCGCTTGAGTATGCGCGTGGAAAAAAATGTGAGTATGCAGAAGTTCGATTAGAGACTAACAATAGAGATTCCATAGTTTTTATTAATGGAAAAATGCATATTGGAAAACTTCCCTTTGAGCTCGTCACTGATGCCTTTAGCCGAAAAACGGGTGTAAATATTCGTCTTCTCGTAAATGGGGGAATGGGAATGGCTACAAATAATAGTTTAACAAAAGAATCTATTCGGAAAAGCATAGAGCACGCTTTTAAAACCGCCAAGAGAAGTGGTGATCAAAGAAAGAACCCTATTAGGATGAGCGAAGAAAAAGTTCACGAAATTGAATGGAAAAGCAAATATAATATAAATCCAATGGATGTTCCTTTAGCCGAAAAGATTGAATTCATTCAAGATTTTATAAATATTTTTTCTGAAGAGAAATTTCAAGTTAATTATATTCATATTTTTGTATTAATAAACGAGCAACGCGATACTTATTTTATTAATAGTGATGGGGCAAAGATTTCAGGTCATATCCCTCGAGTGGCGTTTATTCCTTTTATTATAGGAGTTAAACCAGGTGGTAAGAATGAACAATCGATGAGTATTTTTGCTACTTCGGCTGGTTGGGACGATTTATTATCCCAAAATTTGAAAGAAAAAGTGAAAGATAAGATAAGGGTAATCGGTGATGTTATTCTAAATGCTAAAAAACCCCCACAAGGAGAAATGGACTTAGTTCTTGGACCATCCGTTACTGGAATTATATCTCATGAAAACTGCGGTCATCCTCACGAAGCTGACCGAATTTTAGGACGAGAAGGTGCCCAAGCGGGGGAATCCTATCTTAGTCAGCACAAGATAGGCTTCAAAATCGGAAATGATTGCGTTAATGTGTTTGAAGATCCTACGATTCCTGGTTCTTATGGCTTTTATTTATATGATGATGAAGGGGTAAAAGCAAGTAGACGAGAATTAATTAAAAATGGATTATTTAACGAAATGTTACAAAATAGAGAAACAGCAGCTGTATTCAATACTCATAGTAATGCAGCAGCAAGAGCAATTGCATACGACAAAGAACCACTTATAAGAATGGCAAATACATATTTTGCCCCAGGTGATTTCTCCTTTGAAGAAATGATAGAAGATGTTAAACTGGGAATTTTTATGAAATCTTTTACGGAATGGAACATTGACGATAAAAGACTGCAAGCAAAATATGTAGGACAAGAAGCTTATTTAATTGAAAATGGGGAAATTACCGATTTAGTATTAAGACCTACCCTTGAAATATCAACACTTGGGTTATTTGGTAGTATTGATGCCCAAGGAAAGAAAGAGACTATTGAATGGCAGGGCGGCTATTGTGGTAAATCCGACCCACCACAAGAATGTCCAGTTTGGATGGGAGGATCAGCTACTAGATTAAGGAAAGTAAGGCTAGGATGAGATGATTAAATGAATGATAAATCTGAAATTTTAATGGATACTATGGAATTTGTAAAAAAACACATTGAAAACTTATGTACTGATTGGGTTATTAAAGGAATTATAAAATCAAAAAATCAAATTCGATTTTCTAATAGTAAAATTGACATTAATAAGAATTGGGATGAAATTAAACTTGATTTATTTTTATCTAAAAAAAGACGAACCACTGAAATTACAATTTGCGATTTACGATCACGAGAAATTATTCAAGAATCTTTAAAATATTGTGAAAAATTGTTAAATGTTGTTAAAAGAAATGCTGATTTTAAAAGATTGCCTGAAGGACCACATAAATACGAAAAATCGATTCAAATTTATGATGAAAAAGTAATTAATTTGGGAGAAAAAGCAATTGATTTAATTGAAGAGAGCAAAGAGGCTGCATTAGGACTAGGCGCAAAACGAGTTGCGGGTTCATTTTACTTTGGAAATTCAGAGGTTATTTTAAAAACAAGCTCGGGTTTGGAGGGAAATTGTAAAAAATCAAACCTTAATTTCCGAATCAGGGCATTTGCCGAAGATATGTATGCTACAGGAGAAAGCATCTCATGTTCAACTCATTTAGAAAAGGAGTTCGATCCTGTAGAAGCTGGAAATGAGGCTGGAAAAATTGCTAAAATGGCATCAAACGGGAAAAAAGGAAAACCAGGATTATATAATCTCATTATATACCCGAAAGTATGCAATGAATTACAAGCCCCAACACCTGCCTTAGCTATGAATATTTATGCAAAAAGAATGGGATTATCATGGTTACTTGGAAAAAATGTAGGGGATAAAATTGCAGGCGATTTAATTTCTGCCTGGGATGATGGTAGAATTAATTATGGTTTAGGAAGCTCTCCTTTTGACGATGAAGGCGTTCCTTCAAAAAGAACATTACTAATTGATAAAGGAATTATGCATCAATATTACACCAATACTTCTTTTTCTAGAAAAAACCAAGAATCCACAGGAAATGCGGGGATTATTATACCGAGACCTTCCAATACAGTATTTTCCTCAGGAGACCATACACTTGAGGAATTAATGGAAGTTTCTGAAAAACCAACACTTATAATCACCTCAACATGGTATACACGTTACCAAAGCTATGCTCCTCCTGCTATATTTTCTTCTCTTCCAAAAGATGGCATGTTCTTAGTAAAAAAAAGAGGTAAAGTTCTTGAGCCAGTTAGAGAACTAAGGATTAATTCTAATCATCTTCATATGTTAGAACACGTTCTTGCACTAGGAAAGGAATTAAAACAGGTTGCACCTTGGTTAATAGCTACGGGAAAAGCTATATTCGCACCGTATATGCTTATTGAAGATATAAGAATGTCAACTGGAACAAAATAAATAGCATTCTTCTTAAGAATCTTTTTTATTCTTCTCGTTAGCTTTTAAAATTTAATAGAGAACTTCAACTATATTATTTATTCATATAAGATTCTATTTCGTTTTTAAAATTAATAAAATCATCAAGACAATTGCTCAAATTATAATAGACAATTTCGTCATCAACGTGTGTATATCTATGAATGAGTATATTTCTAAATCCTTTCATATCCTTCAACTTTTCACCAAATTCTTTACTTAACACCTTTTTTTCGATCAAAATATCAAAAATATTTTCTTCACTCGTAGGTAAACCCATTTTTTTGGCAGAAATAAGCATTGCTGACACATCAATTAGTGATTCAATAGCAATTTCGACTGTTTTCTCGCATGCTCTCCTTTTTATTAAATTACTTAAATATTCTTCTTTATCAGGCAACATCTCACGTAATTCTTCAATATATCTTATCATTTCATCTAGTTTTGAAAAAATACGTATTCTATCTGATTTTTCCAAGGATTAAACCCCGAGTTTGGTGTAATATAATTCTAAGCGTGGTTTAAAATTCTCAAATTCTTTAATTGTTTTCATATATATTTTGAATATTTCTTTATAATCAAAAAAATAAATAACCCTTCCAGTTGATATAACATCTTTCTGGATATATAATGGTAAGTCCTGAAAAGTTTGGATATCAAAACCATTGCTAATTCTACCAAGGATTTTAGTTCTAAATTTAAATCGTTCCTTCTTATCATCATCATAAAAAACTGCAATATCAATATCAGATAGATTTGTTAATTTTCTTTTTATAACTGAACCATATAATATAATGAACCTTACTTTTTCTCCTCCAATATTTTTTATTTTTTCAACTACTTTAGATATTCTTTGTTCTATATCTACCTTTGAATCCAGCATTTTAACAACACAACCATTTTTTGAAATTTTAAAAATACAAAATCGTCAATTATATTAAAACTGAATATTTAAATTAAAATTATCAATTATTACTTTTTAATGTCGAGGGTAAACCCTATCTTTTTTAAAATTCTGATCATTTCAACTGGCACAAAATAAAGAAGAAAAATAAACTGGGAGAGTTAATTGCAACCCGATTCATTACAAAAGAAAATTCAAGAACAAATTAATGAATTGTTCCGTCAAGCAGAAGAAGAAGAACATAAAAATAATTGGAATAATGTAATAGAAATTTTAAAAAAAGCAGAAAAAATTAGCTTAGATAAAAAAATAAAGGAAATTGAGGGTAAAGTCTATTATAAATTAGGGGAGATATATCAAATAGCTGCAGATTTTGAAAAAACAAAAGAATCAGTCCTAAAAAGTTTTCAATTATCAATTTCAAGTTTTCAAAAAGCACATAAGGCATTTAATGAATTAAAAAATGAAGAAAAAATAAACGCATCTTTAGGTTTTATTAATTTATTGAAATATATATCGGGACCTGAAGAAGGAAAAGAAGAAATTTTATTAGAATCTGCAAAAAAATGCTTCAATAAAGCAAAATTAATTAATTTCAAAAAAGGTAATGTTATAGATTCAGTGAAAATAGAAATTTTAGAAAGTAGAGCTTTGGAATTATTAATTGGTGAAAAACTCATCCGAATCGATGAACAAATGAATTTGAATGAATATATTTTAGAATATGACAAATTAATCATAAAAATAGAGGAAGAAATAAAAAATCAGCAAGATTTTTCTGAAATTTATCTCAATCAACTTTTAAAAAGCATTTCAGAGTCTCTGATTTGGATTCAATTCTTTTCTCCAATTGAAAAATTAATTTCTAAACAAATTGTAATTAAAAATATGGAAAGAATTGAGGAATTTATTAAGATTTTTGAAAAAACAGATAAAAGAGAAATTTTATTTGCCGCTTATGCCATAAACTCCTCTTTTAACGAAAATTATGCTGCAGTTTTTGTAAATAATCAATTTGAACAAAAAAAATATTTAAAAATAGCTCAAAAGTGGCTTAAACGAGGGGAAATTTTATTACCAGAAATTAATGCTCCTCCATCATTAGCATTATATTACTTCACACGATTTTCTCTGTCAATATTATTAATATCTTCAGGTTATTTTGCAAAAAATTTTAAACATATTCTAGATGATTTAAATCTTAGTATTGGTTTCTTTTCTTTATACTTTCCTAAAACTGTACATTCACAAACAATGTTATTTTCTGTATTTTTTTTCTGGACACTTGCTCTTAGTCGCTCTGTTCCAGATATTCAACGTATTAATTTTGCCCAAAAATCTTTAGATTTAATTAGACTAGTGACTAAAGAAATTTCCATAGTGAATGATCCAAATTATAAAATTTATAATATAGCAATAAATGTAGGTATATCCGCAATAAATGCAATATTAGGAGATTTAAAAAAAGATAGAAAAGAAAGTTCTAATCATTTACAAATATCATCAAAATTTTTTGAAAAAATATTGAATTATGATACTCGAAAACTAAGTAATACCTATATGAATCTTTTTTCTTTAATCTGCATTTCTAGAACTGGCATTTTATTAGCAAAAAATTCATTAAATGAGTCAGAAAAGATTAATTATTTTCAAAAGGCAATAGATCTTTTATTAGAAAGTAAAAAAATGGTCTTTGCTTTTTTTCATATAGAAAATTTGTTTTTAATTGGAGATATTTATTATGAAATAGGAAGGTTAAAAAATGATGAGAAAATATTCAAAAATTCTTACTTATCTTATTTAGATGCTATTGAATATTGTAAAAATAAAGGATATTTTAATTTAATGGGATCTGGGTACATTAATCTCGCAAAAATTGAGGATCGGTTGGGGAATTTTCTTTCTGCAGCAGAAAATTACCAGAAAGCAATTGATTCATTTGATCAAGCAATATTGACTCTTACTTATACAAAATATGGTAAAAAAATTGAAAGATTAAAAAATTATATAAAAGCTTGGAATCTTATTGAGATTGCCAAATCCCTTCACATCAAAGAAGATCATCACGATGCCCAATTAAATTATGAACAAGCAAGTCGTATATTAAATAATCTTCGCGAATATAGATTTGAATCTCCTTTTTATTCCGCATGGGCAATATTGGAGAAAGCAGAGGATTTAAGCAAAAAAAATAAACATCAAGATGCTGCCGCAACATATTTAGTTTCTAAAGGAAATTTTGTAGAAGCAATTCAAACCCTCAATTCTTATTTGGGAACTAAAAAATCCCCTGAAGATATAGATAGGATCTCAAAATTAATTAAAGTGGCAGAAATTCGGGAGAGATATTGTACTGCACGTCATCAAATTGAAACTGCAAGATTGGAAAGCAAAAAAGGAAATAATTTACTTTCTGCAGAATTATACAATAAAGCAGGTTCTCTCTTTGAAAATTTATGTCAAAAATTTAGAATAAAAAGGGAAAAGGACGAATTAACCGCAATATTTTATTTATGTCAAGCTTGGGAAAACATGGAACGGGCAGATGCAGAACAAAAAGCATCTCTTTATTCGATAGCTTCAGATTTATTTAAAAAAGCAAGTAATATCTTCCAAGAAAGTAGAATGAAAAAATTATCATTAGGAAATTCGCTTTATTGTTCCGCTATTGAATGCGGAAGCCTATTTGATAAGAGTAACGAACTGAAAGATAAGATTGAGTATTATAAAAAAATAAAAATGTATTTAAGGGAATCATCAAAGAATTATCGAATTGGTGGTTTCGAACAAGATGCCCAATGGGCATTAGCAACTTCTACTTATTTTGATGGAATATGGCATTTAATTCAGGTAGATTATGAGATTGATCATTCTAAAAAGAGTCAATTTTTGAATATAGCAACAAAATATCTCAATAACGCCTTAACTATCTTTAAAAAAGCGGGATATGAACAAAAAAAAGAAGATATTTTAAAATATCTTGAAATGATTAATAACGAGAAAGATATTCTTACCTCTGCATTGAATGTTATTGAAAAACCAGCAATTTCTGCAAGTAATGTTGGCATTTCAGCCCCTTCATGTCCAATTGAGATTAGCTCCTCGGTAAATATCGAAGAGATGCAAAGAACAGATTTACAGACAGAATCCGAAATGAACTGGCATAAAAGGATCAATTATATTTACTTGTTCATGCCAAATGGGACTTGTATTTATGACCAACCTTTTAAAACAGAAGAAGAAATCGAACCTCACTTAGTAGCGGGAGGATTAACCGGAATTTCTGCGTTAATACAAGAACTTACTAAAGATAAAACAAAAGTAAAAATTGTTGAACAGGAAGAAATGACTATTTTGCTCGAACACGGAAAATATCTAAGTGCTGCATTAATAACAGAGGAAAATCTAATAACTTTAAGGAATAAATTAGTGCAATTAATTAAAGATGTGGAAGATTTTTACGAAGAAGAATTAGAAACTTACTCGGGAAATATAGGCATTTTTTCAAAAGTTGGTAAATTCATTCAGAAAATATTTGAAAATTAAATTTTACCTTATAATCTGTATGTTAATAATTAAGCAATGAAATCTGTTAAGAATTAAAAAATAAAATCTGAGTTTAGAATTTTCTTAAAAAACAAGATTAAAAATGTTTTTTTTCTTTTTTTTTTAACCAAAATAATTTTAGATTATAAAGGGATTAAATATAATAAGGATATATCACTGTCATATATTTCAAAGAATTAATTAAAAACGATTTTGGTGTAATGCTATGGAAAGTGAAGCAAAAGAAAAAGTAGCTATCAAATTAGGCGGGATGACCTGCGCTAGTTGTGCGTTAAAAATTGAAAACAAGTTGAAATCTTTAGTGGGAGTTGAGTCATCAGTCGTAAATTTCGCTAATGAGGAAGCTACAGTAGAATATAATCGAAAACAAGTCGATTTTTTAAAATTCCGTGAAGCAATAAAAGATCTAGGCTATCGTGCTAATCTTTCTAGGATTGATGTTGAAGTAATAGATGATATTTTAAAAAATGATTTTGATGCCTTATTAGATAAAGTAAAAGATCTAAAAGGGGTTTATGATACTAGGGGTAATTATAAAGCAAAGAAAATTTTCCTTGAATTCAATGAATTTGAAATTAGTGAATCTAAACTAATTACAAAAATTCGGAAATTTGGCTATACTGTTGAAAAGTCTGCTGGAGTTATTGATAAAGAGTTTGAAGCTCATCAAAAAGAACAGAAAAGAAGATTACAAAGATTTATAGCTTCAGCGATTTTTTCGGTGATTATAACTCCAATAAGTTGGTTTATCCTTCCAGTTGCAGCAGATCCCTTTCCAATAATGCTTATTTTATTCTTTCTAAGTATTATCAATTTTGCTATTGGAGGATCTTTTTTTCTTATTGGTGCGTATAAATCTCTTAAAAATAAAACCACAAATATGGATGTTTTAGTTGCTTTAGGAACAGGAACGTCATTGATATACTCTATTTTGGTTACATTTTTCATCCAAGGAAAAACAATGTATGAAGCTATGAGTATGATTTTATCATTTTTACTATTAGGTAAATATCTCGAACATAAAACAAAAGGTCAAACCTCAGAATCAATTAAAAAATTAATTGGATTGCAGGCAAAGACTGCTATAGTCTTAAAAGATGGTGAGGAAATTGAAATTCCAATTGAAGAAATAGAGGTCGGGGATGTGCTAATAGTGAAACCGGGAACAAAAATTCCTATAGATGGAAAGATTATTGAAGGTAAAACAAAAATTGATGAGTCTATGATCACTGGAGAGAGCGTATATGCTAAAAAAACAGTTGACGATGAGGTGATTGGAGCAACAGTTAATCAGACAGGATTAATTAAAATAACTGCTGAGAAGGTTGGAAAGGATACATTACTGTTTCAAATAATAGATTTTGTAAAGGATGCTCAGAGTAAGAAAGCTGCAAAACAAGAATTAGCAGATAGAGTAAGTAATTACTTTGTACCAATGGTAATTGCAATCGCTGTTGCTTCGTTTATATTTTGGACTTTTTTTACTACAATTGGCTTTGAAACATCATTATTAGTCTTTACTTCTGTTGTTGTTATTGCCTGTCCATGTGCTCTCGGTCTAGCCATTCCTACGGCTGTAATGGTTGGGACTGGAAAAGGTGCTGAAATTGGAATTTTAGTAAAAGGCGGAGATTCATTAGAAGCGATAAATAATGTCAATAATATAATATTTGATAAAACTGGCACATTAACTGTGGGAAAACCTAAAGTTTCTATGCTTTATTCGGAAATGGACTTAAAGAGTACGGGTTTTGATGAAAAAGATATCCTGTTTTATGCTGGAAGCGCAGAAATGGGTTCAGAACATTCTCTTGCGAGAGCTATTATTGAAGAAGCAAATCAAAAACAAATTAAATTGGAAGAACCTAAAGGATTTAATGCGATACCTGGCAAAGGAATCCAAACAACTATTAGTGGTCATAATATATTAATAGGAAATGAAAAACTAATGCGTGACAACAACATCTCCTTAACATTATATGACAATAAATTCAAAGAAATGCAAGATTTGGGAATTACAACAATATTAGTTAGTATAGATGATGAAATTCGGGGGATTATTGGAATTTCAGATAAAATAAAGGATCAAGCGCTTTATGCTCTCAATAAGTTAAAAGATATGAACATAAGCATATATATGCTTACTGGGGACAATAAAAAAACGGCTTTAAATATCGGAAAACAATTAGCAATTGACGAGAAACATATTCTCGCGGAAGTCTTACCTAATGAAAAGGCGGAAACTGTTAAATCTGTACAAGATTTAAAGAAAGATAATGTAGTTGCGATGGTAGGTGATGGTATCAACGACGCTCCTGCTTTAGCACAAGCCGATGTCGGTATTGCTATAGGGTCTGGAACAGATATTGCAATTGAAACCGCAGATATCGTGCTGATGAGAGGAGATTTAAGGAATGTAGTTTCAGCGATAAGTTTATCAAAAAAGACATACAAAAAAATGATTACAAATCTATTTTGGGCGTTCATTTATAATCTTATTGGAATTCCCTTAGCTGCCGGTGCATTGTATGCTATAACTGGTTACTTCTTACCGCCATATTTAGCAGCCGTGTTTATGGCATCAAGTTCCGTTTCTGTGGTTACGAATGCGCTATTTTTAAAAAGATATGATCCAAGGACAGAGCAACAAATTCAAGAAGAAAAATTATTGGTTGAAGAAACAGTAACTGATCCAATTTGCGGTATGGATATAATTCCTAGCCAATCAATTGAATATGAATACAAAGGTAAAAAATATTACTTCTGCAATACTTCTTGTGAAACAGAGTTCAAACGCAATCCTGAGAAATATGCGGATTTTAAACATATAGATCCTAAATTGATGTATAAACAAAAAGAAGAAATATCAGAATCCGAAGAGCTAGTTATTGATCCCGTATGCGGAATGAAAATAAATCCAAATGAATCTATTGAATATGAATATCAAGGTAAAAAATATTATTTCTGCCATTCGTCTTGTGAGATGGAATTTAAAAACAATCCTGAAAAATATATTGAAGGAAAAGATGAAGAGATTATAGATTTGAAAAAACCAGAAAGAGGTGAAGAAGAAATGGGAAAACCAAATTTAAAATGTAAGACATGTGGAGAAGAAACTGACGTCCCTATGCATTGTGGAAAACCAATGCATCCCGAAGTAATAGAAGGTAAAAATTGTTTAGTCTGTTGGATGGGACCAGGATGCGGAAAACAAGATTTTCCAGAACACCACGGAGAACCTATGGAATACAAAGCTTAACTTTTTTCTTTATTCTTCTTTTTTTTTATGAGATTGCTTACTATTAGTTAAATATCCTAATTATTTTTTTTGAGATTTTTCAAATCGTTCCAAAAATACTTTTTTGCAAGTGTTACAGCAAAAATAGTAATCTTCTTTATCTACAGTAGCTTTCACAGGTGTGCCCTTTATTTCAGCGTGACAATAATCACATGCAATTTTAAAACCAAAACCTGGTCGCAAAACACTAGGGTTTTCGTCCCTTTTTATTGTCTTCAGAATAGAAATAGCTTGAAATTTTTCAATATCCTTAAATTGTGATAATTTTGTAGTAATAAAATGATTTAATTCTTCATTATCTTCAACAAATAATTTTAAAATTAGATTATTTTTATCTAAACTAGTATAAATTTCTTGTATGTTGTCGATTTTTTCCAATTCTTCTACAATTTCATTTAATTTTTGAAATTTTGTTTCAGCTAGTATAAAAATAAAGTATCCTTTCTTAAATTTATCAAGATCATAAATTACTGAAAATTTTTTTATAAAACCACGTTTTTTTAACTTATCTATTCTATATTTTACAGTGGGAGGACTTACATCCAGTTCATTAGCAATTAAATTAAATGACATTCTACCGTCCTCTTCTAATCTCTTTAAAATTTTAACATCAACTTCATCTAATTCTTCCATTTTAATCGCCAACTTTAGTTATAAATATTAAATTTTTTCAATAAATTTCTATCATCATATATTAAAATAGAATGTTTAAACTTAAAGAAAACTGAGTAAATATAATCAAAATACGAAAATTTATTTATGCCATAAATTATTCACGAACCCCTCACTCATTTGACTTCGTCATGAATTACTTCCACATAAGAATAATACTCTTAATTTGCTATTTTTTATTATTTTGCCCACAAAATTCGAAAATTAAGTAGATAATTTATTACTTTTTGGAGTGAAAAGCAAAGAAGTACTCATTTCCTTTGTAGGAATCGAATCGTTTTTTAAATCTGGAAAAATTTTCCTGATTAGACTAGATCCTTTATTAAAAGGTAATATCTCTCCCTTCCAATCTTTCAGCTCTTCTGAAAAATTATTCTCAAATTCTTTAATTATTTTTAAAAGTCCCTCTGATATATAATTATTACTTTTTCCTAGCAATATCAAAGCTACGCGAAGTAATTTACCATTTGCAATTTCAATTTCGAAATTATCATAAGTTAACTTTTTCATTGAAGATTCTCTATTTGATAATTCGCTTCCGAAACTAGATATTGCACTTAAAAAGCCACCAATTAAAAAAGGATTAAGATTAGCATGAGGTACAAATTTTTCTTCATAAATTGTCAGACCAGATTGTTTTTTGGCAATTATAATCTGTTGAATAATTCTTGTTGAATAACTTTGTTCAAGTCCAACAATATTTTTAGATAATCTATTCAATTCTTCATTTATTAGTTTAAATTTAGAATAGTCTGGACATGTATCATGGAAAATTGTAATATTTATTTGAAGGATTGAATTTATTTCTTTTAACCAATTTATAATTTCAAATTCAAGGTCAGCAGCTGTTTTTTCGTCAATAATTTGATTTTCTCTAAAATTTTTTAATAATAATTCTTTCCAATGTTGGAAATTTTGGAGTATAGGTATTTCAGGGAAATTTTCGGAAATTTTTTGTTCAGTTTTCTCTAAATTGGAATAAACAATATTAAAAGATGGTTGATTTTGACATTGAGCAGCTAAATAAAGTAAATTATTGCTAATATTAAATGCAGTTAGGATTAGTGAACCAAATTTTTCGATTTTTTCTTCAAATAATTTGTAATTCTCCTCTTCATTGAATTCATCTAAAAAAGATGAAGGGAAAAATTGTTTAGGTACAATTTTTAAATCCTTTAAAAAAGAGCATTTGGGGAATTTAGAAGAAACTTTTTTCATCCTATTTATAACCTTCGACTTTAATACTGGAGACTATACCTGCATATTCTTTTAGAGTTTCTTCTGAGATGCCTAATTGTTTAATAATTTCAGTTACAATTGGATCGTTTGTTATAAAGTCGATTGGAAAAGTAGCCTCATTTCTTATTTTGACATCTTTAAAACCAGCATTTTTTATAGCATCAAGATACTCATTTTTTAATATAGCACCAGCAACACAACCAACATAAGCCTCTATGGAATTTCTTATGAAATCAGGGAGTTCTTTCAATAGCACAATATCTGAAATCATAATTCTGCCCCCCGGTTTTAAAACCCTAAAAGCTTCTTTAAAAACACTATCCTTATTTGGAGAGAGATTTATAACACAATTTGAAATTATAACATCAACTGAATTATCGGCTACTGGTAAATGTTCAATTTCACCAAGTCGAAATTCTACATTTTCATAATTGCCTTTTATGGCATGTTTTTTTGCATTATCAAGCATTTCTGGTGTCATATCTACTCCAATGACTTTTCCTGACTTTCCAACTTTATTAGCCGCAAGAAAACTATCAAAACCTGCACCTGATCCTAAATCGAGTACAATTTCACCTTCTTTTAAAGACGCTAAAGCAGTGGGGTTTCCACAACCTAACCCAAGGTTTGCACCTTCAGGGACTGATTTAAGTTCTTCCTCAGAGTATCCAATTTTTTTACTGAGTTCTTCTGCTATTTGTTCAGTTCCACAACAAGATGAAACATTAGATCTGCTCTTTCCTTTTGCAGTTTTTGTATAGCTATCCCTAACCATAGACCTTATTTCATCGTCTTTCATTTTATGTATTTTTTCATGTTTAATCTTTTCAGTTTCTACATTAGCAGTGGGTCCACAGCATGTAGTCACTGGTCCACAGCAAGAGCTTATATTTTTAAAATCTTTAAAATATTTCTCATATAATTCCTTAGCTTTTTTCATTTTTTCATCTTCACTCATTCAATTCACCTCATATGTTATTCAAATAGATTTTTTCTCCTCATCCTCTTTTTTTATTTTACACCATCCTAATTGTTCCGATACCAACCAATTCAAAATAGACTTTGGTGGGTTTTCTGACTTTTTTTCTGAATATTGTTCTTCTCTTAATAATAACATACAACATATATCCCCTCCGAATACTCCACTAAACAAAACGAACGTATCGCCTGGCTCTATATTAAGTTCTTCTCTCGTTTTCTTTGGAAGTAATATTTGACCCCTCTTATCTACTTCTACCGTATTTAACTTACAACAACAAGGATCAAAACAAGGAATTGTTACTTTATTTGCTTTTTTTTCTTTGGACACAAGATCACCAAATATTGATCATTTGATGAATTATATAAATCTTTCGGAAAATTCAGAAATTTCTGAAATGACCACTTTTTCCTAAAATTAATAACTGTTTAATGATTTTATGAATCTAGTAAATTATTCAATTTTCTTAACAAAAATTAAAAAAGAGCCAAAAAGAATATATGAATATATATTTTTTAAAAAAACTATGATAGTAAGAATAATTCAATCGATTTAAGATGTTTTATCTATTTCTTTAATAAAGTATTTTAGAAATGCTCGGATAATTGCTTTAAATTAATTTTTTCTTGATATTAATAGTGAAATTAATTCCCTGTAATAAATATTTACCTGGATATTTTTTTCATTCTGTCTTTGTTAAGTATTGCATAAACACCTTCACCAACAGCACAAATAACCCCCTCCTTGTTGATAACTTCTGAAAAGAGTCGAACTTCCTTTTTATTCTCATTTTTCACTTGGGACCTAATAGTAATTCCCTCGTTAATAAAAATCGGTCTTTTAAACTTAACATTCAGCTCTTTTGTTACACCAGCTAAATTTGCTATATGTAAAACGGTCCAACTCATTGCTTCATCCATCACCGAGCAAATTATACCTCCATGGACTAATTGTTCCCATCCACAATGTTCCTTTTTAGGGGTGAATTCTGTAACTATACAGGAATTGTCCTCTTTAAAGAATTTTAGTTTTAAACCGATAGGGTTATTTTGGCCACACACAAAACAATAACTTTCGCCACTTCCAGAGGGGATTTCTTTTCGCATTTTATTTAACTCACATTAACTTTTTTTTACTAATTAGAATAATATAGAAAATAATAATCTTTTAATTTGATAAATAAATTATATTCTAAAAATATTCAACCTAACTGAGTATTAAAGGAGAAAACTAAATTGATTCAATTTCCAATCCAAGGTGAGTTTCGAGAGATTTTTTTAATTGTTGAAATGATTATTGTGGTTTTAAACCTTCAATTTGGAATTATATTTTTGAATCGATTCTTGAAACAAAAACGGGTTAAATATAATATGCATTTAGCTTGGACAGTATTATTTTTTTGCCTAGCAGCTACATATGTCCTTCTCATTTTTAGTGATTTCTATGTTTCTATTAATGATCGCCCATTTCTCTTAAATTTTAGTTATATTTTTATAGGAACTGGTCAAGCCTTCTTATCTTTTAATATAGAAAAAGAAAATCAATCAGAAAATCATTTAATTACAATAATTATTTTGAGTTTATCATCCTTTTTAATTATTAATCTTATTTTCAATTTAATTATTTCAACACCGATTGCCATGATTTTTTGGGGTCTATTTTTGGTCCTTTTAATTATTTATGGAAATAAATACCTCTCCAAAATCAGACAAACTTGGAAATTAAATATTTATGGCTTTATTATAGGAGCAGTCTTAACAATTTTAGGGTGGGTGGGTATATCGGATTTAGGAATGAATATTTTAGGGATTGAATTTCGTTTATTAGGTGATATTTTTATTGTAATTGGAATGAGTTTGATCACTCTATTCTTTATCGGACTACCTCGACTTTCTGAAATTGATTATCTCGAAAAAATAAAAAGATTATTTGTAATGCATGATTCTGGGCGAGCGATGTACGAATATTCTTTTGAAAAAGAAAAAGAACCAGGGGGAAAAGGTTTAAAAGGTGCTCTCTATGCGGGAGGTTTAACTACCATAACACAAATGGTTTCAAATTTAATTCAAAGCAAAGAACATCTTGAGATAGTAGACCATGGAGATGTAAAAATTATGTTTGATTATGGTCATAATATTGTCAACGTATTAATCGTTGATGAAGTGCTTGAGATTCTAAAAAACAAATTAAAAAATCTTACTAAAGATATTGAAAACCTTTATCAAGATGTGCTTTCATCATGGGATGGAAATCTATCCGCATTCACATTATTAGAAACTATAATTCAACAAAATTTTGAAACTTAAATAATTTATAAGCATAATATTAATTAATAGGTGAAACAAATTGTTACAAATCCCAATTGAAAGAATTCCACCTTTATTAAGAGAATCAATCTTTCCGATAGAGGGTTTATTTCGAGAACCACTTTTGATATTAGAAGGAATTATTTTTCTCTTAACGTTACAATATGGAATTTTATTTTTTTATAGATTTATTAAAGAGGAGAGAGAAAAAAATTACATGATTAGGGCGTGGGGAATTTTTTTCTTAACCTATACAGGCAATGTAATATTTTTTATGATTAGCGATTTCTTTTCTCCATTATCATACGCTCCATTATCATACGTTCGCCAAATATATATTGATTTTGGCTATGTCACATTAGGACTTGGAGCACTATTTTTTTCTTATAATGCAGAACGTGAAATTCAGCAAAAAAATCATATTTTCTCAATAATTTTAACCATTTTATTATGTCTCCTCATAGTTGATACATTTGCTTTAATAGTTTCACCTGAAACTTTAGCTGTTTTAACCAATTTACCATTTGTATTACTTTTAATAATCTACATCATAAAATTCACTTCTAAAATAAAAGAAAAATGGAGATTAAATATTTACGGTTTTCTAGTCGGTATTTGCATCTGGATATCTGGTTATTTTTTAATTACTGATATTGTTGTAGAATCATTTGGTCCCTTTGCTAGATTTATTGGAGATTTTTTAATCATAATTGGAATAAGCTTAATATCACTTTTATTTGTGGGATTACCCAGTCTAACTGAGTTTGAATGGCCAAAAAAAATGAAAAAAGTATTCTTAATGTATAAATCGGGAGAATATATCGCGGATTATAATTTCCAAAAAGATTTGACCGGAATCGAAGAATTTAAAGATTTACCCAAATTAATAGCTGGCGGGTTAACAGGTATAAATCAATTAATAGCAGAGATTGTACAAAGCAAGCAAAAATTAAGAATCATGGACTATAAGGATGTAAAAATTATATTTCAATACGGGAACTATCTCATAGCTGCAATTATCGTGGATGAAGCATTGGACATTTATAAAACAAAATTAAAGAAATTGATAGATTATCTAGAAACACTATATGAGACCTATTTACCCACTTGGGATGGAAATTTAACCCAATTTCAAATAGTTAAGCCTATAATTAAACGATTCTTTACCTTATAAATTAAAATTTTCTAAGTAAGGACAGGTTAGCTACTAGTTTAACTCAGGAATTTTTGTGCTTAAATAAATGATTTATCTAATATTATTTTGGCAAAGCTGTAGAATGTTTCATTAATCATTACATCGGCTTTTGCAGAAGTTTCAAAAAAACCGTCTGCTTGTAACATTTGTGCTAAACTTTCCCCCTCTTCTTTGACAACTTGTCTGCTATCTTCTAAATCAAGTTTATTCCCTACTATAATAAAGTGAGCATTATCTGTGAATGCTTTTAAATCGCTGTGCCAATTTGGTATATTTTCAAAAGAATCTCTATCAATAATAGAATATACTAATAATGCAGCTTGAGCACCTGCAGCATATTTTTTTCTTAACTCTTTAAATTGCTCCTGACCTCCAATATCAAAAATAACGAAGGTCACAGAAATTTCTCCAGTTTCACTAATATCAATCTTTTTTTCATAAACATTATATCCTAAAGTTGATAAATATTGGCCTTCAAACCTATTATTAATATATCGTTCGACTAGGGATGTTTTACCTACCGCTGCATTACCAAAAAGTACTAATTTGAATTTATATGAAGCACTCATTTTTATTTATCCTGAAAATTTTGTTGATTTCTAGTTTTTAACAAATGAAATTGGATGTTTTAAACTCAGACTAATATTGGTTTTTATTTTTTAAAAATTTGATGAGAATTTATAATTGGGATTTAATGTGAAATAAATAATAAAAATTGCAAAATTTAAAATATAAAATAAGAACGCATTTTTAACTTATAAGTATTTTAGCAAAGGTTAAAAAAGTATTATCGACCTCTATATTTTCCTTTGCTGATGTTTCAAAAAAGCCCTCTGCGAATATTTCTTTTGCTAACTCTTCTCCCTCTTGTGTTGAAACTTGTCTTTGATCCTCTAAATCAATTTTATTTGCAATCAAAATAAATCGAGCGTTGTCAGTGAACTCGATTAAATCATTATACCAATTTCTTACATTATTAAAAGAATCCCTATCTGTAATATCATACATTATTAATGCAGCATTTGCCCCTTTTGAGTATTGTTTTCTTAATTCTGTAAACTTTTCTTGTCCACCTATATCAAAAATTAAGAAAGAGATTTTATCCTTCCCCAATTCTATTATTTTTTCTAGCACATTATAGCCTAAAGTAGAAATATAATCGTCTTCAAACTTATTATTAACATACCTATTAACTATAGAGGTTTTTCCTACTGCCGAATTGCCATACAAGATGATCTTAAATCTATGTGTAGGTTCCATTCTGATTACATCTTAAAGTAAGTTTCGTTTCGTTTTTATTAGATTTAAATATATTTTAAATTTTTGGTTTTGGAGCACATCTATGTTTCTAAAAAATACGAACTAAATCTTTTCAACCCTTTTAGGGCAGTAAGTTTTTCCTTTTTCTTTAATTTTAAATCTAATATTACTGATTCTAAATAATTTATTGAATTATCCATCTCTCTTCTATCGATGGGATAAGGTTCGCCATCTTTTCCGCCAAAAGCAAGAGCATATTTAACTGGATCTCGGAATTTAATCTCTTTATCAAAAATTACAGAAGAAACAAATGATAAGCCTCGAATCATTCCAGGACCAACCCCTTTTGTAGCAACAAATTCTTCATAATTTCGTGGTTGAAATTCGTATAATTTTTTTAAAACTTTCCATTTAATTCGACGAGGCATAAGTTTATAATAATATTTAAATTTTGGGAGCATCTGCCCTGCTTCAAAATAAGCTGATAATGTTGTTTGCCCTAATTTAGAACGTAATTGAATGGAATTAAAAAGATTTAATGTCTTTTGAGGTTTTTCTTTAATTAAATCTAATGTAGTTTGGCGAATTTCTTCATTTTGCCTGTATGTCAAATCCAATACATTTTGATGTTTAATCTGGCTCAAAATTTCTTCTTCTGGTTCATTGATGAAATCCGTGACATTATTAGAATACCAATGATATCTACGGGACATTCTATTATCTGAATTCAGACCTTGTTGAACGATGGTCCAGTTGCCTTTTTCATTTACAAAAAATGTATGAATATATAAATTATAACCATCTTGTACTACAGAATTATCTACTTTAGCCACAATTTTGCTAAAATACTGCAATTTACTCAAAAATTCTTCTGAAAAATCAAATTTTTTTGAAATTTCATTCAAATCTTCTGATGTTTTTAAACTACGTTTACCTTTTCCTCCAGCCTCTAATACACCATATTCAGTATTAAGAACAGATTTCAAAACCCCACATAGAACTGTAGTAGTTCCCGAGGAATTCCAGTCCATACCTGTAACACAGGATAATGCTTGAAACCAAAGCGGATTCGCAAGACGTTGTAAAATTTCTTCAGAACCAAATTCTTCGTGAATAATTTTAAGAATTGCAGATGAAAGCTTTATCATCCTTGTTAGAAGCCAGTGAGGTGCGTGTCCTCCATGTAACCGAAGATCGGTAATTCCACTTCGAATCAATTTTTCACATCAAATTAAATCTACTAGATAAGGACTTTGTATTACTTAAAATGTGGACTTATTAAAAATGAATATAGACCATATGAAAAATAATATAAATTGTCAAAAAAGGGATTTGAAGTGTAATTGGATAAAAAAATTAAATATAGGTTAATCAGCCCAGCCAATCCTACGTTTAAACCAATCTGGCATAGAAAAACAGACGTAAAAAATAATAGCGGCTGGTACATATAGTACTTGGATAACTTGGAATCTGGGGTTAGCTGATCCAACCAGAACGGCTATAGAAAAACACAATATACCCAGTCCCAACCAGATGGAGCGGTTACTGTGAGCTCTTTTTTCTTCTCGAACTTTTTTAGCATAATAGAAGAAGAGCGATATCGGAATTATAGAAAATGGTAAGAGACCAAAAAAACGTATTAACATAATTTCTAAAGAAAAGAAAACTATAAAATCAATGACCATGGTATATGGAGGTCCTTGAAGAGCTGCCCAAAGACCAGTATATATCAGAATAGCCGATATAACAAGTAATATAACTAATACAATTTTGTATCTCGTTGGAAATGTCACACGAATTGAAAATAAATTAACCAATAGAATACAAATTAGGGCGAACATATTTGTAATTATTGTGAAAAAAATTCCGAGTCCTAGCAAACCCCAATTTGCAAGAGAAAATCTTACTAAGATTGCAAAAACAGCGGCGATTATTAAACACATCATGCCTAATAAAAAGAATAAAGTTTCAATCAATTTATTTTTTTTATAATTTGTATATAATGCATGGATTATCCCAATTAAAAAAATCCCACTTACAGATAATGAAACAAGCGTAATTAGATCGAATGGGCTAGAAGAGCTAAATATTTGACTAAAATAAAATTGTAGCGAATACTGCCAATCAACAGCCATTTTTTTTACCTTCTCACTCAAAAATTAATTTTGAAATTATATTATATAATATAACATTATAGCAAATATTAATTTTTTTTTAAATGAATTTTATTTTTTAAATGAATTACCATTAATACTAGTCTGCGAATTAATCGATCCATCCAATTTTACGTTTAAACCAATTTGGCATAGAAAAACAGACGTAAAATATAATTGCGGCTGGTACATATAGTACTTGGATAACTTGGAACGTGGGGTTAGCTGTTGCAACCAGAATGGTTGTAGCAAAACACAATATACCCAGTCCCAACCAGATGGAGCGGTTACTGTGAGCTCTTTGTTCTTCTCGCACTTTTTTAGCATAATAGAAGAAAAGCGATATTGGAATTACAGAAAATGGTACAAGACCAAAAAAACGTATTAACATAAATTCTAAAGAAAAAACAAGTCCAAAATCAATAACTCTGCTATGTGGAGGTCCTTGAACAGTTGCCCAAACACCAGTAAATACCATAAAAGTTGATAGAACAAGTAATATCGCTAATAAAATTTTATATCTCCTTGGAAAAGTCACACGAATTGAAAATAAATTAACCAATACAATACAAATTAGAATGATAATACTCATAATTATTGATAAAAGATCTCCGAGCCCTCTTAAACCCCAATTTTCATAACAAAATCTAACTAATATTGCAGAAACAGCACCAATTATTAAACATATCATACCAACTAAAAAAAATAAAGTTTCAACTAATTTATTTTTTTTATAATTTAGATATAAAGCATGGATTATCCCAATTAAAAATATCCCACTTACAGATAATGAAACAAGCGTAATTAGATCGAATGGGCCAGAAGAGCTAAATATTTGACTAAAATAAAATTGTAGCGAATACTGCCAATCAACAGCCATTTTTTTTACCTTCTCACTTACAAATTAAATTTGATATTATATTCTAAATATGAATTATTGCAAATATTAATTTTTTTTTTGATTGAATTTTATTTTTAAAATGAATTACCATTAATAATAGTCTGCGAATTAATCGATCCATCCAATTTTACGTTTAAACCAATCTGGCATAGAAAAACAAACATAAAATATTATAGCGGCAGGAACAAGTAGTACTTGAATAAATTGAAATCTGGGGATAACATTTGCGATCATAATGGCTGTAGCAAAGCATATTATATCCAATCCCAACCAGATGGAGCGGTTACTGTGAGCTCTTTGTTCATTTCGAACTTTTTTGGCATAATAGAAGAAAAGCGATATTGGAATTATAGAAAATGGTAATAGCCCAAAAAAACGTATTAACATAAATTCTAAAGAAAAAACAACTACAAAATCAACGACTCTGGTATATGGAAATCCTTCAAGAGCTGCCCAAAGACCAGTATATACCAAAATAGCTGTAAGAATAAGTAATATTGCTAATATAAATTTATATTTCTTTGGAAAAGTCACACGAATTGAAAATAAATTAACCAATATAATACAACTCAGAACTAAAATATTCATACATATTGAAAAAAGATCTCCGAGCCCTCTTAAACCCCAATCTCTATATGCAAAGCTCACTAAGATTCCAAAAACAGCAGCGATTATTAAGCATATCATACCCACTAAAAATAATAAAGTTTCTATCAATTTATTCTTTTTATAGTTAGTATATAATGCATTAATTATCCCAATTAAAAATATCCCACTTACCGATATTGAAACAAGCGTAATTAGTTGTACTGGGTTAATAATAGAAGTCCCAAATATTTTATTAGAATAAAATTGTACAGAATACCACCAATCAATAGCCATTTTTTTACCTTCTTACTCTTTTTATTTAATTTGATTTTATATTCGAAATATAATTTTAATGAATTATTAATTTTTTTATAAATGTAATATCTATTAAAATAAGAAATATTTACGAATAAATGTATTTTACGACATTAAAATTAGTAAAATTAGAAAATTAAATAATATTTTAAAGGAATTTAAAATAAAATAAAAAAAGGGGTTTTATTCTTGCATATCCTTCCATTTTTTCATTAATTTATCGAGATCCCAATATTTTTTCATTAAATCGGGAATTCCTGAGGAATCACGAGGTCCTACAAGAACTTTCCAATTTGAAAGACTCTCAAGCTCGCCGGAAATACGGGCTGCAAGGCCTGGTATTATTATAATTCTATGTTCTACTTTATCTTCTAGTCCTGTTTCTTTGATAGCTTCGGTAACTTTTCCTGCATTCATTTGACCTCCTGCGACAGAAGATTCTACTGAAATACCTTCGGTGTCAACAACAAGGAGCCAAGCATTGATTTTCATATCTTTTAAATCCGACTCAACGGTAAAGTATGTCATTGTATAATTTGAAGTCATGAATACAGGATCCTTCGGTCCAGGAGAGCCTATTACATATAATTTGGCATCAACTGCAGGATTTATACGAGGATCAGCATATATATTATCTTTTACAACTAACATAGCCAATTGAAACCAAACATCTTCGGTATGTTGGATGAGTAGGTTACAAGCATTTGATACTAGCATAGAGGCTAGTTTACCTTCTTCGTATGCTAATTCAATACGCTCGCCTTCTGACATATCTTTTTTCTTTCCTATCCATACAGTTGCAGTGACTCCCACTGTTGGCCAGCCGACATCTTTATCACCTTTATGAATTGCAGCTTTCTTAAGCATGAGTTGTTTATTTAAAGTATCTGCTGCAAGCCCTTCTCCAGCGCAAGTTCCGGGATCAAGAGCAATTTTTTCAATACCCGCTGCCTTTAGACTCTTGGCTATACTTTTCAATTCATTCAAATCTTCTGAAAAGACCACAATTCCGCAGTTATGTTCGAGTGCAAGTTTACCAACTTCTTCCCAATTGTCTTTAGTTGCTGCATATATAAGAGGATTTTTTCCCTTGGCAGCTTTTAAACCAGCATTTAGGACAGCTGAATTAAGTGAGCATAAAATAAGAGGTAAATCAGCTGCTGCTAAGCATTTTTTTACAGCGTTCGAAAAGGTAGCTGGATCATTTGATCTACTTCTTAAAGCAATACCTTGTAGATAAAAATTTTGACCTAATCTATAAACAGTAAAATCTTTAACGTATTTTACTTTTCTTATCAGTTCTGCCTCATTATCGTCTGCAACATCGATGAAAATAGGCGTTCTATTATAATAAGTAAGTTCATGACGGTAAAGTACTTCTTCTCCACCAACTTCAACAGCATTATCTCCAACTCCAATAGTTATTAATCGAATGGGTGGTGTTACTAATTCCTTTAGGTTTTCAAGCTTTTTTGCATATTTTGTTTCTCTAATTATTGGCTTGCAATCTTCAATTTTTACTTCATGATCGAGTAATTTTACAGTAAATGCCATACATGTTTCTTCACCGCACTCTCCGCAATTAGTAGATGGTAAATATTTAATAACTTGAATAGGTGATACTTTAGGCATAGTTTATTAGACCTCCATTTTAATCCAGTCAGTTAATATAGGTTTTTTTGCTTTAGAAGTTGAAGTCAAATCTTGAATTATATCTTTAAACGATTTGATAGCTCCTGGATGTAACATCATAGCTATATCTAAACCTGCTAGACATAATCCAAATGCTGTAATAATTTCCCACAACGGTCCACGATATTCAACAGGTCCCCATTCTGGCTTCTTTTTCTGGGATAGAAATGCCTCTCTAGCACCCCATGCATTAGTTGTTCCTCCACTAATGGGGCATTGAAGGTTTTCCTCACCTTTTAAAGCTGCCAATCTGATTCGTTGATAGATACTAAAGCTAAATTGCCAGCCATAACCAAGTGGAGCTGTCGTTGGATCGATAACAATATGGTCTTTGGAAAAACCCATTTCTATTATTTCTTGATTCAACTTCTTTGCTGCATTTAAATCAAGTGAAGTAAACGCAAGAACATTATGGTCATATTTTTTAGCAATTGGTATAATCTTTTTAAATGTATCTTCTTCAGCAGAACTTAACATGAAGCGTTCAGCTTCTGATACTTCTGCACATTTTTCGAAGACTTCAATGTCCATTACTTTATTACCTGAACCACCAATAACTATTGGGACTTTAACTGCTTGCATTACATCTTCTAAATTTTTTGCAGCCCACTTTGAGGATTTTTTTCCCCCTAATTTTTCTGGGATCGTTGGGTCTGTTGCGATATTATGCATTGTTACCATTTGTGCTCCATATTTATCAACTGCCAATTTGGCCCATTCTGCTGGGCTTTCACTAACATCTGGATCTAAATAATGCATTTTTACAGGTTTTGCTAAACGTAAAAATGTTTCACGTTTTTTTGTATGTATAGGAATATCAAAAACATCGGCAGTGACTACAGGTGGATTAGGGATTGAGGCCTCAAAATTATAAAATGGAGGTGCTTTTTCTCCACCAAGTTTTACTACTTGTCCACCGCGACCAGATCTGCTAAATTCTACTGTTGCAACTTCTCCAACATATTTTTCTGCTGGTGATTCAAATGCTGCTTTTTGATAAACCATTGTTTTGAGAATAGATGGAACAAGAGCTTGTGCCCCAGGCATTCCAGCCATAGTTTGTAATAACATACCAGAAAATGTTTGGGTCCCGATTTGTAGTGTTACAGGAACTTGTGGTGGTACTCCACCTCCACCCATTTTAATTTCAAACCCAATTTGCTCTGCATCTATGAAAACGTCCTTTAATTTAATCTCTTCTGCATCTTTAAATAATTCTCTCAATCTTTTTGGGAGATCTTCCATATTTTTCAAACATCCTTTTTATTTTTTGAATTTAATATATTCTTTAGTAAGAATCCAGAATATATTTGATTAATATATTGTATTCTTATAGGAATTTGTGGCAAAATTTCTCCACTTCCAGATCTAACTTCGAAACCTATTTGATCTGCGTCTATAGATATATCTTTAAAAGAAATTTCTTCAGCATCTTTAAAAATTTCTAAAACCTTTTTTTGTGGATCTTCCATAATTTCCATACTTCTTTATTTTTTTTCTTGACTTGTTATTAAACTAAGTAAGAGGTCGGTAGGAAGCTCTCCAGCCCCTTCACCTGTTACCTCAAGTTCGACTGCATCAGCGTGAATTATGAGTTTCTTAAAGATAACTTCATCGGATTCTGCAAGTATTTCTTCGAATAACTCCGTAAATTCTTCCATAGAAACTACCGGCTATTTCTTTTTCTTCTTGGGCTCGATCCTTTTGATGATTAGCTCCTCAGCAGTAATTCGTGCACCTTTGAGGATAATTTTCCATCCACCAGTTGCAGCAGGAGCCATAGGGACTCCCATAGGCATCTGAACACCAGTAGGAACCATCGCAGGAGTAACTACTTCGTCTTCATCCTCTTCTTCTTCTTCAACCCAATTCTTAACAACTGGGTGATTTTTTGATCTAAGAAAATCTTTTAAAGAATCTAAGTCTGTTGCATCAGCTTCAGTGGCAATCATATCCACATTTTTAGCAGGAATGGCATTTTTCTCGATGGCATAGTCTTTCCAAGCTTTTGAGATCCAGACAACTCTATCCCAGCCGCCATCGGCTTGAAAGAATTTATCAGAAAGCATATAAGGTTTCCCTATTCCGACGAAACCTTCAACTTGTTTGCCACCACCAGTCGAATTTGCCATCGTAGAGAATGGAAGACCATTTACAGTAGTTCCTTTAAAATTACGGTCTACTATACCTATTCCATCAACCTCTGGTATGAAATATGCAATACCCTCAAAACATCCACAAGATGTATGATTATAAGGGCTAAGAATCGTATGGAGATGAACTCGTTCAATTTCACCAAGAGATTTTTTCTTTGCAGCTTCGTTTATCCCGCTATATTCTCCTTTGAGAGGATCTAGTAATTCTCCTTTTTCAATCAAGAAATTTGGACCTTTTGGATCAACTTTTGCAGCAGCTCTTGCATCAAACCAACTAATTGAACCACATAATGCGATTCTTCCTGGTGTGATAGTACAAACATGGGCAGGTGCAAAACTACTACAAAGAACACAACCATAGAATTCATCTACGTCATCATCAGAAATAGTACGAGTTCTTTCATCTCTCTCTTTATATATGTCTATTGCTTTATCATACCATGGTTTAATTTCCTTTGGATCAGTTATGATAGTGACTTGGATCTTTTCAATAACTTTTTCAAAACTCGATCTAAATAAGTGTATCAAAGCTTGACCAAGCCATTTTAGGGTATTAAACCCTTTCTTAAAAGATTGCTTAGAAAGACGCATCCAGATATCATATCTTTGATTAAGATGCATCATTCCTTCGACGAAATTACTGAATTCATGGATTCTTCGTTCCAAAACAGCTTCAAGGTCCTTTTCAACTTTAGCCCCAGCTACTTCGACAAGTATTCCGATAGAATATGATTTTCCTATTTCCATATCTTTTAAATCAGGTCCAATAACTTTTATTTGTCCATCTTTAACCTCGTTCATTTTACGTGCTTGTACAAGTTCAAATTTTTCTGTATTTTTAGGTCCACCCAATTCGACTTGCATTTGTTTACCTCTAATCCGCTCGCCTTCATAAACAAGCCCAATATCTACTGGGAAATTTTCCATTTTAATTTCACTTTCGGTCATATCATTCACCTTTTTAATATAATTCTTCTTATTTGATTATGTAATAATCTCATTTATAATTTCATTTATTGCAGTTTTATATTTATCTTTTTTCAAATTTGCTAGACTGTATGTTGCGGTAGGAAAATAAAATCGATCTAGACTAATGGTTTTTAAGTGTTTAAAGGCATAATTTTTGAGACAGTTCAATAATGTTACTTGGAGATTATAAATAATGCAACAATATACTGCAAAATCATAATTTCCTTTACCATCGATTCCTTCCCAGTCGGGATCAGCCAATCTATTCGTAATATTATTAGAGTTGGTAATCCAAGAAGGTTTAAAGCCCCTCTCCAAGAAATATTTCGAAGAGTGTGCAGTGGCTACAATTGGAATTCCCTTTTTCCCGACTTCGATTATTAAATCGATTATTTGTTTTCCACCTACGTCATTTAATAGACCCTCAACACCAACTACAAAAATTGGACGTTTTGCTTTTGCAATCATTTTTCCTAAAGCAATGGGCTTTGCCATAGGTGTTCCAGCAGTTGGTCCAACTACTGCATTTGGTTGCCAAGGTTTTACTTTATACATATCATATTACACCTCATTATGCTTTCTTTTTTCTAATTAACCTCTTTAGAGTAGTTGTGTTTGTACATATATAAGAGGGCTTCCAATTCTTTTCTTTTAGATGTGCCATAACTTCATCTTTTATTGTTAATGGAATATCCGCTTCTTCTCGAATATACTGAAATACATCATCAGGGAAAATCCCAAAATACTTTTTGTGAAGATCTATATAATGAGTCATTTTTACTTGCCTACCTTTGAAATTATCACTTGATCGGATGCAGAGTTTAGCAGCCATTACGATACATTCTTCAACTGACTCTGCAGAATAGAGCAGGTGTTCTGGACAAGGACCTCCATTTATTTTTTCACCTGTGTTAGCGTCATAAACTTCCCATTTTTCTGGTAAATCCGACCTACCTAATAGTTGACGTCGATATTTAATCCCATGGGAACCTAATATTACTGGAATACCATAAGCGTTGCAACCAGTTCCAATAGAGGCTGCTTTTTGACTATAAGCACCCCATGCAATACCACAAGCACCGATTCTATTCAGACAATAATCTGCAATTTCTTCGAAATTTCCTCGGATTGGTCTTCTAGCAAATATATTTGCGACTTTTACACAAGTTCCGCTAATATGGGCATTTGAAACACAAGATCCGGTATTTACCAACCCTCCAGCATCAAACTCTCCAGGATATTTCTCATAAAGCGTAACTTTATTGCCTTCATCGTCTTCTGTCAAATATCTGCCGATATCCATAGCCCCGCAACCACTTACAACAACTATATAACGTCGTTTTAAAAATTCTTCAGCAATCAATGCAACTTCTTTAGTTCCTTTTGTATAATTGGAACATCCTACAATTGCAATAACACCTGGTATCTCGCCAAGAACAATCGGAGCACCTACATTTCTTATTTCAGTGTCACGTATTGGACCGCGACCTACCCGACATAAAAATTTCTCATTTTTTATTTTGTCACTTGCAGCTTGTATCATTAGAGAATGGATTGGAATCTCTTGAGGACAAGCTTCTTCACAACGAGTACATCCAATACACCAATCATATACTTCATTAATTAGATTGGGATCACCAGCTTTCAGTGCTTGCATAGCTTCTGTAACTTCTAAATTGTTACCGCATGCATTCTGACAAGTCCCACAACCTGTGCAACCTTGAGCAATCTTTACTGCTTCTTCAAGTGTTAAAGGAATAATAGATAATTTCTTTCCCGTTTCTGGATCTTTTCGTTTTTCAAACATTTTTTGCGCTAATTTGACAGAAACTCTACCTGCTTTTACAGGATCTAAGATAAGTGCCGCATCTTGTTTATCAGATACTAATAATTCAACTATTTCATCTTCATCCATTTCAGTTTGATCAGGTAGACCATGAGTAGCTTTATCATTGGTAGCAATGACTTTTGAATTCACTTTTTTTGCTTCATGAATTATATCAGCTCTGATGCATTGCTCATCTATTTGAATTACATCAGCAAGGCCCGAACGGACAATTCGAATTTGCCAAGAAATTGGACCGACTATTTTAGCCCGTTCATCATAACGAACAATGTCATGTGTTGTACAACATATACCTCCAACTTCTACTTTATCGGCAAGATTTTCTTCATGAAGATAGTTCATAACTTCAATACCTGGCGATACATTATGTCCAATGAGCAGGATTACGGGTTTATTTTCATCAATAGTTCCTAGACCAGATTCTACAAGAGGTGTTTCGATTTCACCTTTTGGAAAATTCCAAGCGCAAATTTGGGCAATATCACCCACTTCCATCCCAACATGGTCAACAATTCCAATATGGAACGCTTTAGCCTCATAATCTATTTCAGAACCTTCCTGCCCTGTGTGGGCTGCAGCAACTCCATGGAGTACTTGATTCTCACACCATTCCAACGCAATTTCCAAGTCCTTCAGCGTTTTTGGCCGATAACCACAGATCATTCGCGTATTGGGTGCTTCAACTGCAATATCTTGACCAAGATCCAAGGGTAAATTTGGACCAAAATCTTCAATCAAATGATGAACTAAATGTCTTGAATGTGCAGCATGGCAACTAGCTCCAATAAGACAAGCTAATAGTACAATTCTGCTTTGTTGCGCAGATAGACTTAAACCGCATGCACCCCTCTTTCCCTCACTCATATCACATTTACCAAAAGTACATAAACAGCACATATCACAAAGTGGAGCGTACATTGGAGGATATCGCCAATTTAGATAATTATACCATTTACGAAGTTCTGTCTGGTTTGGCATAGGAGTTGGTCCCATTGGTTCTTCTTCCCATTCTTCAGAAGGTAAACGTCCAATCTGAACCTCTAGACCTTTTGCAGAAATTCTGTCAGATTTCAATTCATCAACTTTCATTCTTAATGAATCTTTTGCCATTTTATTCACTTTCTTTTAATTTTATATGAAATTTTAATTGGGTAAATTTCAACTCCTTGAAATTTCAAATTGAAACTTTATTTTTTGTAATATATCATTTAAGAGACGATAAGACAGATACTTAAAAAATCTAATTCATCAATTTAAATATCAAAAGAAAAATCTAAAACAAAAAATAATGTTATTTTTTGAAAAAAATTTTTTAAATTTTTATTATTTTCGCTTTTCTAGACGTATCCTTTGAAATGGAAATTTAAAAATAAGCGTCATAATAAAATTTCTGCCCTCTAATATTTGTTCTTTCTTCGTTTTAGAAAGCCATTTTAACCTAAAATAGATCGAAATTACGGTAACAGTGAATATTGTAATAGTAACTAGCCACAAACCTGTATAAATTTCCTCAGTTGTAGTAACTGGGGCAACCCAAACAAATATATTTTGACTTTCACTTTCTCCTTTACTATTATATAAGGTTAATTCTAGAATAGATAGTCCCGATGCACCTTCAATAGGAATGATAAATAATTCATCGGTCTTTTCTAAAAATATTTTAAAGCACGAGTGAAATACTCCTTTAATGCTCCATTTTAATTGAGTATTGTTATCAGTTTTATCATACTCATATTTAGTAAGGTCAATTTTCTCTGGAATTCCATTTTGTATTAAATTAATATGCGGAATTCTACCATTCACAATTTTTGGTTTAATATTATTACCAATATGTACTTTGATAGAATCTTCTACATCACCATCTACTCGAACTCTAATGTAATAATAACCATTTGCAATATTTGTTGTATTTAAAGTTCCATTCCAAACATATGGAATTGAAGAGTTTTGATACATGGGGGTCCAATTACTCTTCCAATCTATCATATAATTTGGAAAAATATTCTCCCATTTAATATTAGGGATTTGAAATTCTGCTAGATAGTCAGCAAGAGCTATTCTCATTAAGTCCCATGAATATGTCCATGTTAAGTTATAGATTTGATATTCTACAGAACCTATAGTTGATTTATTAAATATTAAGGCTCGAATTGGAACTGTTGACTGATTCAGATCGTATGTTCTTGTCGTTAATGATTCATCAAGGGGTGAAGTAATCATAACAGCAGGCCAATCTCCCAGTGTTTTTGAAGATACGGATACACCATCATTATCAATGGCTATAATTCTATATTTACCAGGGAATGATTTTCCTAGAGAGTCAGTGCAAAGATATAATGTATCATTATATGTATATTTCTCCCCTCTATGTTTATGACCGTAGAGATGGGCTGTAACATTGTATTCATTAACTAAGTCAATAAAACTTTTTCCACTCGTTGCATGATTATCACCAACATCATAAAATGGATGGTGCGAGAAAACAAAAGTTAAATTTGAATTTTGTGTTTGACCAAGTTTTTGTTCAAACCAATTTAATTCAGATTTATTCAAATCACCATATGTACTCCCAGGCCAAATATATCCTTCATCGCCAGAATTTAAGGCAATAAATCTATAATTTCCATAAGTTCTATTTACTATCCAGGTAAATTGTGTTTTTCCATGAGATTGACCCTGTATTGAATATGTCTTATAAGAGGAAAATGTTGGATCACCATAGATATCATGATTTCCTATTAAATCATAATAATATGATTCATTCATATCCCATTTATCTACCATTTGTTTATATAATTCCCATTGCCGAAAATCTTGATAAAAAGGAATTGAAGGCAATCCGTTGACCAAATCTCCTGTGTTTACAATGAATTCTGGAGTAATATATTTCAGTTCTTTAAAGAATTCCTCAAAGAAAAAATAAGATCTAGCCAAAAAATTGGGAGGATCTATGTATGAACCCTCACCCAAATGAGTATCTGTTATTTGAACAAACCAAAAAATTTGGGAATTATTTTCTGTTTGTTTTGGATAATCCCCATGTCCATAAGATCCGAAATAAGCTGATTTTTTTGAAAATTGGGCAATAAGTAATCGTGGAAGATAATATTCTAATGGATCATCATTTTTATAAGGATTAAAAATTGCTGATAAAGGAATAATTGATAAGATTCCAAGGAGGATTAGTATTTTTAAAGCATTTTTTCCCTTCACTTAATCCTCAACCTCCTCAATATGGATGAAATTTTCAACCTCCTCAAGATAGATTTAATTAAATTTGGCTCTGGTACATCATTAATAATTACCAATTCTTTTATGCCTAATTTTATAATTCTAGCACTAACTAAACGAATTATTTCTAACATTACCCAAAAATACAATGTATTGAGGAATATGGACTTGTCAAAATCGCCTATGGCTTCAATAGAGGGAGCTAACTTTAAACTTATAGCTGGAAAAAAGTAAATTGGGGGAATGAATCGCAAAAGCAGTAATAATGTATATATCATTGTGAAAGCTGATAATATTCCACCTATAATATTTAAATCGAAGCGAGTTTCTAGGTTTTTTTTCATTTTAGAAATTTTCCATCCACTAATAAGAAATGTGAAACTAACTCGAAACATTATATAACACATTAAACCCCAAACAAAATAACTCCCTATATAACGTGTGTAATCATATACAAAAGTAAGTTCAAAAATATTAAAAGAATAATAAAAAATTGGTAAGCTTGGTCTAGTAGTTTTATAAAGAGTAGGAGCTAAAAAAGCACAACTAACAAGTAAAAAAGCTATACCTAATATTTTATATATTTCAGATATAATCTCATTTCTGGTCAAAATACCCATGTTATTCACGAATTAAGCCTTTTTGCCTTCCTTGGTCTCTTCGGTTTCCAACAAATTATCGGTGTGGAGAATTACTTTCTCACCAATGAGAACCATAAGCCGCAAAAATAAGTACCAAAATGCCAGATTGTAAAGAGGGCTAAAATCAATAATAGCACCAGCAGGTGGTAGGCTAGGAGGGAATGGAAAACTCAATACATTAAATCCTAATAAGAAAAGTAAGGTGAGTACGAAAACAAACATTATAATTCCAAAGCCGAACCATTTGAAAATTTTCCTCTTTTCGTTAACATTCAAAAAATTCTACCTCCGTTATCAAAAAAGTTTTAATAAATTTATATTGATAACGTTAATAGATAAACTATTTTCTTTTTAAGATATTTCTCTTACGGAAGTGATTAGATTTGCAAACAAATGAACCATTAATTTCAAAGTTAAGGCTAGATATTTTAGTTGAAAATTCCTCTTTTAAATCGAAATTTTTAGCAGAACATGGCTTATCAGTCTTAATTAATGCAGAAACCGAAGATAATAAAAAATTTTCACTATTATTCGATACAGGTTCTTCAGGAAATCCACTTCCAAATAATTTAGAAGTATTAAAAAAAGATTTATCCAATTTAGATGGAATTATATTGAGCCATGGGCACTATGATCATTCTGGTGGATTAATGCACGTTTTTAAATTAATAAATAGAAAAATTCCGTTATTTTTACATTCTGATGCATTAAATCCGAAATATTCTAAGCAAAATGGGAAAACTAGATCAATTGGGATACCCTCTCCTATTTTAGAAAAATTAAAGGATCTTACAGATTTACAAATTAGTAAAGTTCCGCAATATATTCATCCCTCTATATTTACATCAGGCCAAATAGAAAGAAAAACATTTGAGAAAGTTCCAGCAAGATTTCATCAAAAAGTTGATGGTAATTTAGTACATGATAATATTTTAGATGATCAAGCATTAGTTCTTAGATTAAAAACCGGTATTGTAATAATTTGTGGCTGTAGTCATTCGGGAATTATAAATACTATTAAATATGCCATCAAAATAACAGGATCGAGTAAAATTAATTTAATTCTTGGCGGATTCCATTTAATTGATGCAAAACTTAATGTAATAGAAGATACAATGAATGAACTGAAAAAATTCGATATTGATCTAATTGGACCGAATCACTGCTCGGGTCTTTATGCAACAACATTATTAGTTAACGAATATTTAGGATACTTTCGAGAAATGCATGTGGGAGATAATATAGTTTTTGAATAAGAACCTTAATAGAAATTTTCAATATTTGGGGTAGAAACCATTGGGAACAAAAATTAAAGTAGCGTTCGATAGAACACATAAAGAAATTTTAAAAATTGGGAAATCAGGAGAACATGAATGGGAATCTTGGGCAAAGGCTGAAGAATTAATTCGTAAAAAAGGATTTGAAATTATAATTTTAGAAAAATCACCTTTAAAATTTTCAGACCTTTCGCAATTTAATATTTTAATTATTGGGGCACCCCAAACTAAATTTTCAGATGATGAAATTTCTAGCATTGTGCAATTTGTTAAAAAGGGTGGAAACTTATTAACTATAAATGAACAAGGCGGTGATCTTCGAAATAACACTAATTTATCCGAAATAACGAAAAATTTTGGGATTAAATTCAATAACGATATGGTCCATGATGAAGTTCATAATATTAAAGGCTATGCATATGGACCTGTTATTTCTGACTTTGAATATTGTTCATCTTTGACGTTTAATATACGTGAATTCAATATTTTACTTGGTTGCTCCCTAACAGTTTCTAATGAAGCTCTAATTGTTGCGAGAAGTAGCAAGGATTCATATATCAAAGTTAAAACTCCCTCTGGAAAATGGAAAAGGAAAGAAGGGACTTTAATGCCTGTTTTAGCTGCATACGAATCATCTGGTGAGGGAGGACGGGTCGTTGCTATTGGAGATCCACATATTTTTTCAGATGACGATGTGGGAATGCCACTATATAATAATAGATTATTATTTAATAATATAATAGATTGGTTAAGTGAGCCATTATTAAATGCAGAAGAGAAATTTTCGATTTTATCAAATAAGATTAATAAAATCTCTGATGATTTAGTGAGATTAAAGAAAAAAATGGGAATTATTGAAACTGGAGATTCTGTTTATAGACCAGGTTCATATCTTCCCGATGAAATAGTAGCACGTATTGATAAATTAGAGAGCTCATTAAAGGTAACTGACAAAAAATTAGATGAAAAAAAGATTAAATACTATAAAACAAGAATACGACTCGAGATTTGGGCACTTATAATAAGTATTTTGTCTCTAATGACCGTATTTATAATTGGATTAATAGTAGGTTCAGGTCCATAATCCAAAAAACTTCATTTAATCCCTTAAATATTTCCAATTCATATATTTTCCATTATGACTTATTCCATACTCACCGTCGATTGTCAATACAATTACTCCTGCAACACTTTGCGTTTTTTCTTTAAAATAATTTATTGCACGATTAGCTGCTTCTTGAGCACTGAATCCTTGTTCTAATTGAAAAACTGTATGTCGAGCAAGAGTTGTTCTTATGATATCTTCACCAATCCCCGTGCAAGAAACTCCTCCAATCTCATTTGCATATATCCCAGCTCCAATCATTGAACAATCTCCAATACGACCGGATAAAGCCTTGAATAATCCCCCTGTAGATGTTCCAGCAGCAAGTTTTCCATTTTGATCTAAAATAACTGCCCCAACTGTATTACTTACGGATTGGTTAGTCTTTGATTGATTATTTGAATGTGAATTTTTTTCAGAAATCTCATGTTTTATTCCAAATTCTTTGGCATAATCTCCAATCAAACAAATAATATTAGTCATATCCATTAATTTTCTCGCAATTGAAATTGGAAGTTTAATACCAGAGACACCTGCCACTGCTCCACAACGCAAATCTGAACTCATAATTCCAGCATCCATTCTCTGACCGCCATCACTCTGTATGACAGATCCGATACCAGCATTGAAAAGTCCAGAAGATTCCATAATGTTAATGATTTTCTCTACTACATCTAAGGCATCTTTACCCTCTCTTAACATATGAAAACCAGTTTTTGAAGCTTTATCAATTAAATCCTGACGTAATTTTTCTTTATCTTTTTTAATAACTCGAGAACCGACTCCAGTATGAAGAATTAAAGCTACCATTTTAAATCATCATGTAAAATAAACAAATTAATAAAACTAATCACGTTAGTAAAATTTTAAATGTAATTATAGTAAAAAGATGGTAACTTTTTATGAAAAATATCAAAGAAATTCTAAATCCCTTCTTTTATCCAAAAAATGTGGCGATTATTGGAGCTTCAACAAAGCCTTTTAAATTTGGTAACTGGTTCTTAAAGGCACTTATTGGATTTGGGTATAAAGGAGATATATATCCTATAAATCCTCATGGGATTGACATATATGGTCTAAAAAGTTTTAAAAAATTGAATGATATTCCCGAACCCGTTGATCTAGTTTATATTACTGTACCTGCTAGCAAGACTCTAGACAGCTTCATTGAATGCGTTGAAGAGGGAATTAAAGCTGTGATTATTCTAACAGCTGGGTTTAAAGAAACCGGAGATCCAAATTTTATTGAAGTAGAAAATGAACTTTCTCGCTTAGCAAAAGAATCAAAAACACGAATTATTGGTCCAAATTGTTTTGGAGTCTATTGTCCTGAAGGAGGTTTGACTCTACTTCCTGGAGAAAATTTTTCCAAAGAAACGGGGAATGTTGCTTTACTCTCACAGTCAGGTGGGGTGGCAGTCGAATTTACCAGATTGGCTCATACTTATGGAATGAATTTTAGTAAAGTCATAAGTTATGGAAATGCTTGTGATATTTCTGCTGCAGATTTAATTAATTATTTAGCAGATGATCCTCAAACTAAAATAATCGCTGGTTATTTCGAAGGGATGAAAAATGGTGGGGAGTTTTTAAAAAGTATTAAAAATATGAGGAAACCTTTAATTTTATGGAAAGGTGGTTTAACTGAAGCTGGTTCTAGAGCTTCTTTTTCTCATACTGGATATTTAGCTAGTAAACCTGGGATTTGGGATGGCATTTTCAAACAATTTCCCAATATTATTAAAGCAGATTCTTTACAAGAAATGTTCGATACCTTGATTGCAATGATGAAATTACCTCCACCATCGGGTAAAAATTTAGCTGTTGTTGGAGGAGGTGGAGCAATAGGTGTTGCATTATCAGATATGGCAAACAGAATGAATTTGAACGTTCCTAAGTTAAGACCATCAGTTAAATCTGAGGTGAAAAAAAATTTACCCTTTGATGGGTCCGTTGCTGCAAACCCTGTGGATTTAGGAAACCCAGTATATCGAACTACAACTGCATTCAAGAACATTTTACATATTTTGATAAATGATCCTACAATCAACATTATTGTAAATGATCAGATTTCTTCACATATTGAGAAAAGTGATTTCCGTTCTTTAAAACGTATTTTAAAGAAAATAAGGCAGGAACTAAATTTCCCAATAGTTGTAGTTTTAAGACAAGTTTCGAAGAAAAAAGACGAATTAGATATGGAAGAAAAACACAGAGATGCAAGAGATTCATATTTGTCATATGA
>JABXJV010000361.1 GCA_013375355.1 Candidatus Helarchaeota archaeon
GCGGACTTTTTTGCATATTAATGTGTTAAAGGGATATATGACTGAGAAAAAAGTTAATTTTACAAAAGAACTCAAAGAAGATCCCATTGGGCCAAATATAACTGTAGTATCTGCCCAAACTAAAGATGAGCAAATAAAAAAAGTGGCCCAAGATGGTGGGGTAGTAACAACTCTTTTAGCTTATTTATTTGATAAGAACCTAATTGATGGGGCTATTGGAGTAATTCAAAAAGAAGGGGAACCATGGAATACCCAAACTATTTTAATTAGAAGTAAAGATGAGGCAATAAAAGCTGCAGGTACGATATATTCTGTCGCTTCAAATTTATCAGCTCTTGATCTGATTAAGGGATCTGGTTTAAAATCTATTGCCTTTGTAGGGACCCCCTGTCAAGTTCAAGCCATGCGAAAATATCAAGTTACATCAAATATAATGGAAGAAATTTGGGGAAAAATTAAATATATTATTGGGATTTTCTGTATGGAAAGTTTCCCTTATCCAAACCTCATAAAAATTGTTGAAAAACATTGTAAAACTCCGCTTAATGAAGCTACTAAAATGAATATCGATAAGGGAAAATTCTTTGTTCATCGTGATGAGGGAGAGCCAGTTCAGGTACCAATCAAAGAAGTTACAAAATATGCTCGTCATGCATGTCATCTATGCGTAGATTTAACAAATGAGCTCTCTGATCTGTCATCAGGATCTATTGGTTCACCTGGGGGATGGAATACAGTAATTACGCGAACAAAGATTGGTGAAGAACTTTTTCAAAATGCACTCAAAGATGGTTATTTAAAGATCAAAGAAATTGAAAAAGAAAAGCCATTTGGTATAAAATTATTAAGAAAATTATCCAATGGGAAAAGATCTAGAAATTTAAAGTCACTTAAAAAACAGGTTATTCAAGAAAAACTAAGGGCTGATACGTCTTATTATTTATCAATGAAGAATTTTATGGTAAAAGAAGAAAAAATCAAGAATAAATGAAAAATTAAGTAGTTTTTTGTACTACTTTAATAATTTCTTCCCCAACTTTATCTATTTTGGCTTGTATTTTTTCAAAATTTTTAACATTTTCAATAATGGTTGCAAATAATGTTTGATCGTCAATCTTCTTAGTATAAAAAGTCATATTTCTAAACTCTATTAATGCCTTTTTTATACCAGCGACTATTAATTCAAAATTAGTATTAAATATACCTTGTATTAGATTTGTTTCAGTTTTAGAAAAAGTGTTTACAAGAAAATTTCCGGCAAAGGATAAAACTGCCGAGCCGATAACGAATTTATTTTTATTAAATCTTTCTAAAATTTTCTTAACACTCTGTTTATTCTCCAGGACTCTTAGGTCTCCATTAATTATCTCATCGATTTTTTCTACAAAATTATCAAAATAATTTTTTGAAATATTTGGATCAGACAATATTTCTTCTGTAAATTCATTTAGAAAGAGAGTTTGAATAGTATTTAACTTAAATAATAGGTCCATTGGATTTACTAGCTTGTTGCTAATTGCATTAAAAACAATATCTTGTTTTTCTGTAAAAACTAACCGAAAACCTTCCAAATCTAACATTTTTAAATTTGTTTGACCAAGTTCTTTCGAATATTTAATAACTGAGGTTAATAAGCTTATAATTAAGTTAGGATCTTTATCAAAATCTTCAGCAGGAACATAATGGATAAAGGGGGTCCCTGTTTTTTTATCAAAAATTAATAAAGCTTTAATTAATTCCTCTTTAGTCATAAGATTAATTAATCTCCTATTTATTTTGTCTTGATGTTTTAATCAAATTTTTTGCAAGTTCTAAAAAGGCATTATCTACATTTTTTCCAGTTTTAGCAGAGGTCTCAGAAAATAAAACAGCTTCTCTAAGTGCAGAATAAAGTCTTCCCTCTTCTTCAGAAACGTTCCTATTGTCAAATAAATCTACTTTATTCGCTAATACGGCAATTTGAATATCTTGCTCTGTATATTTAACTGCGTCCGTAACCCACTTTTCTAAGTTCTCGAATGTTGGGTAGCGAGTAATATCATAAACTAATATGATTCCATCGGCATCCTTATAATAAAGGTGTCTGTAAGAAGTGAAACGAGACTGACCTGCGACATCCCAAACAACCAGTTTTACATTTTTATTCTCTAGTTCAACGTTTTTAGTCATAAATTGAACTCCAATGGTCCCCTTATAATCAGGAATGAAGGTATTGTCTATAAATCTTCTTAGGAGACTGGTCTTACCAACAGCCCCGTCTCCAAGCAGTAAAATCTTGAATACGTAACTTTCTTCTTCCGCTATTTTAATAACCTCAGTTCTAATATTCAACTAAATGAATCTACATTATAAATCTACATTATATATATAAATTATCGTTATCCTCTCAATATTTTTCTTATACGTTTTTTTATTTCTTCAATATTTTCCTCAATAGTTGGACAAATTTGATCTTCCCTCATAATGATTACTAATAAACTTTCCTCTTCTATCCTTGTTATAATAATATGTCGATTTAAAATTGTAATTGTAAAGTTATTTATTCCAAAAATCTTAGTTTCAAAGATAGAATTGAAGATGCTGTGTACAGTTTCTTCATCTTCAATTTTATTAAAAGCGGTTACAAGGAAATCCCCAGTAAAAGAAATAATCCCAGAACCGTCCAACTCATTATTCTTATTAAATTCATTTAAAATTTCTTTAAGTTTCGATTCTCTTTCAAGTTCTAGACCGCGTACAGTTCCATGGATGATTTCATCTATAGTATTTTTAAACCCATCATAATATTCCAACGCAATCTTCGGATCTAACAATTCTTCCATAGTATATTCATTTAGAAAAATTGTTGAAATTGTATTTAATTTGAACATCAAATCGATTGGCTTAACTAATTTTGTGGTTATTGCATTAAAAATTATACCATCTTTCTCTGTAAAAACAAATCTTAAATTTTCCATGTCAATCATTTTCAAATCAGAACGACCAACTTCCTTCGAGAATTTCATTATTGCAGTTAAAAATCCAATAACTAAAAATGGTTCTATCTGAAAATCTCTAGAAGGCCTGAAACGAATAAAAGGCCGTCCCGATTTTTTGTCAAATATAAAAATTGCCTTTATCACTTCTACACTAGACATAAGTTAAATAAATCCCCTTGAAAGAATATTTTTAGTAAGTTCTAAAAAAGCATTTTCAACATTAAGTCCTGTTTTAGCTGAAGTTTCTGAAAATAAAACCGCATTTTTCTCTGTTGAATATTTTTCTCCATTAATTTTTGGGACATTTCTTTTATCTTCTAAGTCAACTTTATTTCCTAAAATTGCAATATGTGTATTTTTTACTGTATGCTTTACAGCATCCGAGATCCACATTTCAAGGTTATTGAAACTATCAGGTCGAGTTATGTCATAGACTAAAATAATTCCTTCAGCATCTTTATAATAAAGATGACGGTAAGAAGTAAACTTCGATTGACCTGCAACGTCCCAAATAACCAATTTAATGGCTTTATTTTTGTCAATATTAACGGTTCGAGTCATAAATTGTACGCCGATAGTACTTTTGTAATCTGGAGTAAAGGTGTTATCGATAAAGCGGCGTAGTAGGCTGGTTTTTCCCACTCCACCATCTCCAAGTAGCAGAATCTTGAAGACGTAATGTTGTTTCTTCTCCACCTTGATTACTCCAAAAACGTAGCTAAAAAATGCAATTTCAATAAGATATTATTTAAAATATTCAGTATTTAAATTTATAATTCAATAATCTATTTAAAAATTCTTATTTTATTAAAGTTTCTGGAGATGTAATATTAAAAATCAAGGCTTTGGATGATTCAGAAATGAAATAAAAAGGTATAAATTCGGTCTAAATTAATATTTGGGTATGAATGAAAATCTATCATCCACCAATTCAGATGCAGACTTGAAGTCTTTTGTATCAATAGTTCCATCAAAATATTGAGAATATTTTTCAAAAAATAATTCTGCAAATGAATTAAGTGCGTTCCTTAGAGAATGAGTAGAGTTAGTTGAAACAAGCACACAAGCAACTGGATATATTTCACTTCTTTTTATAAGAAGAATTGCGTATCACCTAAAATATAAGATTTAATAATGTATAGTAATGTCATTTATTTATTGATATAAAAATAATTTTAATTAAATTCACGTTGAATTAATTAGTTTTATCTTTAAGTGAAAAATTAAAAATAGAGAAATAAATAATGAAATTATATTGACATTTTTATTTGTGGATAATAAAACCAGATATTTGAATTTAAAATAAGAAAGTGATATTTTTGATTTCAGACAGAAAGTTTTTTCTTAAAGCAGTTGTAATCGGCGATGGTGGAGTTGGGAAGACCTCGTTAATTGTTCGGCATGTTGATAAGAAGTTTGATGAAGAATATAAACCCACATTAGGTTTTGATATTTCGTTAAAAACAATTCCAGTTGAAGATGCTAAAGCAGAGCTACTTTTATGGGACATTGGAGGACAAGCTATTTTCAAAGAAATTCGAGAAAGTTATTTAGAAGGATCCCACTGCTGTTTTATCGTATTTGATTTAACAAATAAAGAAAGCTTTGAACATCTAAAGGATTGGCTTACTGAGCTAAAACGATTTGCAGGAGAAATTCCGTTCATGATAATCGGTAATAAGAATGATTTAAAAGATAAGAGGAAAATCTCTAAAGAAGAAATGGAAAAAAAAGCTAAAGAAATTGGAGCTGTATATTGCTTCGAGACATCTGCAAAAACTGGAGATGGAGTAGATGATGCATTTAAAGAATTAACAAATGCATCAGTTGAATATTTTAAAAATCTCAAAAAGTAAGTTTCTATTTATTTCTCTATCAACAAATTAAATTGTTTTATTTTTATTTTTTAAGATTATTTCTCTTTTTAATTTTAACCACTAAACTCGTTCGCCCATTTTTCATATCTCTTATGTTGTTTGGGCGAAATTGAGGGTTTTAATGACTGAATCGCGTCTTTTAACATATCTAAAGTCAAAGGAATTTCTTCATTACCTGATTCTATTATCATTTCAAATCTTTTTTCCTTTGCTCGGCGACATATCTCTTCAATGTCAGAAGATGCATAATACCAACCATCTTGGGGGGCAGTTAAATCTGCTAATAAATCAAAATTTTTTACTTCGGGGTCAAGGATAAGTTTCGGTGCATCCAGGTTTATTCTAAATACAGCTGCCCTAGTAGGTTTATCTGGGGGTGGAATATAGAGCCGATAAGATACTCTTCCAGTACGGGAAAGAGCAGGATGGAGTAATTCGGGATCATTTGTCGCCATCATCACAATGAAACCCGTTCCTGACTGAGCTCCATCCATCTCTTGCTGAAAGGTTGATAAAGCTTGGCCAGTTACTCCAGATGAATCACTACTTCTGCTCGGATCGGGAAGCAATTTATCAATTTCATCAACAAATATGATTGATGGTGTTAATTTTTCTCCGCACTGAAAAACTTTGCGTACAGCTTTTGGAGTTTCACCGACATATTTATTGAATGTACTGGCTGGAGACGCGATTAAGAGTCTAATCTTAAATTCACCTGCAGCACATTTAACTAAATATGTTTTTCCACAGCCAGGTGGACCTACTAAGAGAATTCCTTTTGTAGGCTCCAACCCATGTTCTTCCATCTTTTCTTTTTCTTTTAATGACCATTCTATCGTTCTTCTTAGAATTTTTTTAATCTTTTCCATTCCGGCTAACTTAGAAAAATCTAATTTATTAGTTTCTGGGTCTACTCTTTCACCAACTTCTGCACATTCTTCTGTTGAAACACTGGTACCTTCCTTAATAGTTTCAATAGATACCTCTTTCCTCCCTTCTAATTTCTTTTCATAACCTTTTAGATCGTCTAACTTACTATACCAATCATTATAGAGAGGAGAATTTGGATATCTCGCCACTAACAACTCATATTTACCTATCGCTTTTCTTATTTCCATTAAAGCAGCAGGATAATTCCCTTTCTTTATTAAAGTCGCTGCACGCACTTCACAATTTTTCGCTTTAAGCATTGTACTTTGAATATCTGTAGTCATTTTTTAATCACTCAATAAAAATAAAATAATGTCAAGTTAATATGGTATTTAAAATTATTATTGAAAAATTTTTTAATTAATGCATAAGAAAATATTTGTTTTTAATAAAATCTAGAAAAAGAAAATAATTCATTATAAATTATTAAATCGTGCTGGATTAATTTTCCCAAGAGCTTCATAAGCCTTTTCTATTTGATTTTGAAATTCGACTGAATTCTTAAATTCTGGAACTTTTTGACAATTCGATAATAGAGCACAAGGTAGTTCAGAATGAGAACACCAATTATGAAAAACAGCTTGTAGTTCATCAAATGATTTTAATTTCTTAAAATCGACACACTTTTTACAAATTTTTTTATCCACTTTCATATCACCTTAAAATTGATGATTAGTTATTTGAAGATTGATAAACCTTGCTGTTATACTTCACGAATATCTGGAGAATACCCTCGTAATATATAGCAAAAAAAATTAGTAAAAATTTATTTAATAAATTTTTAAACCATTTTAAAGAGTTTAATTTAAAAAAAGAAGTGAATGAAATAAATTTTATCCTGCACTAATTTTCTCTTCGGCTATTTTTATTATTTCATTGAACTCTTTCATATAATACAGATTAATGATACTCTGATATCGTGTACTAAATTCTGTGATTTCTCGCATCATTGAAATGACATCTTTAGGAGAAAAGATAGTCTTAATCCTTTCCTGAAATTCAATAAGTTTATCACGAACACCACGAATAATTTTTGCTTCTACATCGACGGGGAAATGTTTAATAACTATTTTATCTGCACCTTTGAAAATTCTTACATTTCCATCCCAAGATTTAAGATATTTATGGTAAAAATCTTCAAATTCATCAGTAAATTTCTTAGTGCGTTTATGCATTATTGGCAAATCTTTGTCGGCTAATAAAGCAGATATACAATTTTGACCATGGGATAATATCACTTTTTTATCCTCATGATCAATTGTACGGAGTTGTTTTTTACTACCAGTGGCTTCCCTTACAAAAGCTGTTAATGCTGCAATCATTCCAGAAATCAATTCTGGGTCTTGAATTTCAATACCAAATGTATATGCATACATGCTTAAACCTTGTTTTGATAAAACAAATAAATTCCGTAATGTTTTTTCCCAATTTCGTTGTTGAAGGTGCCTGCGTGTAACTAAACCTATTGGCGTAGCCGCAGCAGCAACTCCAGCAATAATCCCAAAAAGAATTAATGTTTCAGTAGTAATAGAAGGTTGTAAAATTGGGGGAATAAAAGGTTGTTCTTCTGGACTTCGAACTTCAATATACATTGAATATATGGCAATTTCTTTTCCATTAGTCCAAAAGATTCTAATCTCATATGTACCACCTCCCCAACTACCTCCAAGTAAAATATCAGAACTGTTCATCATCCCGTTAGTTGAATTTAGACCCGTTTCATTACAAACGTAGCTTCCAGAAGGTGATATTAATTGTATCTGCCCTGATCCTCCCGAAATTGGCTCATTTTTGGAATTTTTTATCTCTGCTTGAAGTTTAATTGTATCTCCTATCTTATAGGTTAAAACATCTTGATATATACCACTTTGATTTTTAATTTGTGTTCTAAGCTTTGTACAATAATTTGGTGATTGAAATATTCCTGTATGATTGCCTCGTTCAAAGGGCATTCCCCATAGATTAAATATGCCGTAATATGTTACATTGCATAGATCTATGGAACCAAAAAATATATCTTCTATTTCATAATTATCTGGGTCATAAAAATTAATAAAACTCCAATCAGATTCAAATAGAAAAAAATCCCAACCCATTCCTCCTACAATTTCTTTATAAGGATAGGTCATATTCCATTCGATTTGATTTTCAGTAGCGTTGAATATGCCTGTGGCATTTCTTAAATAAACATAATCTAGATTAAAGTCTATATTCATAGAAGTTAAATTTTGGTTTATAGTAACAGTTACATTAATGCTCTTAGTTGGTCGAGTTGCAAAATTATACATTAAATATCCTTGATATCCCACAACCCAAGGATGGGGCTGATAATTTGGAATGACAATCTGACCATCTATAATAAATTTAAGGTCGATAGACGCAGGATGAATTAATATATCGTAATCAAATCTACAAAGCATATCTCGTTCGGTATCATTTGCTATTTGAGACCAATTAGAACCATTCCATACCTTAGTAAATCCTTTATTATAAACAGAGGAATTATAAGTCTCGGCTTTCCAATAACTCATATTGCTTATAATTTCTCCTGATTCTAATCTTACCCTAAATAAGAAATTATATGTAGTATTAGGATTCAAAATATTTCGAGAGAACCAAAAACTTTTCCATCCAGCGAATGGCGAGGTTGGATTATATTCCCATCTTTCACAAATATCAAGTTCTTCCTGCAAATTTTCATCATAAATTAGGACCTGAAAAATTATTGGATCAGGTTTTGGTATTGGTAGAGTATAATTTAAATAGAGCCATAAACTATAAATTGCTATATAACTTGAATTTGGTGTAGTGAATTCTTGAGCAATTGATAGACATTTAGTGACGTTAGATTGTGCTGTTTCATTTTCAGCAATAACCAAATTATCAGATCCGTTAGTGAGACCATAAGCACTTATCTCAATACGATTTAAATCGTATAAATATCCACTATTTGTCACATTAGCACTTGCAAATTGTGTGCTAGTGTTTTGATTTGACCAGGGTATAAAACTCCAATTAGTCCAAGTATACATAATGGCAAGATCTCCTTCATATGAACCTACATAGTATTGTTCTCCACCATTTAGACTATTTAATTTTTTAGATGAGTCAGAAAAGATAAAATGGGGATAATTGGGATTATTTGAATTGAATAATATTAAAAATGGAATTAATAAAACTGCAAAAATTAAAAACTTAACTTTATTAGACATAATTTTACCTCGAAAAATTGAAGAGAATTTCATATTAAGTAATTTAGTATTAATATAAATGTCTTATTTCGAGTTAAAATAATTAAAAGAAATAACTATGTCTAAAAATATTCCAATATATCAGATAGGTTATCTGGGATTTCAGCAACACTTTTTAAAATTAAATTGGCTTTAAATTCTTTAAAGATTTCTAAACTTGAGAAGCCTGTTAAAACACCGACCGTACATCCTACCTTTGCATTTTGTCCTGCTAAAATGTCATCAGGTGTATCGCCAATCATCACACACATATTAGGTATGATATTCAAATCATTTGCAGCTTTTAAAATTGGCTCAGGATGGGGTTTCATTTTTTTTGTATCTTCCCTAGTACAAATTACATCAAATAATTCCTTTAAATCCCCAAGTTTTGGTGCTAAATCTCTTTGGGAAGAAGTAGTAACTAACCCAATTTTATACCCTTTTGAATTTAAAAAATGCAGAGTTTCAGGTGTACCTTCGATTAAATCAACTTCTGTCATTCCTTTGAGATATCTCAATCCCGCTTTCACTTGAAGTTTGTAGATTTTCGATTTCTCTGTAATTCCTATTAATTCGCCTATAGTAAAAAATAAATTAAAGATAAAATTTTTGCTGGATTTATCTGGAGTTTGGTTAATCGCATTAAATAAAAGATTTTTTTTCTTCTCTTCATCTAATTTAATTCCCATTTCCTCAATTGATTCTAGAACTAATTGATTAAAGAAGGGAATTGCATCTAATAGTGTGCCATCTAAATCAAAGAGAAATGCTATTTCTTTAGCGTCTTTCATTCTTTTTTATAGCTCTTTCCTTATTTTTTAAAAATAAAATGTAATTAAGTAATAAAAAGATTATTCAAACTACAATTCAACTTAAAATAAAAAAAAGAAGTCTCGGTTGTTGGATTTCTTCTTCATCGGTTTTCTCGTTAGACCGTTTATTTTCTTCATCGACTATTACTATTTATTCATAATTGCTTCAAAAAATTTTCGTCCTTCAATATTAAAACCAAAATATTTTTTGAATTAATTTAATTATTCAAGAATCA
>JABXJV010000362.1 GCA_013375355.1 Candidatus Helarchaeota archaeon
AGCCGGTATCATTCATATAAAAGTCTATAGAGACCAATAGCTCCAATTGTTTGAATGCCTTCTCAAGTTTTCTCGTGTTTGGACAACTCACTAATGGATCACCTGCAACTATCAGCATTGCTTTTATCTGGTCGTCAGGTGTTAATATTTCATCAGCCATTATCGCTGCAGGGTAAGTGCCCATTAAACTTGGGAATTTACCAATCCTACTAAGATTTGCACTTTTATCTATAGCTGTACCTGTTACTTCTGAAGATTGAAGTCCACCTATATTAGCAATATTAAACACATCAATTAATCCGGAACTATAAAAATTTCCCTTTTTATCAATATTACCAGTAATAAAATTAAATACATCAATTGCCCAAGCTAACAACGTAGCAAAAGTTCCACGATCAGTTCCTGCTCTTCCATAAATTGATGCTCCGCCTTTTTTAGATGCTTCCAAAAAGTCATTTACGATTTTTACTATATTATCTTTAGAAATACATGTCATTTTTGCGATTTGATCTAGATCTTCACCGAATTCTTTTGCAATTTTTCGCAAATCATCGATTCCCTTAGAATATTTTTCAATAAATTCTTTATCTTCCAAACCATTTTCTAAAACGTAATTTATCATACCAAATAACAGATAGATGTCAGTATTGGGACAAATAAAATGATGTTCACCAATATCCTTTGAAATCCTTCTGGGATTTATCCACACAATTTTACAACCTCTCTTCTCCATTTCCCTTAAACGATGTTTTGGTCGCGGATACACCACAAAACTAAAATGTGAAGAAAAAGGGTTTGTCCCTAAAGCTAAAAAATAATCAATATTATCAAAATCTGGCACTATTATTATCACATTTGAACCATAGAATAGTTTAGAATGAGCGAATTTATTATTACAGTCTTGAGAGCCCGCTGAATAAATATTCCGAGATCCTAAGAACCTCATAAATGCTTGAGTATAAATCATGGCAGAATAAGAAAAAGCTATAGGATTTCCAAAATACATTCCAATAGATTTGGGACCAAACGAATTTTTTAATTGTAATAATTTATCTCCAATCTCCTTTATTGCTTGTTCCCAAGAAATTTTTTCATATTTACCATTTACTTTTTTCATTGGATATTTAATCCGTTTGGGGTCATATTGAACATTAAGCATCGAACGACCTTTAATGCACGAATAACCCTTCGAAACTGGATGATCCTTGTCTGCATAATATTTTAAAATCTTGTTATTCTCAATTTCAGCAATAAAACCGCAAGAGCCTTCACATATTCTGCAATAGGTATACTTTTTTTCCATTAAAATCACTTTAAATTTATATAATTTTTTTTATTATTTTGAGTAAATTTTTGAAATATTTTTGATCTCATGAAATTCATATAATTTTTTTTATTATTTTGAGTTACAATTTGAAATATTTTTAATCACCCATTTTTATCAATTACTTTTAACTGCTAGAGAATTCGAAATTGAGCACTTTAGAGAAATTCGGGAGTTGCAAAGGGTTAAATATAATGATTCCTTCATATATATAGTAAGTCAGTTAGTGAATTTGAATTAAAAATAAGAGAGATTTTTTAGTAAGAATAAAAGTTAGAGAATATGTGATGTTATTGATTGAAAGTACAAAAAAAATGAAAGAAAAACCGTCAATTAGTTTTTATTGTATAAGATGCAATTTATTTTTTGTTGTAGATGGGAAAACATTATTAGACGAAATTAAATGTCCAGAATGTAATACTCATGAGATATTTATAGAATTAGAATTTGATGAGAAGAAAACTCCTAGTTATATTTCATAAATGATAAGTTCTTTAAACTATTTTTTCTATTTTTTTTTAATGTTCTAGTTCATGGGAAATTTTGAAATTTTATTGAAGTGCATTATTATAAATATTTAAATAAGAAGCACTTTATACAAAAGTGATTATTTTTAAAAAAAAGATAATAATCATTAAGACGAAAGTTCAATCTAAAGAACAAACTTCGATCTGAGAAACAACTTAGAGATGAAAAACTAATAAAAAAATTAATGAAAATTACAATAAATTAGGGTGAAAATTAAATGCCATTATTAAATAGAGCACATGAGAAGCTTTTATCGAGAAAATTAAAAGCAGATGATTTACCTTATATTACTTCTATTAAATTTAAAGAATTAACTAAAGTTAAAGAAAGTATTGTTGGTAAACCCATTCTTTGTTCAAGTTGTAAAGCAGCACTTACCGATCCTTCACTAGTAAATGTGGATCCTAAAGTTGGTCATCATTTTATTTGTGAATTTTGTGGTACTTTAAATGTAGTTGATCCTAAGGATTTGCCATCAGGGCGATGGACAGATCTTGATTATATTATAGCAACAAAACCAGAGCCAAAAGATATTACTAAATTAAAAATTACAGGAGATAATATAGCTTCAGTTATTGATATTTCAGGTTCAATGTCAGACGGTAAATTAGAGGCTGTAAAGCGTAGTTTAGTAGAGACAGTTCGAGATTTGAAAGTGAATTCACCTGGTTCACATTTTTCCCTTATTACATTCGAATCCAGTGTTCGGCTACTATCACATAAAGGTAAAGAAGTATTAAAACTATCTGGGGATACGCTTCATTCG
>JABXJV010000363.1 GCA_013375355.1 Candidatus Helarchaeota archaeon
TATGGTAGGTGAGCGAGGAAAATTATTGTCTATGGGACAACGGCAATTAGTGGCATTTGCTCGAGTTTTACTTGAAAACCCTTCAGTCTTTATTTTAGATGAAGCTACTGCATCCGTAGATCCATTCACTGAAACTCGAATTCAAGAAGCCCTTCAAACTATCTTAAAAGAACGCACATCTATTATTATCGCTCATCGGCTCTGGACTGTTCGACATGTGGACCGAATAATAGTTTTAGATCATGGTAAGATAGTTGAAGAAGGGAATCATGAAGAGTTAATGAAGAAATGTGGGGTATATGCTAATCTCTATAATACTTATTTCAGGCATCAATCTTTAGAATATATAGAAAAAGCGAAAAATTTGTAGTATATTTCGGCTAATTTTCATTATTTTATAAATGATCCACAATATTCACATTCACAAGGGGGTGTTTTTCTTAAAGGCGCTTTACAGGCAGGACAATATCTAGTCGATAAAGCCTTTCTTGTTCTATCAAGATAATATATTTTTACTGGTCTATGTCCTGGACTTCCAATAGATGTTGATTCTGTTATTAAAATTTTTAAACCTATTATTGAAATGATTGTTCCAACAACTCCAATGATTATCATTACAACTCCAGAAACGTAATATGAAAAATTTGGACCTTGTCCTCCAGCTATTAGGTATCCAAATATAAAAATTGAACTAGAAGGATCATCCATGAATATCCCAAGTGAAAGAATAAATAGTCGATCTTTCTTTATGACAGAATTTAATGTAATTCCTATTCCAATAATTAAAGAAATAATACAAGCAATTATTAAAACAATAAGAATTAATTTTTTTTGTTTTTTTTTCAAGTTTTTTAAACGCCCAATTATCTAAATCCTATAAAAGATTCAAAGAATCAGAAATTTATATTTATTTATTTAGGAACAGTTGAATGATTTACTATCTTAATTTAACTTCCATTTAATTTTTTTCTTTATAATGTATATTTCTCTACTTAATGCTTTTTTTATTGATAAAATAAATAATAGGTTTTTGTTATTCTAAAATTGCCCCGCAATATTCGCATTCACAAGGTGGTTTTTTTCTTAAAGGGGCATGACAAGCAGGACATTTTCTCATAGTCATTTTTCTTCGTGGTTCTATCTTGTACCTTGCCGACGGTTCAAATGCCCTATATGCAGGTCTTATATATTTATAACTTACCATTCCAGAGACTATTTTTGATTGTTCATACATAATTAACTGAAAAATTAGACCAACAATACCAATACCAATCATTACAAATCCAATAATTGAAGTTGAATAATAGGGTTTTAGTGCTTCAAATAATAAAATAATTCTTATAAGAGATCTCTCTATGAAATATGCTAGCATTGCCGTTAAAACATTAATAGCAACTCTGTCATTTTGGATATTAATTAAAGTTGTTATTCCAATGATTATTGATACTATACAGACTATAATTAATATGGGTTTAAGTATTGTTTTCTGTTTATCTCCCAATTTAGAGCTCAGAAATGAAAGATTTTTACCAATTATAATACATGTACCAACAACACCAATACCTAATAATACAATTCCTGCAATAAATGTCTGAAAATTAGGTCTAGTCCCACTAAATATTAATCCCATTATGAGTAAATCCTCATGTTTTGCAAAATAGAAATATACTGTCATAAATGCTAATTCATTTTGTCTTGCAAAGGAAATAATTATTGCATTTATACCACCAATTGCTAAAAAAACATTAATGATGATACCGATAATAATAAAATATATTTTTTTCCAATTCTTCAATCTTATCTGACTCCTTCTATATAAACTTGCTTTAGAATAATAAAGGATTTATATTTTTTATCCAACAATTCTTCCGCAATATTCACATTCACAAGGTGGCGATTTTTTTAAAGGTGCTTTACAAGCGGGACAATAATTTGTCTTATATTTTTTCCTTTTCTTTACTCTGTATATTCTTCTTGGTTTACTTGGCTGATAACTAGAAAAAATTGGTTTAGATTCCCTTGTTTTATTAAAAATTATTAATGAAACGATCAATACAATTAGACTTATTATAATCATTACAACTCCAGAAACAAAATTTAAATAATACGGACCTTCTCCAAACATTAAGTACATCATAATAAAAAACATTGAATCAAATGTTGAATCAAATGATGAATCAAATGGATCAGTAAAAAATATTATATAAAATGGTAAATTCATTAGTTGCATTCTACCTCTGAAAGCATTTACGACAGTAAATATACCAATAATTATAAAAATAATGCAAGTTATTATTATAGCTGCAAAAATTATTATTTTTATTTCATTTTTCAAGTTTTTAAACTCCCAATAACTCCATCACATAGAATCATCAAAAAATCAAAATTTTAAATATAATGAATTAGGAAATTGTTAATTTATTTTAATGATTTGAATTAATATTAATTTTTCAAATTATCAAATTATAGAATTACAAAATCCAACTACGGAATATATAGAATAAAATAAGGATTTTTTATATCTAACGTTATTTCAATATTTTTCCAGTTTCCATATACCATAGATATAAATCTAATTCCCCAAGAGTTAAATTCAATTCTTCTGCAATCTTTTTTAATATACTTTCGATTTCCAAATATTTTGTTTTGGATAAAGATTTTGGTTTTTTATCAATTAATTTTTGTTTAATCAATAAATCAATTATATGGAAATCAATAATAGCGAGACCTTTAAAACCAATATTTCTTAAAAAATGGCTAGCTTCTTTATAACCTAAACCTTTAATATTTTTAACTAGCCAATCCCTTAATTCACTCTCTTTCTCATAGGATTCAACAATTTCTTTGATATCATCTTTATATTTTCTACTAACTTCGATGTAATTTGCTCGTTTATTATAAAAACGATATCCAACCTCTTTTAAGCGTTTTGCCAGATCTACTTCCTGAAGAGTTAGAAAGCCATCATCAATTTCATCTTGGACTCTAATACACATTTCTGCACTACAATTTGCGGTCATTATACAGAAACAAAGCTCTTTAAAAATTTCATTAGATTTTTTTTCCCCCACTTCTTTAAACTCTTTGATACGATTATCTACTAAGTCTTTAATCTTACTTTGTTTCAATTCTTGAATAAATTCTAACAAGTTTTGCATCAAATGTTAAAGATAAAATTCATTTAAATTACCTTTTACATAGAAATTTCATTTTTATAATGCTCTCCACTTATTTATATCAAAATTAACATTAATTCTATTGACTAATGAAATAGGAAATAGTGCTAATGAACCAACTATATATCGGTTGTGGAGGATGGGCATATGCAGATTTTGGAGATTCTCCGGGGACTCAGCTGGAGAATTATGCGAAACTATTTAATTTTGTTGAAATTAATTCGACTTTTTATAGCATTCCAAAGATAACACTATGTGAAAGATGGAGAAAATCCGTGCCTGCAGATTTTTCTTTTGCTATTAAATGCAATAGAGGCGTATCTCATCTAGGTCTTCTTAAATCCAGCAATCAGGTAATTAAACTTTTTAAAAAAATGATAGAAATTTGTAAAACTTTAAAAGCTATGGCGCTAGTTATACAGACTCCACAAAGTTTTTTGAATAAACCACAAAACTTAAAAAATGCAAACGATTTTTTTGCTAGTATTGAATCCCCTATTGATCTGGTATGGGAAGTTAGAGGCTATCAACGATCTCCTCAATTAAAATCAGAATTGCTACAGACTTTTTCAGAATATAACATTTCACATTGTACTGATATTTCGAAAGATGTTCCCCTTTACACAGCAAATTTAGTTTATTCTCGTATTTTTGGTCATGGAAAGCAAAATATGTGGCAATTCAGCGATGAAGAAATCAAGAGCATTCATAATACAGTAGAAAATCTAAGAAAAGAAAAAAAAGTAGTACTTTCTTTTCATACTATGCGAATGGAAAGAGATTCTGCTCGATATCAAGAATTTTCAAATAAAAATGTCTTAATTCCGGCTACCAATTCCATCGGTTTACAATCTTTTATGGATGTAATAAAAGAATATAATAAATTTCCTATTTCAAAGAAAGAATTACTAGAAGCACATGGTTGGAAAATCGTTGATATGACTTCTAATTTGAGGATTAGAGCTTCAGAATTGCTTAAAAAACTACCTAATCAAAAATTTTCGAATTTTGGATTAATAGAAAAAAGTCTACAAAACATTATTGGTAATAAGAATCAAAAGAAGTTAGAACAGTTTATTTGAAATTTATCTACAGCCTTAAGTTTATAATTAAAAAAAGAAAAAAAAAAGATTATTTACCTCTTTTTCTTATTCCTAAACCTATTAACAAAGGAATAAAGAAGATTCCAGCAGTAATACCTATTCCCATGAAATCGCCACTTATAATATCTCCACCACTAGCTGCCATCATTATTAATAATAACAAATCAAGTTGTGATAATTCTTCTTCTACTCCAATTTTTGCTTCAAAAACTAACTGCCAACCACTAACTCCACCAAAATACATAGCACTTCTAGTACAAATTCCCATTGAATTAAATGTAAATTCTACCTTAAAAGCCCAAGGATCATTTTCGGTTCCATTGATTAATATCCAGGTACCTGGAATACCAGCAGGATCTGTATGATTGAATTGGGCTGCACCACTCATTAATATAGATGTATAAGTTTGGTTTACAATAGTATGATTAACTGCATTGTAGTCTAATGGAATAAAATCCATCAACGGTAATCCTTGACCAGATAATGTGTTAATTAGTAAGAAAGAATAAAAATTATACGTCCCTGATAGATTATAATATGGATACATTGAGTGATATGCTGCGAGTAATATTTCAGAGCCATTATTTATAGTGGTCCAATTTTTCTGTGCTGAATTGTATGCTGATACACGACCGAATAACGCATATGATGTCCATCCCGAAGTAGAAAGACTGGATATCCATGTATAATTAATCGTTGAAACATCAATTTTAAATTTATCGCCAACTGAATAGTTTGAAACCATAGGACTAGAAACAGTAATTGTAGTTACAAATGAATCACCCACAGTTACAGCAAATCCTACTGAATGAGTTAAAGTTCTGCTTTCATAAACTAGTTGCCAACTCGCTCCACCAAAATACATAGCATTTCGAGTACAAAATCCTTCTGCGTTAAACGAAACCTCTAACTTAATGCCCCAAGGATCATTTTCAGTACCATTTGTTATCACCCAAGTCCTATTACTTGCTGTATAATAATGATTGAAATTTGTAGGTCCCATACTTGAAAAGAGCCAATAAGTCATGTTTACAATAGTATGATTAGCTGCCGAGAAGTTTTGGGGTATAAAATCCATCAAAGGAGCTTGAAACGACATAAAACCTTGCATTAATCCTGTAGAATAGTAGAAATATTCCCCTGAGAAGTTATAGTTTGGGTTTGTATTATTATATCCCCCAACAATTGTTTCACCAGACCAATCGGTCCATGTTCCTTCGGAGGTATTGTAATATTGATAATGTCCAAAAATTGTGTCTGCTATCCAAAAGGGAGGAAAACTAGTTAAAATAGTATTATTTGTTTTTGTAACATTAATTCTAATTCGATCTCCAACAGAAAAATTTGCATTAAGGGCAGGATGACTAGTATTACAAACAGTAATGTCTTGTATCCAAATATTGCTATCGGTGACATTAAATTGTTCGTTATTAGGAGCTTCAAATACAGCTCCAACTGCTCTAACAGGTTGAACAGAAGGAAGCAATAGGATTAGACCAAAGACAATAGTAGATAGAATTAAAAATAAACTGATTTTTTTCAAAATTGTACCTTCTAATCGTATTTAATTGATTGTTATAAAATATGAAAGATATTATAAAAACTTTTTTTTTCTCACAAATTGCAGAAAAATAATAGTTCATAATTCTATAAAAATAAAAGATTAAACTATAATATTAAGAAGAAAGCACTAATCATATTTCTTAATAATTCGTTCAACTTGTTGAACAGCAGTCCCTATGTAATTTTTTGGATCTAGCAATTGATCTAATTCGTTAGATGAAATTTTCTGATTTAATTCAGAATCATCTAAAAGTCCTTTTCTAAAATCAATATTTTCTTTTTTGCATCTAATTGCTATTTTTCTTAATTTTTCGTGAGCTATTTGTCTGCTAAAGCCTTTTTCAACTAACTTAATCATAATATTTTCCGCAAAAATTTGACCTTTAGTTAGTGCTAAATTTCTATTTATATTTTCATAATTAAATTCAAGCCCCTGAATAATTGAAATCATTTGGGTCAACATATAATCGAGCAAAATGAAAGTTTGGGGATAAATGACTCTTTCACAAGCAGAGTTTGAAAGATCACGTTCATGTTCTTGAAGAGCAGCATTATCGAGAACAGGGATCAAATTTGAATAAATTACACGGAATAAACCACAAATCCGCTCGGACTTGTGCGGATTGCGTTTGCTGGCCAAGGTAGAACTCCCTACTTGCGACTTTTTGAAAGGTTCGAACATTTCAGCTATTTCAGATCTTTGAAGATTTCTTATTTCCTTCGCGATTTTTGATAAAGTTGTTCCAACTAATGCAAGAAAGAAAAAAATTTCTGAATGTAAATCTCTTGGAACAATTTGGTTTGAAATCTCACTTTCTTTTATATCTAATTCAGACATAACTAATTTTTGAATTTCAAAGCCTTTTTCTCCAAAACTAGCCATTGTACCCACCATTCCGCTCATTTTTCCTGCAATACTTCTATGTAAAATATCTTTATTTCTTTCTAAATGTCTATTAATTTCACTTGCCCAAAGTGCAAATTTCATTCCATAGGTTGTAGGTACTGCATGCTGTCCATGTGTTCTGCCTACGCAAACTGTATTTTTTTCACGTCTGGCTATATTGATTAATTCTTTTTTTAAATCTAGTAACCTATTTTCAATAATTTTTAAAGCATCTTTTAAGATCAAAGCCCAAGCTGTATCCACTATGTCATAACTAGTTGCTCCTAGATGTATGTAGCCCCCTGCACCTTCCTCACAGCCTTCTGCAAATGCTCGAACCATTGCCATTATATCATGATGGATTTGATTTTCAATTTCTTTTACCCTTTCTAACTTAACAAATTTTGTAGAACCTTTTTTTTGAATAATCTCAGACACCCCTTTAGAAATATTACCTATTTTTGCATGTGCTTTCGCCAAGGCGACTTCTACATCTAACCATTTTTGTAATTTATATTCTTCAGTGAATAGTGATTTCATTTCTTTTGTAAAATATCTATATTCAATTGGACTTACTGACATTAATTTACACCCAATAATTTCTTCATATCCTTCAAATTATTATTTATTAATTGCATTTATTTAAAATACCCTCTGCAGCTATTAATCCGGACAGTGCAGCTGCAACAATTCCTCTAGTTAAACCTGCACCATCTCCAGCCATAAATAAATTATTAACACTCGTCTCTAAAAAATGATTGGTAATAACACGTTTAGCAGAATATTTTAATTCAGGAGCATATAGCAATGTTGAATTATTAGCCACTCCCGGAATCAATTTATCTAACTTTTCCAAAGCTTCGATGATATCGATGAAGATACGATGAGGCAAGGCCATGCTGATATCTCCAGGGGTCACATTTTTAAGAGTTGGTTGTATAAAATTATTTTTTAATTTGCTCCACTTGGACCTTCTATTTTTTCTGATATCTCCTAATCGTTGTATTAAAGGCTTTCCTCCTCCTAATGTGGCACAATTGAAAGAAATAGTTTCTCCATAGGCAGTTGTGTCTTCTAATGGTTCAGTCAAAGATATCTTCACAAGTAAGGCAAAATTTGTATTGTTTGATCGCTCTGAAAGAAAAGAATGACCGTTTGTAGTAATGTTTTTTTCTCCATAAACCTCTTGGACTACAAACCCTTGATGATTCACACAAAAAGTCCTGACAAAATCATCATATGTAGGGGTAAAAATATGAAATTTTGGATCTCTTGCAATAGAACAAATTGGATCCATTACTGTACTTGGAACTTCAATTCTTACCCCAACATCTAACGGCTCATACCTTGTTTCTACGCCTAATTCATTCATTTGTTCCGAGAGCCAAGCCATCCCAGATCTACCTGGGGCTGCTAGACAAAAATTGTATGAAATTTCTTTCCCTCTTTTTGTTATTATTTTATCGGGCTTTATAGTATCAATTTCAGTATTTAAAATGAATTTGATTCCATTATCTTCTAATTTTTTCTGGATAGCACCGATAACTTTTGGGGTGTTTTCGGTGCCGATATGTCTTTGAGTTATAGGTATAAAATGTATTCCAACTAAATTTGCCTTGTTTTGTATCTCCTCAATTTGTGATTTTGAAGCTTGATACAAATTTTTAGGAGCTCCGTTATTTACAAAAACATTATCAATATAATTTATTATTTCTAGAGCTTTTTCTTTGCTTCCAGCTAAGCTGGTTAATTCTCCTCCAATTTCAGGATTTAAATTAAGCAAAGCCGAAGAAAATAAACCTGCACCACCTACTCCAGATAATGTCCGACATGGTTCACAATTAGAACAATATTTAAAATCTTTTTGTAATTCACAATGCCGATTTTTAACCGGTGGTCCTTTATCTATAATTTTAATTTCTAATTTTTTATTTTCCATTAATTTATATGCTGCAAATAGTCCTGCAGAACCTGCTCCTATAATTACAACCCTTTGCATTTGATTAAGACCCGAATTGAATTTAGATGAAAATCATAGGTTGAAAGGAGTTCAATTAAATCTATTTATTCATATTTTTTCCTTTTTTGTTCTCTATATAATTTCAGTTTGTCAGTCAATTCTTCGTTATATATCGATATAATTTGAATAGCCAAAAGAGCTGCATTAATGCCATTATCAATTCCTACAGTTGCTACAGAAACTCCTGGTGGCATTTGTACAATAGAAAATAGAGCATCTAATCCACTTAATTTAACATTAACAGGAACTCCAATTGTAGGTTTAATTGTTTTTGAAGCAATAACTCCCGGCAATGCAGCTGAAAGCCCAGCAATAGCTATAAAAACTTGTGCAGGAGAAGAATTTACATAATTTTCTAATAAATATGGGCTTCGATGGGCTGAAAGAATTTTTGTCTCGTATGGAATTTCGAATTCATCTAAAATATCGGTAACTTGCTTTAAAACCTCTTTATCAGCTTTACTTTTACTACCCGCAATAACTGAAATTACACTATCACTTTTTTTTACATCGATCTCTGACAAGTTAAACTCCTTCGAAAGTTTTTTGATAATTTTTTTATTTATGTATTTAATAATTATTATTCTAATCCTATTAATAAAGAAAAAATACTATTTTCAATTTCATATTTAAATCGAGAGAAATTCAATGGTCAGTTTAATAGAATGGATACCAGATTTTTCTTATTTTGCATATAAAGTGGCAAATCCTATTAATTTAGCGAGAAGTTTAAAATATTTAGAAGAAAAAATCAAAAAAGGTGATATATTTCAATCTCTCGATGCCTTATTTTGGACAGTTGTTTTAATTCACCATCTAGATAAAAAAGAATTGATGGATAACAAATTAGTTAAAAAATATATTTCTGAATTAAAGCACGAAGACGGCGGTTATAAATTCTCGTCTAAATTAGAAAGTCCAGACACTTTATCTACTTTCTATTCCATAGCTATTTTGAAAATATTAGGAATAGATGAGCTTATCGACGATAAGGATGCAAATTTTATTATAAATTCTCAAATTGAGGGAGGATTCATTCATTGTAATTCTAAGAGTTGCCATATTAATTGTAAAGGAAGAACTTCATTTGAATTTAGTTTATTTGCCCTTACTGCATTAATTTTATTAGGTAAACTTGAAAAAATAAATAAAAAACGATTAATTGATCACTTAAAAAGAGAGGCGAAGGATAATATAGAGTTAATATACCAAATTCTAGGATTGAAATTAATTAATTCACTTGACATTAATGATTTTGAGAGAAAAATTCCAATTTTAACATCTTGGCAATTACCAAATAGCGGATTTGGAATTAATACCAAATTTCCATCGGCAGAAGATACGTATTGGGTTGGAATCTGTTTAGGGTTATTAAATAAACTGGATTTAATAGAGTTTAATGGAGTAATCGATTTTATAAAGGGTATGCAACAAGATAATGGGGGTTTTACAGGTCAATATACAAGCATAAGTTCGCAAAAACCAACTTTAATCAATACAACCCAATGTATTATAAGCTTATTTTATATTTGGAATAATATAATTGAGATAATTGAAAATGAAATTCTTTATCATGCTCATAAATATTTTGATATTTATTTGATTCCAATCACTAAAAAATACTTGGTATCTATGGATTTAGTGGCAGAAATTGCCGAATGGCTTTTATCAAATAAATGGATTGAAGGAGAAATAATAGATAGGGAAGTGATGTTTGAAAGTTATTTTAAAAATCAGAATCAAATCTCTCAACAAATAATAAATGCAATTATGAAACATGTAAAATCTTTCCAAAAACAAAAAGAACTCGATTTGAAAGAATTAAGCAAAAATTTTGATTTTTCGAATCCTCTAGAGAGGGTAAAACTAGTTGTAAATGATTTACTCATCAATAAATTTTTAACAGGGGATGTAAAAACGTATAAGAAAAGATATATCCTTGAAAATTTTGCGCTACCTGGCAAATATATTCACATTACTAAACCCATTTCTTATGCGGAGATTATAGGCGAAAAAAAACGAATGGAAGTAGATAAACAAAAATTAATAGCTCTTCGTGCGGAATTAATTGAAACACCAAGACGTATTTTAAAAGAAATTCAAATAATAATAGATAAAGAAGAAATTTCTGAAGCAAATAATAAATTGAAAGATGAAATTAAATCCACAAGAGAAAAAATATTAAAATTAGAAGAATTGATGAAAAAAATTAATTCTGAATATAAAATCATTGATTTTAAATTATCTAATTTTAAATTTCAAAAAAACTGGCCATCCATAAAAACCGCAATTATAAAAGAGCTCAGTGCAACAAAATTAAAAATAGAGGAAATAATCAAGAAAAAAGGAGAAGATATTTCGAAACGCTCCCAAGAGAAGGAAGAACAAGAAGCTATTAGTCTTATACGTTCAAAAATAAGAGAAATTAAAAAGAAATTGAATTTGTATCAAGTCGAAATTAAGAATTTCTTTCCAAAAAATTTTACAGATCATGAAAAAACACTGAAATTAATTAATTCTATTTCTGATTATGTTATTAAATCTGATTCTGACCTCAATTCTGATTTTTCAAATTTTTCCACTAAATTTCAGCTTGAGAATTTTAAAAAAGAGCTTGAACAAGTTAAATCGTCTTGGGAGAAGGAAAGAAACGATAGAAAAGAGTTTATCAAATCCTACCATATTAAAATTGAAAAACGCATTGAATTAGAAAAATTAATAGATAAACTCACCTCAGAACTGGGAGACTTCTCTAATAATAAAAATGAACAAATCATAAAATTAACAAATGATGATAAATTAGATGAAGGTTCTAAATTATTAAATGATTCAATTAGTAACTTCAAAGAATTGAGTTTAAAACAAAGTAAAGCTGTTTCTGATTTTCTAGAGAAAATAAGTGAAGAAATTCCCGATTTTTCTAAATATTCTGACGATCTTGAATCAGTTTGGCAAAAAAAATTTAAAACTGAAGAAGAAAGATGGGAGAAATTTGTATCTGAATTAAATAAAAAACTTCATTCAAGCTTTGAAATTGAAAATAAAAATGAATTGGATGAAAAATTAAAAAATAATATTGAAGAAATAAAAAACTCAATAGAAAATATGAAAGTTACTGTATTAGATTTAATGGAAGCTAAAAATGTAATTGATGCTGGAAATAATACTAAAGAATTGACTAAAAATATAGATGAAAAAATAAAAACGTATAATCAGGAATGTAAGGATTTTGTAAAGGATAAAAGTCGTGAATTTAAAAATTTTCGTGAAACTGTAAATTCTATGATAGATAATTGGGAATCGGAATGTGAAAAATTAGCCCAATTTTTAGAAGAAACAAAAGTTGAATTGATGAAGAAAGTAAATGAAAAAGGATCAGATTTAAGAAAAATTCAATTAGAAGAATTAATTAAAAAGGAAATTTCTGAAATTGAAGATAAAGTTGATAATTTTACACTAAATTTTAATCAAACCATTGATTTTGGAAAAAAATTAGACGATTTTGAAGAAAAATTTGAAACGGATTTATCTCAAATAAAGAATTCTTTAAAAGTATCAGATGATAAAATAAAAGATTTTATTAAAACTGCATCAAAGATTTATGAAATATTTGAAGAAATTGCCTTAAAAGAAATAAAATATTGGGCTGAATCAAAATCTTCAATTGAAAATCAGATAGATACAATCTCTGAAAAAGTCAATATTGAAATACTCATTGTAAGGATTCAAACAATAGTCCGTGCATTCAAAGGTAATAAAGTAGACTTAAGTTATTTATCCAAGGCGGTAAAAGTCAAATTGGAATCTCTCAAATTAAAAATAATTGAATTGATTTCGGAAAAAAGACTTGTTGGTGAGCTAGATACCTTTGATATGTTTATTTTAAAAGAAGAGGTTAGTCCTAGGAAATTATTGGTGGAAGAAGTTGATGAAATAAAAAAGGACATTATTAGAATACGTTATTTGATGGTGATACATAATGAAGTAGGAGCTTCTGTTTATAATAGACAATTAGGGGATTGGGACCTTGATCCAAACCTGATGAGTGGGTTTTTATCAGCAATCCAAACTTTAAGTTCAGAAATCAAAAAGAAAATGATCCCTATGAAGAGGATGGAGTATAAAGATTTTGAGATAATAATGGAACAAGGGGATTATGTCTTAGTAGCTTTATTCATAGATGGAAGAGAATCTGACTGGCTTCGCAGTAAACTAAAATCATACGTTATAGAATTTGAAAAAGAATACGGAGAACAACTAGAAGGATGGAGTGGCGAGCTTACTACATTCAGAAAATCTGGTTTTTTAGTAGATAAAGCATTTGAATTATTTAGAATATGAAACACATTCAATTATTGGTAATTTAAATAACTTTTTAGATTATTTTCTATAACATTAATTTTTATTGTTGGTTTTAGTAATACTGATTAATATATTATTAATAACAAAATATTATTTCTGGGTAATAATATTAATTCTGGGATTTTCTATGTCATTTAAAAAAAATTTGGATAATAATTATAAATTATCCCAAAAAAAAGGTCTTAGTGAAGTTGATATAAAAGACGCTATGGAGACTTTAAGGAAAGAAATAAAAGACAATGTTAAAATGTTAACTCAATTACAAGCAGATTTAAAAAAATATTTTCATCGAAACTTTAAAGACCATTTATCTACAAAAGATTATATTGATTCATATTCAGAATTTATTGAAAAATCTGATTCTATTCTAAGTTATAACATTTCAAAAATATCTGATATTATTCAGGAGGATAAACATAAAAAATTACTATTAAAATTTAAGACCTTTTGGGCGAAAAATCGGAAAAGATGTTTGGATATACTTCACTTTTACCAAAGTAGAATTAATAAACGAATTGAATTTGAAGAATTTATCAATGAAAGGATGTCTGAACTACAAAATTTTTCTGATGAATTAGATAACCAAATAAATAACATGATAGATGAAGATAAATTGACTGGAGCGATTCAAATATTAAATGAATCCACTAAAAAGTATAGTGATATTGTTTTAAAACATAATATAGAATTTAAGAATTTTAAAGGTGAGATAAATAGGAATTTTTCTGACTCAATTAAATTCTTCGTTGATTTAAAATCAACTTGGATTAATAAAAATAATGAAGAGAAAAGAAGATGGAGAAATTTTGTTTTAGAATCAAGAAAAAAACTTTCAACTAGCAAAGAAATAATATGGAAAGACGAATTAGATCAAAAAATAGGAGCTTATATTGATGATTTAGATAACCAAATTAATAATATGATAAATGAAGATAAATTGACTGGAGCGATTCAAATATTAAATGAATCCACTAAAAAGTATAGTGATATTGTTTTAAAACATAATATAGAATTTAAGAATTTTAAAGGTGAGATAAATAGGA
>JABXJV010000364.1 GCA_013375355.1 Candidatus Helarchaeota archaeon
ATTTAATATTGGTGCCCATACCCAAGTATCTGTGTCAGGATTGGCATGCATCTTTTTATCTTCTACAACATCATGAAAACTCAGTCCAAACATATTTGCTAAAGCAAAATTATAATCCTTTTCAGTATTAACGAATTGGTTACCTACAAGGAGTAATCCCCTTCCTTCTTGTACAAATTGCCCTAAAGTACGTAATTCGGTTGGGGTAAGAGTTGATGCACCAGTTGAACTCGCACCCATAACAAAAATATCAAATTCACGGAGTGCTGTATAATTGATTGGGCCTTGAGTAAGTCTATTAACTGTAAAATTATTGCTAGTTAAAATAAGAAGAAATCTTGAACGTACATCATTAACCCATTTATTTGGTTCCCTTGTTTCATCGAATAAAACACGTAGTTGAGGTCTTTTTACCTCGGTTATTACTTTTTTTTCCTCTTTTGCAGCAAAGAGAGGAATTTTTTGCTTATGTAGTACCAATTTTCAAAATCTCCAATTCATTTGGACATTACTAATTTTGTAGATATTTATTTAATTAATTTATTTTTCTTGAATTATTGCATATATTTTTAGGGGTTTTGCCATTTCTTTATTAATAATTAAAATTGGTTCCTTATTTTGAATTCCAATTTTACTCAATTGAACATTATCATTTCGTATTACACCTTTTACAATAACTTTCATTGGATCTTTGATATCCCAAATCATGATTAACCGATTTTTAAGGTCTCGAATAGTATCTTGTGGATCTACAGCAAAATTAACTCCAGAAATTCTGTTCTTTCCGCAAACAATGCAATTGGGATTTCTATTTAACTTCATTAATGTAAAAGTCTGAGATAAACCATCATAAAACAAAAATCTATCTAGAACTTTTTCTACTCCTAAAAGTAATTTGATTACTTCTTGTGCCTGAATACCCCCTATAATCGTAGAAATAGTTAACAATGAGGGTATTTTTGGGGCTTTCTTGACTCTTTTTGTTTTTTTTCGCTTTTTTCCTGGAGGGGTACATGGTTTTTGTAAACGTTCTTGTGGTAGAAGTGGTTGACAATCGAGACAGGCGGTTTTAAATGGGATTACTACTTGCACATTTCCAAGCCAACCATACATTCCTCCATGGACAAGTGGTTTTTTCTTATCTATACTTATAGAATTCAACCATCTTCTAGCTTCAAAAGTGTCCAATCCATCTACTATTACATCACATTCTTCATATATTTTGGGACTAATTTCCTGAATTTTCTTATTGAATGCAAGAATATCAATATCTGGATTTAATTTAATCAATCTATTTTTTGCTACTGTAGACTTTGGCATATTAATATCAGATTCTAGAAAGAGCATCTGTCTAGATAAATTGGACTTTTCAATAGTATCAAAATCACAAATAATTAATTTTCCAATTCCCATTAAAACAAGGTTTTGTGCAACAACACAACCAAGAGCACCCATTCCTGCTATAAAAACTTTTCCATTTCGAATTTTTTGTTGATCCCATTCCTTTAAAAGGATTTGGCGGGCATATCTACTTTCAATTCTCGCTTTTTTGGGCAAATGTTCAACCCCTAAAGAAGAAAACTTATATTTAATATAAAAATTGTAATTGTTGAAAATATATTTTATTTATTAATTCTGAGTGTTTTATACTAGAAATAATCGAATTTTTTTATAATTAAGGAACCCCAAAACAAAATAAGAAGGAATTTTCAAATTTTAATCCAGATTGACTGAAAAATTTGGTGTAATCAATGCTCAGTGAAGAAGACTTCTATTCAAGGCTGGCAATAGAGGCAAAGATGATGGAAGAAGAAGAGCCTTCGTTCAAACCAGTCAAAGGAGATTTAAAACATTGGAAGGGTTTTATTCTGGGGACTAGAACATATGAAGGAGGAGTATTTGAAATAGAAATAATAGTTTCCCGTAAATTTCCATACATTCCTCCAAAAGTTAAATGGTTAACAAATGTCTGGCATCCAAATATAAGGGGAGAGAAAGTGTGTGTAGGGATTCTAGGAAAAGATTGGAGTCCGACAATGTCACTTACAGGAGTGGTAGAAGCACTAAGAAATTTGCTAAATTTTCCAAATCCAAATGATCCATTAAATAGGCAAGCCGCGACGCAAATGAAAAAGGATCAACAAAAATTTGAACGTATAGTAAAAGAATACCTTGAGAAAGAGGCTACATGGGACCGAATTAAACAATAATAAAAGAAAATAATTATTTTTAGATTATCCACCCTCAGTTCTAGTGATTAAATAAAGTTTATCTAAGTCACCAGCACCAATATCTTTTAAAGTTTGATTTTCATTTCTAATTTCGCTACCTCGAAAAGCAAGAACAAAAATATTCGAGGGAATTCTCTTTCTTCGAGAAATCTCACCTTTAATTTGTTGGATTGATGTATCAGGATTTAGGTCAAGTTCTGTAACATCTCCCCCAATAGCAGAAACAACTTTAACTTTCATATTTCTCACCTTTCATAATTTTTTTAATATTTTTTTTAAAATTCTTCTCATTTTCAATTTTTTTTATTCTTATTCAATGTATTCTAAGAAAATATAAAATAAATGGTTTTTGTAGTCGGCAACTAAATTAGATCATATGAGCACATTAGATGGACTGAATATCAGATCGGCTTAAATCTTTTCGGCAAAGAGGACAAATGCCTTTTAATTTTATCCATTCTATAAGATGATTTTCATGAGCTGGATTTCTACAATGTGGACAATATACTCTTTCATTGGCTTGTTCTTCTTTAATTGGTAAAGCACATACCATACATTTTTCTATTACATTCCAGTCCCATTCCCCGAGGAAAGTTGTTTTACCTATGACAAAACGGTCCTCAATTTTTTTCTGCATAATCCGAACCATTTATTTTGTATTTCCAGTTTTATTTAAAAAATAATCAAATAAATATTTTAAATTAAAGGAATAATTCGGATATTGAAGAAAAAAATCTTAGTAACGTGATAATTATATGAGTACCGACCAAGAAAAGATTTCAATTGATATCGAAGTTATAGAAACACCTCGAGGTAAAGTTGTAAGCCTTGAAAGTATTAAAAATATTATAAATGCATTAAATTTATTAAATGTAGAGCTAATTTCATCTAACGATAAGATTAATAATGAGGTTTTAAATGAAATGATCAATATTGAAAGGGAATTAAAAGCCATTAGAAAATTATTAGCCGAAAATATAATTACTCATGAAGCATTAAAAGAAAATATTAGAGAAATGAATGATACTTTAAATAGTAATTTAACTTCAATAACAAAAAATTTTGAAAAGTTAACAAAAGTCCTTGAAAAATTTGAGAGTAATATAGAAAAGAAAATCATTTCCTCTTTAACCAAATTTATTCAGAGTTCAAAATCTTAATATCTCTAAATTAATTAATTTGAAAGGAAAGAATAAATTAATTTTTCAAAGATTCAAAGAGGTTTTTTTTAATTATTAAGTTGGGGTAGAAAAAGAATTGGAGGAAAGGATTTACTCAGAAGCAGAATTAATGTATAAAAAACTAAATGATTTTAAAACCATTCAAGGAAACCTCAGAAAATGGGTAGGGCATTTAAAAATAAGAAATAATGACTCAATAACAATTAACATCGAAATTCCCAGAAATTTTCCCATAGAACCTCCGATTATTAAGATAAGTCCTCCTATTGTTCATTCTAGTATTGATAGAAATGGAAATTTAAACTTAAAAATGCTTAACAATTGGAAACCTCAATACCATATTTTTCAAATTATAAATAGTTTAAAAGCACTTTTTTGGAAAGAGCCGCCTAAAAAATTATTTAAAGTAGAAATTAAGCAAGACAAAACCACTACCAAGAGAATTAAAAAACCTAAAAAAAGGAAAATTAAAAAAATTGATTCGGTAAAAAAAACCGATATATCTAGGGAAGCGATGGAAAAAAAAATCCAAATTCAGTTTTCTTTGGATTTCTTCTCTCCTACTTTAAAAGATAGAGTATTAGATCTTCAAAGCGAAAAAATCGCAGTTATTAATTTAGTGGAAAGTTTAGATGAAAATTTTCAAAAGGGAGATATATCTGCCGAAATTTATACAAAATTGTATAAGAAATACTATAATTTTTTAATTTTAATAAATGAAAAACTAAAGCAAATGAGTCAAGAAAATTAAAATGGGTTTTTAGTAAATAATTCAAATTTTTTAAAAACGAGGGCTCAAAAAATTAATTAAATATCAAAATTAAATTTAAATGATCTTTTATCTATCCAAGAAGCTCTTTTATTTTCAACTAAAATTTCAATAATATCCCTTAAATCCTTTGCAGGTAAACTTTCAAATCCCTTTGAAATATCAGCGCCCATTTCTCGTAAATCTAATAAAGTTAACCTTTCTTCTCCAACTAGAAAAGCCCAATCATAAAGTATGTCTCCCCATTTTTCTAGTGATTGCCAATAAACTCGTAGACGAGTCTTTTCATCATTAAGCCATTTAGCAAGTTTTGAATCTTTGGCGAGATAGTCCATAATAATCTCTAAAGATTTTTCACGGTCTTCGAGAGCATTAAATGGTCTTTTGGTATGTAAATCAAATTTGTCAACTATATGTTGGAGAAATTCTTTACACCAGTCAAAGAGAAAATTAGACCATTCACTAGCCCATGAATCTACTTCTTCTTCCCATGAGTCTTTATCTTTTTTCTTTTCAGGAATAAAATACATCCATGGATAGAGGTTTTCTTTATATGCCCATTTATATGTTTGGATTAAATTTTTAATTATATCTTCTTCAGTTATTTCTTTAATTCTAGCTTTTTCTTTAGTTATAATCTTTTTTGGCTTTGTTATGGGTTTTTGAACGACTTGTGCACTTTTTACCTTACTTTGTTTCTTAATTTTTACTTTTTCCTTAATTTTTTCTGTCTCTTCAGTAATAGCCTCTACTAATTTTTCAGCTTCTGCTTCTAATTCAGCGATATCTTTCTCTTTTTCTTTAATTTTTTCCTTAATTTCTTCTTCTTCTTCCTCCCGTTCTCTCTGTAATGTTGCCATTTCTATCACTTCAAAAATTATATTGCACCAAATTCATTGCCCCATTCTATATATTTGTTTAATTCATCTTTTGCTACTGAAGATTTAATATATTCTAATGTTTCTATAAAATCTTTTTGTCTAACGGGTCTTGGATTCTCTGTTTCAATAAGATTACCGCTAATATCTAATTCTCTAATCGGTTTCATTATACTTTCTCTACATATTAAAGCAATATCTGAACCTGAAAATTTTTCTGTTTGTTTAGCAAGTTTTTCAAAATTAACATCTATGTTCATTTCTACTCCTTGGGTATGTAATTTGAAAATTACTACACGTGCTTCATACTCAGGCATGCCGACATAGATTCTTTTCTCGAATCTTCTACGAAATGCAGAATCTATTTCCCAAGGTCTATTAGTAGCACCTAATATAACAATTCCTTGATCCTCACTTTTTAATCCGTCAACTTCTTGAAGCAATTGAGTTTTGATCCTTCTTTCGCCACCGTGTTCACCGGTTTCTCCTCGGGATGTAGCTATCGAATCAATTTCATCAATAAATATTAAAGATGGTGAGTTTTCTCTTGCTAAATCAAAAAGTTCTTTTACTAATTTCTCAGATTCTCCTAACCATTTTGATACTAAAGATGCCGCATCTGCATTAAAGAATGTGGCGTCGCATTCATGAGCTACTGCTTTGGCTATTAGAGTTTTACCACAACCTGGTGGGCCATATAACAGGATACCTTTCCATGGACGTCTTGAACCTTTAAATAAATCTGGACGTAACATAGGTAAAATTATAGCCTCTCTCAGAGCTTGTTTTGGAGCCTCTAAATTTGCAACATCCTCCCATTTAACATCAGGTTTCTCGGTTACTATTGTCTCAGAAACTGTACGCCTTAATTCCATATCTTCTTTTGTAGCAATTTTTTTAGTTGGCTTTGTAGGAGCCCCTGAAGATCCCGTCCCTGACTTTGGGCTAGATGTAACATAAACTTCTCTAGGTATTCCCCGTATTTCTTTTATTCTTATAGTATATTGAGCGACTCTATCCAAACAGATAGTTCGTAGTTTCACATTTCTTGTAACTTTTGCAAACTCCATTAAAATGTCTATCGTTTCTAAGTACAATTTATCAGCTTCTCTATATTCACCATTATTATCAAGTTCTACAGCCTTTTTTGCTTTGTTAATACCCATTTGAAAAGTTCTCATAGACATTGAATAACCTAATATATTTCTTGAAAAGATTTTATAATTTCATTACTAAATAAAGTCAAAAAATATCTCATCATCATAATTTTAAGTTCTGTATGTTATAGCTTTTCTTCCTTTAATTTTTTAATTTCTTTTTCTAATTCTATCATTTTTTCTGAAGGAGGCAATAATGATTTTTTAGCTTCTGCTTCTATTTCTGCATCGAGTTGTTCCATGCCATCTTTAATATCATATTCAGTTACTTGAAGGCTTGTTTGGGTACCTTCTTCGACTCCATCTTGGATATATTCTCCTGTTAAGTCGAATTGTTGCAAATTTTGTTGTAGATCTGACATCATTTCTCCTAGTTTCGGAATCTCTACATTTTTTAATAGACTTTTTAGACTGCGTTGCACAGAAGACAAGTTCCTCGCTATTTCAACATGGCTTTTAGCCATTTTAATCTGATGAATTAATCCTTCAATATTCAATCTATAAGTGTCAACAGCAATAGCCCATTTTTGAAAACGTAGTCTATGTTGCATGTAAAGTCGAGCTCCTTGGTTATTTCCCTCTAAACGATATTTTTTCGCTCTTTTAAATTGAGCTTTAGATTCTTTTTCTAACTTTTTTCTTTGATATACCAAATTTCGGTTAATAAGTTCTAGGTTATAGTTTAATTTGTTGTAATTGTCACTTTTTCTCACCCATCTGAAAAAGTCCTCTAGAACTCCCATTGACCCACCAATTGATTCAATCTTTACCTTGTTTTAATTTCTTGATTTCATCTTCTAATTCTGAAATTTTTCCTGAAGGCGTCTTTAATATTTGACCTGTTTCTACTCCAATTTCAGCGTCTAGTTCGGTCATTGCTTCGTTTATCTCTGCATCAGTGACTTGTGTGCTTACTTGAGTGCCTTCTTGTATACTTTCGTCAATAAATTCACCTGCAAGATCGAACTGTTGGAACATAGAATTGACGTCGTTCATGATTTCTGCGAGTTTTGGCAATTGTATTGCACCTGCCATGCCCCGAAGAGTCCTTTGAATAACTGCCAATGTTCTAGCCATCTCATGATGAGATTGTGCCATGCGTAACTGGTGAAGTAGACCCTCTATATTCAATCTATATGTATCCACTGCAAATGCCCATTTTTGAAATCTTAAGCGATGTTCCATGTATAATCTTGCTGCTTGATTGTTACCCTCTAGCCTATATCGTTTAGCCGTTCTAAATTGGTCTCTAGACTGTTTTTCAAGGTGTTTCCTTTGAAAAGTTAAATTACGGTTAAAGACATCGATCTTTGTTATTACTTTTTGCAGATTCTTGCCTTTTCGCAACCAGTTAATGAATTTTTCTAATACTCCCATGAAGATTTATCTCCAAGTTTCTATTTCTTCTTAAAATAAAGCAAAATAATGGATTTTTAATATTCACCTTAATTTTATTTTGTACAAATTTTGCTTAATACTAAATAGATAAATAAAGTTTAATTAATTATGCTTTAAGGTTAAAAACATCTATCCCTTAAATTTTTTTCTAGTTGAATTGAATGATATAATATCGGATGATATTAATAACGTCTTCGTTTTTTAGATTCTGCGATTGCCTCCTCAGCTATTCTTATGGCTTTATCTTTCTCTTCTTCTGTAATTAATAGTTCTTTTTCTAGTTCTTTGTTTTCTATTTTAAGTTGTCTAATAATTGATTCAAGTTCTTGGATTTTTACTTGAAAGGCTTTAATTTCAGTAGATTTATCAGAATCAATTAAAAGTAATGATTCAAAAAGTTGCTTAGCTTCTTCAACTTGAGCGATTGATCGTCCTTCACTAAGCCTTTTTCTCCTAGCTTCCATTGTTTCTTTTAATTCGTCACTTACAAAATCTAGGGGATTAAATCCTGAGCCACCATGTAATGTCTCTCGTATTCGGATCTTTAAGATAAGAGGGGCTCTTTTGATTATATCTCCGGTAATAATCGCCTCACCAGGTTCTAGTCTGGAGATGTCTTCATTCCAATCAGATGATAATCCCTCAGAACTCTTGATTGTAATATCAATATCTCTAATATCAGTTAATTGATGAATAATCCAAGCACCAGCTTGAGCACGAACCGTTGTATCAAGGAGCTGAGGTTTTTGAGTAACAATTACTAAATTTGCACCAAATTTTCTACCTTCTTGAGCGATTAATTTAACTGTTTCTCGAACTTTTGTTTTCTTCTTAGATGCAAAAAGGTGGGCTTCATCTAATATACAGTAAAAAGGTTGAATTTCTTCATCTATAGATGCATCATATAATTTCATCAAGATTTTATGTGTCAAAGCTTCTTGAACTTCCAAATCCAAACCACGTAGATTTACAATTGTACATTGTTGAGATGAGATTAAATCCTTAGCAGAACTTGTCATAAGAAATTCTATGGGAACATCTCCTCCAGGGTTTATATCTAAATCAGTAAATTCTATTATTTGTTCTGCATAGGATTTCGGTTCTACTTGAAATTCTTCGGAACCTTCGGAATTTTCAACTTTAAGGCTTGAATATTCTCCATGACGATCAAAAATTATTACAGGAATCCCCTTTTTCAAAAATTCCTCTATAAAAACTCCTACTGTATATGATTTTCCAGAACCACTCTTACCAGTAATAAAAACCCGCCCAAATTTCTCTAAAGGAAGTAAAACATCATGTGGATATCCTCGTAATTTCCCAAAATATACTCCCTTTTCTTCAGGTGTAAATATCCCTAAAGTCTCCCTTATCAGTTCTTCAGTAGCTTTATAAACA
>JABXJV010000365.1 GCA_013375355.1 Candidatus Helarchaeota archaeon
ATAATGTTTTTTTACGATTTGCAACATCGTTCCCTCATGTCATTGCGACCCCGAACCATCGGGACGAAGCTTCGGGAGACATGGCAATCTTAACGTTAAAACCTGTGTCATCTGCGTAATCAATAGACCATTAAGCTGTGTGTTGGTGTTGTCACCAACGTACCTGTGTCATTTCGAGCGGAGTCCCGAAGCTTCGGGACATGGCGAAGTCGAGAAATCTCTTTTTAAAATCTATCCAGACAATTACTGTGGTGATGACGTGGCAACATAATTCAAAAATTTCTTTACTAATTATGTTTATGCAAGCAAATGAAAGGAAGAATTGACAAAATATTTTTTTATCAGGATGGAAATACTCCTGATATTGATCCTGTTAAAATAAAAAATGATTTAACAAAGTATGGTTTTGATACGTGTATAGAGGGGAGTCTGTTTTCAAATTTAGATTCAAATTCGGTAGAAAAATACGCAGAGATGTTCGCAAAATCGAGGGTATTAAATATAAATTCAAACACTCTGAATGATACTCCTCTGTATGGTGAAATTAAATATGAAAAAAATAGAATAATAACATCTTCCTCTTCTACAGGGATTCTCTATGATGCTTTGGAACTTTCATATATCTATTATGACCTTATCAAAAAGGAATTATTGAAGAAGAATTTTTTACACATAATATTTACGAACAGATTATTTGGAACATGGGAAGATAGTGATTTAAGATATCATGCAAGGGTTAGTCTTTACAGTGCTGTGAGCATTATTTCATCTGCAGGATTAATCGAGGCTCCAGCAAGAAGTAGAGGTTATTATTTCCTTAAATTTCAGTTAGGAGATATTGATGATTATTCTAACATGATAGAAAATGGTTTTGAAAAAAAATGGTTAGATTACGGTGATAAAAGAATAAACGATGCATTGTTAAATTATGTATTTCAGGCAATATTTTATCAAATTTTTGGGGAACCCTTCTGCAGTAATAAAAACTGCTGTTTGTATAATGCTCATTGGCAGGAAGAGATAATCAATATCCTCGAAAATAAAGAGCCAAGATTCTGCAGTAAGCATAATCTGTTTAAAAAGGTTAAGTAAAAAAATTTTTTATATATAAAACCTCTACTTCTTTATTATAGCAATTCTGATATTATATGAAATATTTTATCGGGTTGGATATTGGAACATCCAACATATCTGCAGTTTTGATTAATTCTGATAATGGGGAATTGATATGTTCTGCAAATATGAAAAATGATTCTAATGTCATTTTTCGTTCGGATAAAAAAAATATGTGGGCTGAACAATCTCCAGAAATAATTTTAAAAAGGGTATTCGATTGTCTAACAGATTTAAAAAATCGATGCAATGTTCCTTTAAAAGAAATAGGAGGGATAGGG
>JABXJV010000037.1 GCA_013375355.1 Candidatus Helarchaeota archaeon
ACCCAATTTCGCAGAATATGTTATATCGTCACTTCCCTCTGCAAAGTTTCCCCCTGAATGACCAGAGATTGTGAATTCGACATCACTATTCTCAATATAATGACGTTCTGATACAAAAGTCCTTTCGATTTTCTCTTCAGGGACGGTGATTTCTTCTTCTCTTCTTTTCATACTTCCGATACTATCGATGCTATTGGACATCGATTCAACTTCATTCTCAGTATAATCTTTAAACTGGAGTTTTGTCTTTCCTCTTGATATAATAGTGAATATAATTCTGTAACTACCGTCGTCCATTTTGATAAAGACTGCTGATTTGTATCCAGAAACATAAGGAAAAAGGTTGTAATATTCCCTCTCTTCAGGGTCTATACTTACACCAACATTTTTATTCAGAAGATAGACTCCACCCTCTTCCTGGGAAAATGCTTCTGAAAAAATCATTATGGAAAAAGCAAATATTAAAAGAACTATACGCTTCATTTTTTTCACCCCGCTAATTAAAATTAAGTCTGCCTGAAAATTTCATTTTATCTTTAATATATTTTAATATTTATAAATATAATTAAAAATAAAATAAAAAACAATTTGAAATTGGCATTAATTTTCTTGATAAAGTATAAATTTTATTTTAAATTTTTTGTTAGATATAAAAAACTAATTTCTGGAAGGTATTTGAATATTAAAAACTCTTAGATAATAACAATTCTGAATAGACTTATTGTAGCACTAATTTTTTTATTTTAATAAAAATATATATTATGTTCAGAAGATTTCTCATTGGATATTTTTTGCTCAATCTCTTATTTTTTTCCCATCTATTTGCTGAGGATAAACTTATAAAGGATGCACTATATGCGCTTGAAAAAGGGATTAAATATTTTCATTCGATTTCCACTGATGGGGGCTACTTATGGGAATATTCTGTGGACCTTAAGGAAAGATGGGGAGAGGGTGAAGCAACGGATACACAGATTTGGGTTCAGCCGCCTGGAACACCATCAGTTGGGGAGGCTTTTTTGAGAGCATATAAAGTCACTGGTGAGCGGTTCTATTTATCCTGCGCAGAAGATGCCGCCGATGCACTCATATGGGGTCAAAAAAAGCCAGGTGGATGGGAATACAAGATTGATTTTAAATC
>JABXJV010000366.1 GCA_013375355.1 Candidatus Helarchaeota archaeon
GAGTAATTTCACTTTCAATATTTGTCTGTGTGTTAATATTAGCAGGCATGGGTATGCTCGGTGGAATCCTAGCAATAGCCGGTGCTGGAGACGATTAATTCTCTAATATCATTCTCCCTAATTTTTTTTTAAAATTAAATTTAAAAATACTTTTGTTAGAGCTAGTGAAGATTAAATCTAATTCATAGTTCTTTGATTTTTTAAAAATTAAAAAAAGTTTATTTTTTGTAAAGTTGAAAAACGATTTTAACTAAATTCTGAAACAGTTGTATTATTCCTTTTTCAATGTATGGATTTTTTATTCTTTCAACCATATAATCATCTTCAGAAAAGATATTATTAAATTCTAATGATAATGAGTTTTATTTAAGTTGATATTTAATAGAAAGAAATTATATTAGTATAAAATTGCAAATATGCTATTATTATTCAAAAATCTTAAACTTTTAAAAATATTCTATAAATAGTAAAAGAGATAAATCTTATGGATATTAACAAAAAAATAGATGTTTTTTTTAATAAAATAGATTGTCCTATTTGTAAATCACAAATTCAAACCCATTATAAGACCCATGATATTCCATATTTTGGTGAGATTATATTTTTAACTTTAATTTGTCAAAATTGTGGTTATAAAAGAAATGACTTGTTCAGTGTTTATGAAAAAGAACCAAAAAGATATATTTTTAAATTTACTGATGATTCGGACTTAACAATTAAGGTAGTGCGGAGTGGATCATGTACAATAAAAATTCCTGAATTCGGTACAATTATAGAACCTGGAGTGGAGTCGGAAGGATATATAACAAACATTGAGGGTGTGTTGGTCCGCGTTAATGATGTCTTAGTTACTCTTGAAAAAGATTCGCATGATGAAGCAACATTAAATAGAATTCTAGAATTGAAAAATAAATTAAATGAAGCAAAAGAAGGGAAACTAACTTTTACTTTAATCTTGGAAGATCCTACCGGAAATAGTGCAATATTAACAGAAGATAATTCAAAGTTGAAGGTAGAAAAGCTTTAAAGATTTTCTATTTTTTATAATCAAGGTAAGTTTCCCAGAGTTTGTCTCCTATTGAAATAATTTTTTCGCTGTCTATCAAACCTTCTACCCAGATTTGAGGAATATTATCAATTCCATTCCATGTTCCACTAAAAGTACCACAAATTGCTCCGACTGTATCCGTATCTCCACCACCAGTTATTGCTTCAATAACTGATTTTTTAAAATCTTTTGGAGTTTTTAGAAAACAATATAATGCGGATAACACAGTTGACATCGCATAAGGATGGATTATGCCAATTCCAACCATTCTTTGATCGAAAAATGGAGGTTGAACACCTATTAAGCCTAATTCCATTAAAGCTTCTTTATATGGTAGTTCTAAATATTTTTTTAATTTCAATAAATTGTCATGGAATTCTTTATATTCTTTCTGATTAATCAAATCTGCTACAGTATTAAGCATATCGTCTATATCAAGAACTTCATGGTTTACCAAATAAGCCACAGCCCTTGCAACAACAATACCTGAGCATATAGCTGCCCAATGACGATGAGTAATGAGGCTAGATTCTTTTGCAGCTTTGATTAGCATTTCAATATCATTATGAAAAAATAAACCTATAGGGGAAATTCTCATAGCACAACCATTTGCTCCAGAATCAGAACCAGATTCAGACCAATGAACTCCATTTCTTAATCTATGAATAGATGTTAAACATCCCCTTCCAGGTCCAATTGGAGGCTCATCTAACCATTCAATAAATCTTTTTGATAAAACATTTGGATCATACCCCTTTGCACGAATTAATGATTCAGCAATTGCAATAGTTAATTGAGTATCATCCGTATATCTTCCAAGATAAAGTTTAGGTATATCCACATTATAATTTTCAATGTATATTCTAGTACACCCTTCTACAGGTTCCCCTAAGGCGTCCCCCACCCCAGTACCGACTATACAACCAATAAATTTTTTCTTTTTCTTCAACAATTTAATCCACTTTATAATATTTTACATAATAAATAGATCAAAGTTCAACATTCAAAATAACAATTAATAAAAAACTGAAATTATAAAAAATTCAAATTATTATACAAATTATTTTACTCTGGAGGGGCTTCAGGCGGTTCATAATCATCTGGGAGGACGTTTGGAAGGACCATAAGATTACAATGAGGGCAATAATCCGAATAACCATATTTGAGAAATTCAGTTCTATCTAATAGGATTCTTCTACCACAATTTGGACATTCAACTTGGATTCCAATAATTTGTTTTTCATCTGGAATGTCCATAGCTTCTTGTTCCTCAATTCTACCTGCAATTTCTTCCTCTTTAATTTCCTTTAATATAGAACTCATTTTTAATAAATCTTCAGACACATCCTCTCCCTCAAGTTCTTCTGTTACGATGTCAGATTCTTGATCTAAAGTTGATGGTTTTGGTGGAGAAGTAATTTTAATTGGTTTTGGTTGAGGTTTTTGAGTTGCTGAAAATATAGGTTTTACTTTTTTAGGACCAAGAGAAATAGGTTTAGAGGAGATTGGTTTTGGTGCTGTTACTTTTGGTTTTAAAATATCTAATAATTCTTTTACCGCTTCTTTTTCTTCTTTTAAATCATCGGGTACTTTAACAGAAGTGTCAGATGAAATGACTTTAAAAGGCATTTTTCCCTTATCTTCTTTTTCTTCTTCAGACAAATTCTGCCATCTCTTTATTATTAATTAAGTATTAAATGTAAATTACTTAAATAATTTAGCAAAACTGAAATTTTAATTCTTTTAATCCTTTAAATATATAAATTAAATCGATTATTTGATGATTTCTAAAAATGAGTAAATTAGAACAATTTAATTTTATTTTGCCAGAACAACATATTGCGCAAACACCATTAGAAAAAAGAGATACATCTAGACTGTTAATCCTAAAGGGAAATAAAATTCAACATAAGTTATTCTATGAATTCATTCACGAAATGAATAAAGGGGATATTCTAATCTTAAATGATTCCAAAGTAATTTCAGCAAGATTTAATGGCATAAAAGAGACAGGTGGAATAGTCAACTTATTATTCTTAAAAGAAATAGAGCCTCTCAAATGGCACTGTTTAATAAAGGGGAAAAGACTTCGTCCAAAAATAAAAATAAAAGTTGAAAATGGGCTGTTTGAAATTGAAATAATTAAGCAAATTAGAGAAGGAATCTTTCTTACTCAAATTTTCAGTAAAGACCCCATAAAAAAATTAATTAAAAACTTTGGAAAGATTCCTATACCTAATTATATAAAACAACTAGACGAAGAATTTAATTATGATAAATATCAGACTGTTTTTGCAAAAACTGAGGGATCAATCGCTGCACCTACCGCTGGTTTACATTTTACTAAAAATTTACTTTCAAAAATATCTAAAAAAGGTGTTAAAATCGAGTATGTTACGTTACATGTAGGAGTTGGGTTAATTTTAAAAATCCATGTTGACGATCCTAAAGACTATCCAATGGAACAAGAATTCTTTGAAATTAAAAAAAAGGTTGCAGATTCAATTAACAATACAAGAGAGGTGGGAAATAGAATCATAGCTGTAGGTACAACTACTTTAAAGGCTTTGGAATCCGCTAGTAATAAAAATGGAAAAATTGAATCAAAAAGAGGTCTTAGTGACTTGTTCATTTATCCGGGTTATAAATTTAGATTCAAACCTGATGGATTCTTAACTAATTTTCATTTGCCAAAATCGCCCCCTTTGTTAATGGCTGCAGCTTATGTAGGAACTAGGAAATTGTTGAATGTTTATCAAGTAGCAATTGAAAATAATTATCGTTTTTACAGTTTTGGAGATGCAATGTTTATTACTTCTTAGTAGAGAATTTACACCCACAATAATTTTGACGATAAAAATTATATTTTTTGCTTAAATCTAAACTCTTTTTAAAACCATCTTTCTTTTTAAAATTCGATTTATAGTATTCGATTCCATATTTTTTCCCTAGAGACCTTCCAATTGAATTAATAAGGTCAGCATTTTTTTGAGGACCCGTAGTTAGAGTTGTAGCAAAAACATTAAAATTTTGTTCTTTTGCATATTTTGCAGTTCTCTCTAATCGATAATTAATACAGATGGTACATCGTTTACCATGTTCTGGTTCGTTCTCGTATCCTTTAATTTTATTAAGCCAATTTTGAGGATTATAGCGATCTACAATTATTTTGGTATTAAAAATATCCGACACTTTAATTGCTGTATTCAATCTTTTTTCATATTCTTCTTTTGGATGAATATTAGAATTGGAAAAAAATAATATGATTTCATAATTAGGTTTTGTCTGCTCTATGGCAATTATTGAACAGGGTCCACAGCATGTGTGTAATAATAGCTTTTTCATTTTCATTCCTAATTATATTTCAAAAAAAATATTAATATTAGAAATTATGGTTTATTATGAATTCATCTTTTAAAGACAATTTGAATATATTTTTAATAATTATTATTTTAGGAATTATTTTCCCGTTATTTATTATTATCGCAATGGCCTTATACGTTTATCCAAATAATGATGGCATTATAGCATTCATTATAAAATACAAATTCTTGTTAGGCTTGTAAATCTGTCTATAAGATTATTTTTTAGTCATTTTGGAAGTTGAATTAAATTGCAAAGTAAAACAGTAACCGATATTGATTCTATTATGCATTCAAAATCAGCAGCATTTTTTGGAGTAAGTGCGAGAAGTGGAAAATTAGGGAACTTATTATTACAAGCTTTTAAAGATATTGGATTTGAGGGAGATTTATATCCAATAAATCCTCATTCTGAAGAAATCTTGGGTTTGAAAGCATATAAATCTATGAAAGAAA
>JABXJV010000038.1 GCA_013375355.1 Candidatus Helarchaeota archaeon
GAAATTTTTCCTAATCCATTCAACAACAGCACCTGCAATCATCAAACTCTGACACAAATACTGCCCGGGAACAGTATGACATTCAAAGTCTATTCCATAATCAAAAAGAGGGCGCTCAGGCAAAAATCTATCCATTATCGCTATAATCATCTCCCAAGTCCCAGTAATATCGACAAATGTATCCCCCATACTAATCCCAGAGCCAACCACGCCAATCTCACAGTCATGCCCACCTGTCACAACAGGGGTTTCAGAGGATAGACCAGTATCTTCCGACGCCTTTGAAGTAACATAACCAACAACGGTTCCTGGCGATGATATCTCTGGAAAAATATTTTCATCTATCTCTGCAATCTCAAGTAGTCTTTCCGACCATTCACGCACTTCCAAATTCATACTCATCGTAGTTGAAGCGATTGTATGTTCAGTAGTAAACTCACCGGTCAATTTGAAAACAATAAAATCCTGCATCATCAGCCACTTATAAGTTTTTTTCAGAATCTCCGGATGATTCTCCTTCAGCCACCTCAATCTGTTTATTGTATTTATATGATAGTTATGATATCCGGTAATTTTGTAAATTTCATAAGGGTCAATTTTTAAGTCAAACCAATCTCTCTGCGGGACTGTTCTATTATCATGCCAGCTTATAAACGGATAAAGCTGTCTTCCATTTTTATCCATAGGTGTTCCATCTGCTCCAAATCCTGTTACAGATATTGATTTTATTAGGGTATTTGACGAAATACTTTCAAGGCTCCTTTTAATCAAAGAACAAACTGTATTCCAAATTCTATCACTATTCCAGACAAGCCAATCGGAATTTCCGTTATGCTGTGGTTCTGGTTCATTTCTTTCTTGAAAAACAGAAATAATCTCACCTTCCAGCGAAAAAATACCAGTCTTTATGCTGGTTGCACCGACATCAATTCCCAATAATACTTCCCCTTTATACCTATTCATATTACAAAAAAAATTGCGAGTGGAAAAATTTGCAAAAGATTAATTATAAAATAAACTATTTAGACTTTAAACTTTTCCTTTGTTTAGAAGCCACAAACCCGACGATTATCTCTCTTTCTTTATCAGTTATTAACAAAAATTCGAGGAATATTTTAAACCTATCTTCTGATATTTTCTTACTTCTGATGACTCTACCGTAGATATTCGATATGATTAGAGATTCAAATAAATGAAACCCAAGCCATAGGATATCCCCTTTTTCGAAAGGGAGCCCAGAAATAAAAGAAATTCCTCCTCCACTGAGACTGGTAATCATTCCTGAGTATGGCTTTGATTCTTTTGGGAAGAATATATTTCTATTTTCTTTAATAGTAGATTTTTGTTTTTCGGTAAGAGGTCTAAAATAAAGAGGAAGGGATACATCAATGCGGAAATAATGCCTTCTTTGACTTCGTTCGATCTCCTTTGAATGGTCAATCTGCAAAACTCCGGGAGGTTCGGTCATAACATTATTAATTACGGTGGAAAACTTATACCCTGCATCTCCGCTTCTCCAGAAATAAATTTCAAGATGCTGACCAACTTTAAAAAGGTCATTATATTTCTCATCCTCTGGCATAAGAACATAAATGGAATCTTCTTTCACATCCAAAATAGTTGAACTAACGTAATGTTTTTTAGCATATATAGTAAATTCCATTCTAATTCTTTGCTCAGGAGTTATGCCCCTTGTAGAGTTCAATATTTCACCTGGAGGAAACCTATCAAAGTGTAGTTTTCTTCGTAGTTCAGATATCTCATCTGCAAATTCTTCTCTTTCTTCCTCGGTGATTTCTAATCTTTTGAATTCAAAATCAATACACTTATCAAAAAGTTTAACGGACTTGAATATATTTCCAAAATTCTTAACTCTTGAGTTCCTTATCATTTCTCGAAGTATTTTCATCTCCCTCACGGAAAGGTCTTTTGCTTCACACATCCGGTAAAACCAGTCCCATTCTTCAAAAATATACTTCCTTCGCCGCTTAAGATAAAGGACAATATGCACCATAACAGAAATAAGTATTATAAATCCTATCGCTGCCCCAAAGGCTATAGCGGTCTCCTTTGATGGGGGTATAATCTTAAAAAGGCGAAGGATTGGTCTCCAACTTTCGTCCATAAATTTTATTTAATTTCTACCTTTTTAATTGACCGATCGTCTTGTTCTTTGATTTTGCTCTCTGTTATTTCTATGCCAGCGTCCAATATCGACCTTAAAAATAACAAAAACTCTTTAATGGTACTGAAAAAATGGGGGGAGACTTCATCTACAAATTTTTTCACATCTTCATGGCAGTTGTTAACTTTTTCAGACATTTTTTTACCTTATTTTTTCTTTATTTGAAAGTCATAATTAATTTAAAATCTTCAAACACTGCCTCCTCGAGTTCAAGGGCACTTAAAATTCTGGGGAGCATAATATTCCTTCTAAAAGTCCCAAGCTCACATATCAGTTCCTCACCTTTTCTCCAAATATTAATGTCAGTTTTCTTAACATTAGGGAGTCTAATTTCATATCTATATCCATCATTATAAGGATAAATTTTTATTGGCTCCTTTATGCAAAATACTTCAGCAGGGTCTTTATTCCCATATATATCCTCTGCCATTTTCTCCAACGCATCGAACCCTACTACTTCATTTTTATAAAGCGGAGAATTAAATATTGGAATTGGATAAAACGAGGAGACAGCCTCTTCCATATATTTTTTCTGGGTTTTCTTCCATCCACTAAAATAAGGGTCTTCAACCTCTTCTGGCAGAATTTTATTTGCAATCGCACAGTCAACGACAAATCCGAAAAGATTGAGATAGCTGTATGCTCGCTGAGATTCTTTAATCACCATCTTTTCAGGTTGAATGACCATCCTTATTGATGATACATCAGGGTCAGTAAGAATTCGATACATTCCATCAATTTTTTGATAAAGTTCTTCAAATGAAAAAAATACTTCGTCAGTTGGAAGGGGAATTTTAGTTAGTCTTTCGGCAACGGGACGAACGGTTTTAACAATCCGCCTCTCTATATGGAAAAACTTTTCCATATACCAACCTATAATATCTGGAAAACTCAACATCCTAACAGTGCTGGCTGTGGGTGCACAATCTATAATTGCAACATCATATTCCTCCTTTTCATAATATTCCTTAATTTTAAGAAGGCTGAAGAGTTCTTCCATACCGGGGAATATTGAGAACTCCTCTGCTACAGATTTAGAAAATCCCCTTGTCATTAGAAATTGTGTAATAAAACTCTGGATTTTACCCCAGTTCTCTTTTAGTTCATTATTGACATTAATCTCCTGCCCATAAAGATTTTTCTCCAAAAATGTAGGATTTGCACCGACATATTTTTCCATAGAATCAGCAACACTGTGTGCAGGGTCTGTGCTGACTACAATTGTTTTATAGTCCATCCTCGCACATTTTATTGCGCTCGCAGAACTTATAGTCGTTTTACCAACCCCGCCCTTTCCTGTAAAAAGTATAATTCTCATTTTTCTAAAAATTAATCTTTCTTTCTGAAGAAAAATCTTTTTATATATTCAACAATTAAATCAAAGAGACTATATTTAATACCATATACACACCTGATTTTTTTTGCAATATCAGGTCTTGAAATCTGCATATTGTATTCATAAATCTCTCTGGCAACCTCTTCAGTCCAATCAGAAGGGATTTTATACTCCTTTTTAAACTGAAATGCCTTATCATATCTGGCATTTTTCATATGCTTTTCCCATGCTTTGTATGCAGATACTTTTGTTTTTTTTTCGTCAAGTTTGAAAAATTTCCCGATTTCGGCAGCAACCTCAAAGTGATTACTATTAAAGGCATCTAAAAATTGATTTTGAGCTTCATTTTTCAATTCTTCAAAAGATGGGTCAATTTTTAACTCATTAAGAATTAAAAAAGCACTCTCAAACTCCAATTTATTTAATTTATCAATTATGATTTTTGTTGCAATTCCTGCGATTTTATCCTTTGGGATATTATATTCTTTTATAACTTCCATACTTCCCTCAAAGTCCTCTCTCGATATTAAATTCTCTAAAAATTCAAATACAGCAGTAAGAGCAGCATTAATGTCGCCTGAAAGTCTATTTTTATCAAAAAGACCGTATTCCGCTTTTATATTTTTTGCTTCATCGAACTGATTCTTTTTCAAAAGTACATCATGATAAGAGTGTGCAGTCTCTATTACCGAAGTTTTCATCTCTAACAGAGCATCAGTGCCTAAGAGTTCAAAATGGTCTTTTATCTGGATAGCATCTCTTTCATTACCTTTTGTAAGCAAAAGATTATGAAGACGCCCTATTTCAAGCGATATTTTATTCATCAATTCTTTCAAAGAGACATCCTTGTATTTTCTTTTTAATATATTTGTAGATTCTAAAATATGAATGACAAGTTTTGCCCTTCCTTTTACAATATTTTCCTGTATAGCATTTTTATAAAAAATTTCAATTGTTGACTCTCTATCCCTTTCTAGAATATCATCAAAAACAGAATCGCTAAGGACATTAAATTCATTTTCTACTGCTATTAAACCATCCCAGTTTTCTTTCGCAATTTGCGCTTTAAATGCATTAACAGCAGCTATAAGAACCCTTTTTCTCGACATATTGAATTCTTTTCCTAAAATAGCGGCAGATAAATAATCCTTCCTTTGATAAGCATCACTAAACGCAGCGTTGGCGGTATTCATTATTGGTTCAAGGGGAATATTATATTCATCAACAGCCTTTAGAGCACCTTTAATATCTTTTTTTGATATAAGTGATTCGAAGATTTTTATTTTGGCTTTTGTAGTTTCGCTGGGTGACATTTTATGCTCTAAACCCCATTTAGCCGCCTTTTCATATTCACCTTTACTAATAAAGTAAGTAAAACCTTTAAGGGATGCCTCATTAGTCTTTTCAGATGGTAGATTATAACGCTCCGCAAGTTCAATTGCGCGTTCATATTTATTCTGAGAACACAATTCAGAAAAAGCAGTACTTGCTATAGATTTAACCTCGCTTAACTGAAGTTTTGAACCCTTTTGAAGCATCACCGCTTTTTCAAAACTACCTTCTATTAATTCCCTTTTTATATCAGTTACTTCATCTTTTTTCTTTTCACCCTCAACAGATTCCATATGTGTACTCCCTATATTTAAAATTGAAAATCTATTAGCATTTAAATATAAAAATAGAAATAAAGAATCACAAAGGTTTTTTTCTTATAATAAAATTATCTTTAAATATTGTAATATGCACAAAAAACGAAAAATAGCGAAATATAAAACATCTCTAAACACTTGACTTTTTTTTTAAAGATAATTAAATTAATTTAATGAAAATAAGTAATATTTTATTATTATACTTTATATTATTTATAAGATGTGCGGTTCAGGGACCTCCGGGCGGCGGACCCCAAGATAGTATCCCACCGGAGATTGTTGAGGTCTATCCTCCTGCCAATTCAACAGGGATTGAACCTCTTACAGACATATACTTAAAATTCAGTGAGAATATGGAGCATATTTCTGTTGAAAGGTCAATTTTTATTACCCCCTTCCCTAAAGAGAAACTTATGTTTCACTGGGAAGGAAAAAAACTTTATATTATAATTAAAGACCGACTGCTTGAAGGTGTTACCCATGTTATTAATGTCGGCACAGGGGCAAAAGACCTCAGAAATAACAATATAGAAAATTCTTATTCATGGTCTTTTTCCACAGGGGATAAAATTGACACATGTGAAATATCTGGAAATATTTTCGGCGAAAAAGATGTATCCGAAATACTAATATGGGCTTTTAGAATAGATGAAAATAAATTAATCAACCCGTCTCATCACGTTCCCGATTATACCACTCAGTCCAGCAAAAATGGTGAATTCAAATTTGATTATTTATCCAAAGGATTTTACAGACTTTTTGCCTTAAAAGACATTGACAATAATTATAAGTATAATATAGAGAAGGATTATATAGGCATACCATGTTGTGATTTAAAACTTTCGGAGAAAAAGGAAAAAATTGAAAATTTTTTTCTATTCTTATCAAAGGAAGATACAACTGCACCATATGTTGTTGATATTAAAGCACCTGATAAGAATAATATAGTTATCAGATTTTCTGAACAAATAAAAAGAGAAAGCATCAAAAATCTTTCTGATTTTATAATATTTACACCTGATAAAACCAGCAGTCAGGTTCGTATAAAGGGATACAACATGGATTCCCGAGAGAAATCAGTTATGAATATATTTACATCTGACCAGATAGAAGGAATAAAATATTCATTGGATTTATCAGGAATAGAAGACCTGTTTGGAAATAGAATATCCAAAAGAAAGGGCTTAATTTCATTTATTGGCTCAGGTCATTCAGATACCACTGCTCCTGAAATATTATACTCATCTCCTAAAGATTCCTTAAATAATCTTCCACCGAACACCATTATCGAAATTCAATTCAGCGAACCCATCGATACTTCCTCTGTTGAAAAAGGATTTTCTTTAAAAGATACTGATGAAAATTTAGTTTCTGGAAAAATCATTTGGAAAGACCTGTCATATTTTGTATTTTTTCCATTAAACCCTTTTGAAGAGGAAAAGGGATATAATTTATCTTTTGATAGTAAAATTATATCAGACCTTAATGGGAATAAAATAACCGAGGATTTCAATCTTTACTTTGAAATCGGAGAAAGTCTATCTTTTGGTTCAATCTCTGGAGAAATCAGGAATAAAAATATCAATAAAAACGAAAAAATTATTGCTATCCTTTACGATTCACAATCGATGAATGAGATATTAAGAAAGGAAATTTCCGGAACGGGCAAATATTTTATAAATCATGTAAAACCAGGTAAATACACTATCTTTGCATTTGTTGATTCAGACAGAAATGGGGTCTTTACATCTGGAAGGTCATTCCCTTTTAAACCCTCAGAAAGATTTACCTTTGTTTCGGAACCTGTTATCATCCGCCCAGGTTGGGATAATGAAAACATTGATATAATATTTTATGATTATGAATAAATATATTGAAATTTTTGTTAAAAATTTTATCATATTTTTTAGTAAAAACAAAACTTTGGTAAATTTTACAAAATTTCAATTTTTTAACATGAAAATTAATAATTTAATCTCTCAATTTATAGAATTAACAAATCACTGTCATTCCGAACTTGTTTCGGAATCTCTTGTTTATTAAATATTTAGATGCTGAAATAAATTCAGCATGATATTTCAATAATGCTTATGCAAAAATTTAATCAAATATAAATCGTAAATTTGCCAAAGTTTTGTAAAAAATAAAAATTTACAAGAGTTCTGTTATTTAAAAGATTCTTTTTTATGAAAATGAAATATATCAATGGCGATTTATACTGGAGCAAAGTAAAGGTCAAGGATATTGCAAAATTGACAGGAACCCCTTTCTATCTTTATAATTATGACACCATAAAGAAAGCATTCAAAAATGTAGATAATGCATTTAAAAGGGTTGAACATATCTTATGTTACGCGCTGAAAGCAAATTCAAACTTAACCATTCTGAAGATGATAGCCCAATGGGGATATGGAGCGGAGGTTGTTTCGGGGGGGGAAC
>JABXJV010000367.1 GCA_013375355.1 Candidatus Helarchaeota archaeon
AGTCCTGAAAGAGACGAGATGCTTTTTGAGGGGAGATAATTACGGAGAGCAGACTTTATTCTTTTATCCTAAAGAAGAGGAAACAGAAGAAACATTAGAGTAAATTTTTTCTCTTTTTCAAATTTTATTAATTTTTTAAAAAATTAATAGTCTATTTCTCGACAAAATATAATTAGTAATATAAATTTTCAAGAAAAAAAATAGCTTGGAAAATTATTTGAAATATTTTTTAAATGAATGGGAAGAATAGCCATGATAAAATTAAAACTGGCACTCATTAGTGTTTCAGATAAAACTGGAATTAATGAATTTGCTAAAGGTTTAAAGAAATTTGGAATTGAAATAATTTCAACTGGCAGCACTGCAAAAATAATAAAAGAAGCAAATATAGAAGTTAAAGAAGTATCAGAAATTACAAATTTTCCTGAAATGCTTGATGGAAGAGTAAAAACTCTGCACCCAATCATTCATGGGGGAATATTGGCTGTTAAGTCCAAACTTGAGCATATGAGGCAATTATATGCACACAAGATTAAACCGATTGATTTGGTAGTAGTTAATCTCTATCCATTTGAAAAAACAATTTCAGCTAACTATGAAGATATTGAAAACGCTATTGAAAATATTGACATAGGTGGACCTACACTAATTCGAGCTGCAGCTAAAAATCATCAATCAGTAGTTGTTATCGTTAATAAAAATAGATACCCCGAAATAATTAAAGAAATGGAAAAAAATAATGGGGAGATAAGTTTAGAAACACGAAAAAAATTAGCTACTGAGGCATTTCAACATACGGCTTCATATGATAATATAATTTTTAATTATTTTAATGCTCAAATTTCTCCAATTGAAGAATTATTCCCAAAAAAATTGAATCTAATCTATACTAAAAAGCAAGATTTACGCTATGGAGAAAACCCTCATCAAAAAGCTGCTTTTTATATTGAACCGTATATTAGAGAAATTTCTGTTGCAAATTCTGTCCAATTACATGGAAAAGAACTTTCATATAATAATATTATTGATTTAGATGCAGCTTTAAATATTATTAGGGAATTTAAAGAAATTGCTGCAGTTGTAATTAAACATACAAATCCTTGTGGTTGCGCATTAGGTTCAAATATCTTAGAAGCATATAAAAAAGCGCGTGAATGCGATCCAAAATCAGCATTTGGCAGTATTGTGGGAATAAATCGAAAATTAGATAATCTTACAGCAAAAGAAATTACATCAACTTTTGTTGAAGCAGTTATATGTCCTGATTACACAGAAGAAGCTTTAAATATTCTTAAAACTAAAAAAAATCTTCGAATATTAAAAACAGGTCCTATTCCATTAGGTGAGCCATCTAAAGATTTAGACATTAAGAAAGTTGTAGGGGGTATTTTAGTTCAAGATCGTGATATTAAAGAAATAGCTGAATCAGATCTTAAAGTAGTCACAAAGAAAAAACCTACAAATTCTCAAATTAAAGAATTATTATTTGGATGGAAAGTTCTAAAACACGTCAAGTCCAATGCAATCTTGTTTATAAAAGATTTTGCTACTATCGGGGTCGGAGCTGGGCAAATGAAAAGGGTTGATTCTGTAAAGATTGCTGCAATGAAGGCGGAAAATAGAGCCCAAAATAGTGTCATGGCATCCGATGCTTTCTTTCCATTTAGAGATGGTATTGATGAGGCAGTAAAGGTTGGAATCGAGTCAGTTATTCAACCTGGAGGATCAGTTAGAGATAAAGAAGTTATTGAAGCAGCAGAGGAACTTGGAATTTCCATGGTTTTTACTGGAATTCGATGTTTTAAACACTAATATACTTTAAACATTTTTTGAAATAAAAACAGTTAATATTTTTAAATTTAAATTTAATAAAATAATAATTAATTATAAAATTCGAGTGGTTTTTAATGAGTGAAGATATTGTATATCGCGAATTACAACAACATCTTGATAATATGCCTGTTGGGTTTCCAGCTACGAAATCTGGCATAGAGATACGGATTTTAAAGCATCTCTTCACCCCTGAAGAGGCAAAGATCGCAACAAGGCTAAAATTCTCTCCAAAACCTTCTGAACCTTTAGAGAGCATTTATGAACGAGTAAAGGACTTAGGAATCTCAATCGAAGAGTTGGAAAAGATTCTAGATGGTATGGTCGAGAAAGGAACTATTCATTACAAAAAGGAAGGAGATAAAAAACTCTATAATAATATGTTATTTGCGATTGGAATCTATGAACTCCAATTAGATCGGCTTTCGAAAGAATTTATGGAAGACTTTTATAAATATGCCTTTGAGGGATACGGATTGGCACTTTTTCGAACAAGAACGCCTCAATTACGAACTATTCCTCTAGAAGAAAGTATTTCACCTGGAAATTACGTGGGTAATTACGATAACTTAAAAGAAATGATTGAAAATACTGAGGGACCAATATCTGTGCAAACTTGTATTTGTCGTCAAGCCACAGAAATCGTGGGACGACCTTGTAAGGTAACTTCACGGAAAGAAACTTGTTTTTCATTTGGAGATTATGCCCAAATGAGGATAGATCTAGGATCCAGTCGTCTTGTTAGTAAGGAAGAGGCTCTTAAAATTATTCGTCAAAATGAAGAAGATGGATTAGTTTTACAACCAACAAACTCTTTAGAACTAGAATATATGTGTAATTGTTGTGCATGTTGCTGTGGATTATTATCAGGTATGAGTTTACTTCCCAAACCAGCAGAATATTTCGCAACTAATTATTATGCGGAAATTGATCCTGAATTGTGTTCAGGATGTGCTACATGCATGGATCGTTGCCAAATGCAAGCTTTAAAAATTGTTGACGATATCTCAACGGTAAATAGGGACAGATGCATTGGATGTGGGTTATGTGTTCCTACATGTCCATCAGAAGCAATTCAACTCCAAGTGAAAGATAAAGAAGTGGCCCCTCCAGCTACTATGGACGAATTATATGCAAAAATAATGGATGAAAAAACCAAAATTATCAAAGAAGAAGAGGAAAAAAGAGAAAAAAGAAGGAAGAGAAGAGAGGAAAGAAAAATGAAGGCAACTATGAAATAATCAAATAAACTTTACCTTTTTAACTTTATTTTTTTAAGAAGGCAAATGAAAAGAGTTGAAACCTGGAAGGACAATAAGGGATAGAGAAGTTAATAGAACAGATAAATATTTTTTAAATTAATTTTAATCGTATGATAATTATTTATTAAATTTAAGGGTAATTAAATGACTGAAGATATTGTATATCGTAAATTACAACAACATTTAGATAAAATGCCTGTTGGATATCCTCCCACGAAGTCAGGAATAGAAATACGCATATTAAAGAGACTCTTCACCACTGAAGAAGCTAAAATCGCAACTAGGCTAAAATTTTCTCCAAAACCTTCTGAACCTTTAGAGAATATTTATGAACGGATAAAAGACTTAGGTTATTCAATTGAAGAATTAGAAAAAAAATTAGATAATATGGTTAAGAAGGGACTTATTCATTCCAAAAAAGAAGGAGATAAAAAACTTTACAATAATATGCTTTGGGCGATTGGAATCTATGAATTACAAATAGATCAACTTTCAAAAGAATTCCTCGAAGATCTTTTTAGACATGCTGTTGAGAGTTTCAGATTAACATCTGGATTTAAAACCCCTCAATTACGAGTTATTCCTTTAGAACAAAGTATATCATCTGAAAAACTCGTTGGGAATTATGATGATTTAAAAGAGCTAATTAAAAATACAGAGGGTCCAATAACTGTACAAACTTGCATATGTCGTAAAGGTTTAGAAATTGTAGGAAGACCTTGTAAAGTAACTTCTCGCCATGAAACATGCTTTGCATTTGGAGATTTTGCTCAATCAGAATTAAACGTAGGTTTAGGTCGCTCTATTAGTAAGGAAGAAGCTCTTAAAATTATTCGTCAAAATGAAGAAGATGGGTTAGTCTTACAACCAACAAACTCTTTAGATCTAGAATATATCTGTAACTGTTGTAGATGTTGTTGCTCAGTTTTAACAGGTATGAATCTACTTCCCAAACCAGTAGAATATTTCGCAACAAATTATTATGCGGAAATTGATTCTAAATTGTGTTCCGGATGTGGTACATGTATTGATCGTTGTCAAATGCAAGCTTTAAAATTTATTAACGATATTTCAATAGTAAATAGGGATAGATGTATTGGTTGTGGTTTGTGCGTCACTACTTGTCCATCAGAGGCAATACAACTCCAACCAAAAGATAAAGAAATGACCCCTCCAGCTACTTTGGACGAATTATATGCGAAAATAATGGTTGAAAAAACTGAAATTATCAAAGCAGAAAAGGAAAAGAGAGAAAGAAGAAGGAAAAGAAGAGAAGAAAGAAAGATGAAGGCAACAATAAAATAATCAAATAAACTTTACCTTTTTAACTCTATTTTTTTAAGAATTATTAGTTTTTTTCATTTGTAATTTTAACCTAACTAAATAAATTATATTTCTAATTGTATTTATCAAACCGAAGAAAAAAATCCCAAATGTAATCATAAAAAGGTAGGATGTATTAGAATTTTCCAAGAAAACGTTAAAAGAAAAAGAGACTGTTTGAAAGAAAAAAAACCAAATTAACATATTAGGGACACAAAATACTAAGAATGGAGTTATTTCATCAAGAACAATGTTTCGAAATTTATCAACCTTTGAAATTCCATTTTTCAGCATATTAGTATATTCTTCTTCACCAATTCCTTTAACGAGCCAAGATCCTGAAATATTATGAGCTGCAGTAAGAAAACTATAAACAAAAATAAATATTGTGAAAGTATTAAAAAATGCCCCTAAGATGATTAAAGGAGCTTGTAGAATAATTCCACCTATCCAGCCTAGTTTCTTAACAAGATAATTCGTCTCCAACTCTAATTTCGGTGTAACTCTATATGTAGCCCATATGTCAAGAAATCTTCCAAATGAAATAATTAGACAATTGATTATGTATTCTATAAAATCCATTGAGATCAATCGTGGTTTATATTAACTGTAAAAGCTTATAAAGAAAGATTTAAAAAAAACATCTTATACTTTTTTCATTTTATTACATCATATTCTATGGATTAGAAATAAATGAATTCTATTAATTCAAAAATTGTAAATTTAAAAATAGGTGATTCTTATCCTGTCCGAACCATGGGGATAATTAACTTAAGTAAAGAATCATTTTACAAAGGATCTGTAGTAACTCAAGACAATCTTATAGATACAGTGAAATTAATGGAGGATGAGGGAGCAGATTTTCTAGATATTGGTGCAAGGTCTACTGCACCCGGTGTGGAATCGATTTCAATTAAAGAAGAAGAGGAAGGGCTAATACCTGCATTAAGAAAAATATTAGATATAACTAATTGTCTTATATCCATTGATACTCAATATAATTCCGTAGCAGAAAAAGCCTTATCCCTTGGAGCACATTTAATAAATGATATAAGTGGATTAAAAACTGATTCAAAATTAGTAAAAGTTATATCAAATTATAATTGTCCAGCTATTTTAATGGCTACTAAAAAGGTACCAGGAGATTGTCACACAATTCCTGAGATTATTAGTGAATTGAAAAAATCAATTGATATTGCTAAAAATAATGGAATTGACGAAAATAAGATTATTATTGACCCAGGTATCGGGAGGTGGGTAAGTTCAAAGACATATGAGTATAATTTACAAATTATAAAATCCCTAGAATCAGTTCGAGTCCTTAAAAAAGCCATTTTAGTTGGGATTTCTCGTAAATCATTTATTGGTGATGTTCTTAATATTCCAGATCCTGCAAATCGATTAAATGGTTCACTTGCTGCAACAGTCATTGCAGTTTATAACGGTGCTCATATAATTCGAACGCATGATGTAAGGGCTCAAATCGAGATGGTAAAAATGGCAAAGGCATTTCGAATGAGTAAATGAGGATTGAAAATGAATAAAATCACACTCTTTCCATTAAAAACAAAACTAATTGAAAAAGGCGACGATGTTGTCCAAATAATTCTAGACACTTTAAAGAAAGAAAAAGTAGAAGTTAAGGATGGGGATGTCTTAGTAATTGCTGAAACTCCTCTAGCAATTTCCCAAGGCCGTTATATCGAATTAAATAATGTAAATCCTTCTCAAAAAGCTTTAGACTTTGCGAAACTTTATGACATGGATCCAAGTATGGTCCAAGTAATTATTGATGAAGCGGATAAGATATATGGAGGAGTTAAACATGTCCTCTTATGTGAAAAACACGGATGTTTAACAGCAAATGCAGGAGTAGATCAATCTAATGCGCCTCCTGGATGTGTAGTGTTATTACCAAATATAGATTCTATTCATGAAATAAGAAAAAAAATGCAAGAAATAACAGGTAAGAGAATTGGTATTGTTTTAAGTGACAGCCGAACTCAACCTTTAAAAAGAGGCGTAGTAGGTGCTGCATTAGCGGTATCTGGAATTGAACCTGTATCCGATGAACGCGGAAAACCTGATCTTTATGGAAGGACATTAAGATTTACGTTCAGGGCTATAGCCGATGATTTAGCAACCGCAGCTCAATTACTTATGGGTGAATCGAATGAGCAAATCCCGATTGTTCTTATAAGAGGAGCCCCAGTCCAATTAACAGAAAAACCAAAATACGATTTTTTTATGCCAGCCGAAGAATGTCTTTATATGAACATCTTTAGTAAATACCTAGATAATCAAAAAAAGTAATGTTTAAGTATTAGAAATACTTACAAATTAATTACTATAGAGATTTATTTTCTTATTAAAATCATATTTGGAAAGGATTATTAATGCGAATCCCGAAAAGGATGAAGCCCATAGTAGAAATGTTTCCATATCTGAAAGAATTTCAAAGATTAATATCTAATTTATTTATATTCCCGGAAGAAGCTGAAACCGAAAAAAATAAGCAGAGAATTATTAAATATCAAGAAACTTTAACAAAGAAACTTATTAAAAATGCTAAGAAAAGTTATGAGGGAAAAGCTGAAAGAACAAGACATATACATTTAGCTACAAATGAAGAAAAAAAGCGATATAGAAAGATCACAGGTGGATTTATCTCTTCTTTGCGAAACCAATATTTTTTAACACTTTTAAAATATGGAACTCCTAAATTTAAAAGGAATTTTTTAAAAGATTTAGGGGCAAAAATTGGCGAAGATATATTTATTTCTCCTGGTAATTTAATAGACACGCTTTTTACTAAAAAGATCTCGATCGGTGATAATACTGTAATAAATACGGGGGCTGTTATCTTGTGTCATGAATTCTCTCCTGAAACTCATGAGTTATATGTTGGTGAAGTAAATATTGGCAAAAACGTCATAGTCCTCCCCGGAGCTATAATATTACCTGGAGTAAATATCGGTGATAATGCATATGTAGGACCGGGATTCATTTCTTACGATATAAAAGATAATTATATTGGAATCGGTATACCTGACTCTATCCGTTATCCTTTTTCAGAAGGTATTCTTCAATTACTTGCTACTGATAAACGACCTTTAGAGACTTTAGACGCTACGTTGCGTGATTTTAGAAAATACGTGCCTCGTTACAGTCCATTTAACATGTTTCTTCTTGAATTACAGAAAAGCCCTTTAATACCACAGGAGATCAGACAGATTTTATTGAGAATGGCAGGCGTAAAAATTGGAAAAAATGTCGTAATAAAAGATGATGTGACAATAGATCCTTTGCATCCTGAAAAAATTACAATCGATGATGGTGCAGTTATCAAGAGTAAAACTGTATTTGCTACTCATCAAGCTTATGGGGATGCACCTGTTAAGTTGGGGGAGATTTATATTGGAAAGAATGTATTAGTAGATGTTGGAAGCGGAATAGTCCCTGGAGTTAAAATTAAAGATAATGCAGAAATAATGCCTTACACCGCCGTAGCAACTGATGTAGAAGAGGGAAAACAAATAGAAGGATTACCAGGAAGAGAAGTTGGAAAAACTTTCGATATTGAAAATTTTATAACTCAACATTTTGGTTATACCTCAACTATCTGGGATGAAATTCAGGCTGATAAGAAAAAAACTGAATTAAAGGAAAAAGCAAAAGAGCATAATGAATAAATAGGGATGAAATAGAGATAAAATACAATTTATAAAAATTTAAATAATATTTTCTAAAAATAATGCTTGTTATTGCATCTTTTTTAAAAATACTTAGAGTGGATGATTGATTATGGATCCTCAACAAATTACTGTATTATTGCTTGGATTAATAATTTTTATATTTGCAATATTATTAATTTTAATTACAAAGAATATTTTACAACATAGAAAGATTTATTCATTTAGATCAGATGATAGAGTTTGGGATCATTGGGGATCACAAGTATATGGTCTATCACTATTTATAATTGGGTTTGTTTTCTTTGTATTTTGCTTTTTTGCATATGTATATCTCTCAAATCCAGCATTTTTTGGTATAGGATTCAGTCTGGATATTTTCATACGAAATCCCTTTGAACAACCTATTTTTTTGATAAATACCTTTATTGGTTTTAGTATAGCTATTATTGGAATGATTAAAAGTATTATTTCCATTAGAGAATTCATTAAAAATATAGAAAGCGCAAAAGGAGGATAATTTTAATGCCAAGTTCACCAATTCTTATGTTAATAGCAGTTGTGTTCATGATTTTAGTATTTATTGGTGGTGGAATATTCTGTCTTTACCAATATAGATTATATCAGCTAACAAAATTCTCTGATAGATGGAGACCGTGGAAAGGAACTACAATAGGACTTATTTGCTTAGAGGGAGGAATAGTTTTTGCATCCACTAATCTACTTACAGGAATATTCATCTCTTATCCGGAATTAATGTCTATAGATTTTATATATATCCCATTATTTATCTTGGTATATATTCTATTAATTTTGAGTGGCTGTGGTATTTGGTGGGCTGGATTAGGTCTAAGAAAATATTGGATAGAAGTACATGAAATAGCAGTTAAAGCTGCTAGAAGTGAATGATAAACTTAGTTAAAGTTAAATATAAAAAAAAAATACAAAATTACATTTCATATTACTTAATTTTAATAATAAAGAAATTTACTCACTATTGAGGTTGGGATTTCTTTGGAAGACAAACTTTATAAAAAAGATCAAGAAATTGAGAAATTAAAAAGAAAAATAAAAGAGATTGAGCAAAAATATAAAAAAGACGAGAAAGAAGGATCAGACAAAAAGAGTAGAGAGATAAAGCGAAAGGGAGAAGAAATCAAAGATTTAAAAAAATTATTAAAAGAAGAAGAAGAAAAACGAAGAAACGCTGAAATCATTACAGAAGAAAAGACTAGTGAAAATACAATATATAAAGGACAAATTGAAGATTCTAAAGCTCAAATTCAGCAATTAGAAGATAATGAACTGAAGTTAAGGGCAGATTTAGGAACCAATAAAGCTAAAATAATAGGTTTAGAAGGTAAAATTACTAAATTAGAGGCGAATTATCTTGAAGTTCAAAACCAGACCAATGAACAACAACAGGAGATTTCTAATTTTGGTAATGTGAAGGCAGAATTAGAAACGGAAATTCGTTTACAAAATGAAGAAATTGAACAAAAAAATTCAGAAATTGCTAAATTTAATGAACGAATTCAGGGATTACAAAATCAAATAGGAGAAATTAAAACCAATTTTATGAATCAAATTAAAGAAAACGACGCTCAATTTAACGAATCATTAAATAATAGCAAAATCCAATTTAATAATGAAATTAATGAGCAGAAATCGAAATTTGAGCAATTTGAAGAGGCAACTTCAACAGAAATATCAGAATTAAAGGGTAAAATACGAATTCAAGTAGATGAGCTCAATAAAAATCAATCTTCTATAAGAGAATTGGAAGCAACTAAAGAAAAATTAGAAAGAGAGCTAAAACAAAAAGATGAGAAAATAGTAGAAATGGATAATACGGTTGAGAAAATGGCCCAAGAGTTACTAGATAGAAATATGAAATTAAATACTTATGAAGAATCTCTTGCTAAAGCTGAAAATGGAATAATTGATAATATGCCTAATTTACTCAAAGGACAGGATCAAGCTATTGATAAATTAAGCCAAGTAGTAAAAAGAGTCAAACATAATGCTATTTTAATGTTTCCAAGTATCGAATTCTTACCTAAAATCATAAATCTATCTGATGTCAAATCTACAATGAAATTTCGGATTATTACAAATATTGATCCAAAGGACTCTAATCATCGGGACATATTTAAACAATATTATAAAGCAAATATCTCAATTAGAAATTTTGAAGAAAAAACATATTGGGGGATAAGTAGGGATAGAGAAGAGCTTGTATTCGCATTAAATGATAGATCTGGTGTCCCCTATGGATTCAAAGTGGAAGATTCTTTCCAAATTGAACAATTAGGTAATACATTCGTAGCGATATGGGGTAAATTACGACAAGATTTTCAATTATAGACTCATTATTAGGCAATATTTTTTATTTATCCAATACGAAGTAAAAATCTGTTACTTTACCTTCTCGTTCACCATCTGGTCTAAATTCTACTTTAACCCTAGTTCCTTTTTTCATCGTTTCCATAGTATATTCATCTTTATCTAAAATTACAGTATGCCGAATAGCCATATC
>JABXJV010000368.1 GCA_013375355.1 Candidatus Helarchaeota archaeon
ACGTGGAGTAAAGCACATATAAATCTATTTATTTATTTATAAACGGCAAAAGTCGTGAGTATCAAAAAGGCGCGCTTTGACGGACTCATGAAGACGATTGTTATTGAATAAAGTTAAAGCTCGATTTTTAAGAGATATCTCCTTAAAATTCCTACAAATATACCTACATAATCATGACAAAATATAAATATGTATTTTCATACTCTTATTTAGAAAATGGGGGATGCGGCTGGATCTCTTTAAAAAAACCTTATTGAAGGGGAAAATAGGTGCGTTTTTGAAAAAAATTCTTTAGATAGACGTTGTTTTTCGTCCTTAGAAAGAGTTTACTAAGCTTCTAGAGAAGGGTACTCAAAAAATTTTTAAGAAAGGATTGAGCGATTCTCATGAAGATAATTACAAGATAAGCAGTAATTAAAATGCAAAGAGATGGATAAGAAACAAAGCAAATTTCGATATATTGAAATTTTTGAATCCTTATATATTTAGATGACATATAGAGGATTCCTATGTCGATTCTTGGAGATTTCAAACCTCGTAAATGTGGTATTAGAAATGTTCTGTGTTATTGATACCAACTTTCTTATATCCTTACATTCATTAAGCGATCTTAGAGCATTAATTAACTTGAACTCAGCGAATTTTCTTATTCCTAAGGCAGTTATGAACGAATTAAGAGGTAATACTAAAGAAGACGTTGAAAACTTCATTAATGCTAACAGTAGCAGAATTTCATTGGAGATCGTGACCACTGGCGATTTACAAAATTTTATTAACAATTTAGAGATGAACATTGATTCCTCCCCACAAGTTTTTTTGGAATTAAAAGATGAGTTCGATTCAATAGCATGTGTAAAATTATCTAATCATTGCCCAGATGTTATTTGTCATAAAGGGGCGATTAGATCATTAAGTAATGTTGTATCGGATGGGAATATAGCTATGGTAATTAGAAAAGAAGCTGGAAACATTGTATTGGAATTTGGAGATGCTAACGTATGTTCACTTGTTCTGAAATACGATAGTAATTTACTCTCAGAAGATATGGACATCTGGTACATATTAGAATTACTAAATTTTGACAAGAAGAAATTGATGCTCCTTAGCACTCTTTTCGGCGTTGTTTATAAAGATGATCCAATTGCATTTATGAACTCACTCATCAATTTATTTGAGAGCGAGACAATAGTTTTGTCTAAGGATTTTCTTAGCAGAACCTATACAAGAGTTTACATCAATCGCTTATTGACTAATATCGAAGATGTTATCAGTTCTTTTTCTTCTAAAATAATGGACAAAATCGATATAGATATCGAACTAGTTAAGAAGGCACATATACTAAAAAAACAAAGTAGAAAAATGATAGATGACTTTCTCGATATTGATACATGGGAATTTGATATAGACACATTCCTTGTTGAGTTAAAAGATATTCTTAAAATAATTGGAGCGTTAGACTCTGAATTTCGGGCCTTAAGTTGATTAAGTGAGTAATGAGGAGGAAAGTTAAAGGATGGATGAACTAATGACACTAAGGGATTTTGTTGGAATGAAAATTAAGAATAGGGTAGATCCGAATAAGTTAAAGGAAATATTAGAAGAATATAGAGCTAAAAGATTAGAAGGTAAAATGGATGCAGGACAAGTCGCGGATATATTAGGAATTGCGTTGGATGAAGCAATATTATTTTTACAATCAGAAAAAGTTCTATCACGAAAAAATGTTGATTCTGAATTAATTAGAGTTATGATCAGAAAAAAAAATCAAGAAGATCTGTACAATCAATATCCAAAGTTTGGAAAATTATTAATAAATCCAGAAAATTTGATTTTTAAAAATGAAGTTTACAGAAAATTTAAACCATCAGAGAAAAGATTTGAAACACTTTTTGGACCTTTTTACATACCTGCATTACCTTCATTTTCTATATTATCTTCATTTTTGCATCGCCAATTCCCTGTTATGACGGCATTAATGATTCACGATCCTCTCATGGCGGTGTTCTTTCTATCAATTCTTCTTTTCTTAGAATTAACCAGTAGTACGCTGGAAGAGTGCCCGTATTCTACGGAAGAACTGGCATTTAAAGTTATAGAAAAGTATATGTCAACAATAACTAATAATTCATAAAATAAAAGGAGGATATATTTTGGAGACAGAAGAAAAACTCCGAATAGACGACCTCAAGCTAATACTTAACGATCTTGCAGATGGTTTATCTTCGTGGAATGAGGATAAAGAATTTAAAGAAGTAAGTTCCCTCCTTACGGCTACGTCAGCAATGATGATAAAACTATATGAGGAGCTTAAAGATTCTGACTTACTTTTGTATTTTACATGCTTTACTATGTTCAGTAGTGGGATAATTGCAAAAGGAGTTTTTACTAAGTTACTTACTGAGGCTGATTTTCCCTTTTCGTCAGAAAAAATAAATGGATTGGGAGAAAAGGTGAGGTTATTTACTGAATCGTTATCTTCTGATGATAAGGAGGTTCGTCTTGAAAAATTGAAGGAATTACTAGTTTTTGCTTTCCAAAATGATTTATTGTTGCCTGTACCTCGTAAAACGATGTTAGAACTAGTTAAGGAGAAGAAGGTTGAGACAGAATAAATAGATCTTATTTCCTTTTTAATTTCTTTTTTTTTATTCGATTTCACCTTTATGTGGGTCATAAAAGAAGATTATACCGAGAACGAAAAGCAGAACAACCAACTCGGATTTTTTAACTTCCGGTTCGATATCGCGTGTTGGTCACAAAGTCGCTTTTCCTGGAAGATTAGGTATCCATCATACGAGTGAAGTCCTTTACATTTGTCAATTTATAAAAAGTAATAAATGTA
>JABXJV010000369.1 GCA_013375355.1 Candidatus Helarchaeota archaeon
CACATATGAATATAGGTAATGATCAGGAGGCAATCGATTGTTTAACAAAAGAGCTTGAAATTAATCCATCTAATAAGTTAGCTGACGCATTTTTGAAATCATTGAAAAAGAAATATTTAAAAACTGAGGTTGAAACAAAACCAGTTACTTCAGAAATTAAGGAAATGCTAGAAGAAGATGCTAGTAAATTGTATGATACTGGAAAGGATTTCTATAATTCAGAAAATTATCTTAAAGCTATCGAATATTTTGAAAAAGCAGTAAAAATTAACCCACAAATGAAAGAGGCTTGGTATGAATTGGGTTTAAGTCATGCTTCTCTTGGAAATATGCAGAAAGTAATTGAAGCCCACAAGCGAGTGGTCGAAATCGATCCACAATTTAAAGAAGCTTGGAAATTTTTGGGAACTGCCTATCTATCCTTAAGAAATTATCAAGAAGCAATAATGAGCTATAAAAAAATACTTGATTTAGACCCTCAGGATAAATATTCTTGGTATTATATGAGTAAATGCTATGAAAAATTGGAAAATTATCAAAAAATGATTGATTGCTTGGTAACTGTACTTAATATCGATCGGATGGATAAAAGAGCCTGGTATAATTTGGGGGCTGTCTATGAAAAATTGGGATACATTAAGGAAGCCTTGGAGTATTGTACAAATGTATATAACATAGATCCACAATATAAACAAGTTTTAGAGAAAATTAACTCATTAAAAAATAAAATTTCATAAGTTTTTTATTATTGCAAGCTTTGGGATTTCTTTTGTTCAGCAGCCATTGGATTTTTATCCATACACGGAACGCCGAATTGACAGAAAGCACAGCCTACTGGGGGTTTTTGTTTAAAATACTGACCATCAATGCGGCGATAATGTGGTTTAAGGACTGCTTTAAGACGTTTATTCATTATTCTTTCAATTTTACTCCCAAGTGTCCGACACTTGACCTTATCATGACCTTTTTCTGAAATAGCTCCAATAGGACATCTATCTACACATTTTTTACATGTTCCTTTTGCATAATACAAACAATTAGCATAGGGATCATCGTTTTTTCGAGGAGTTATGTTAAGTGGTGCATCAGTAATGACTGAACATAGCCGTACATTACAACCAACTTCAGTAATTAACCCCTCATGAAGACTAAATGTGCCTAGACCTGCAGCAAATGAGATATGTCGCTCTGACCATGTTGAGTAAAATCCAGGGTAGATACTAAAAGCGTCACTTAACATCCCTGCTGTAGCTCGATATCCTTGATCCTCAAAATATTCTATTATTTTTTCCATAATATCAATCTTAAATGGGTTAGCAAAGTTCCGTCCTATACAATAAATTTCAGCAGGGAGGTCTTTCAATCCTATACTTTTTTCTCGAATTTCTTTGACATATGGGCAAACAATGGAAAGGATATGTAAACGAGCTGCTAAATTCTTTTCACCTGGAAGTCCGTTTGTAATCCACATCTCAGCTGGAGTTAGATGTCTTGGTGCAACAACCTCTTTAAATTTCTTAAAAATTGGATCGTCACCGCGAGAAACCCCAATTAAAGGGTTGGAAAAAATCCTTCCTCCTCCATACCTCTCTGGAAGTCGGTTTAGTTCATTTGAAGCAAATAATTTATCTAAAAATTTTAGAACTTTTTCATTCATTTCAAATCAATATTTACCATTTGAAGTATTTTCAAGGATTAATCATTATTTTTAAAGAATTTTTTGGATTATGAGCAAGATTTATTGCGTTATTTAAATTTTCCAAATTAAAATGATGGGTAATAAGCTTTTTAACATTTAAATTTCTATTTTTAATCATATTTAGACCAGTTGCATATTCATTTGGAGATGAAGAATATGAACCAACAAAACAAGCTTCTTTTTTATAAATTAAATTTGGATCTAAAGGGAAAGTTCCTTCTAATGATTCTGCAAAAAATAAAATATCTCCACCTCTTCCAATTATTTTGGTACTTTCATTATAAATAGCTGGATGCCCGACTGTTACAATGACTAAATCCACTCCATTATTTTTAGTAATATCATTGACCATATCAATGACGTCGATATTGCGTGAAGGGTTTATAAGGTGAGAGGCTCCAAAAGATTTTGCATATTTTAGCCGGTAGTCCATTAATTCTGAGCAAATAATTTCTGAAGCATTAAAAGTTTTTGCGATTTGAACAAAAAGTAATCCAATTGGTCCTGCTCCATAAATAAAAACCGAATCTCCCTTTTTAAAGCGTGTTTTTCCAAATCCCCTTAAACAACATGCTAATGGTTCCATGAATGCAGCTTCATCAAATGTTAGTCCTTCAGGTATATGTAGCATTGTATTACGAACATTAGGTGCTGGTACCCTCACATGAGTTGAAAATCCGCCAGGGTCCAGATTGGTTTTCAAGTATTCATCACATAATGAGTGATGATCTTTTTGACAATAATGGCAAACTCCACAACCTGCATGATGCGCAAGGGCAACTTTATCTCCCACTTTAAATTCAGCTACTTTTTCACCAAGATCTACGATTTCTCCAGAAACTTCATGTCCAAGGACAATTGGCGTTTTTACAGTTTTATGTATGGCTTTATGAACATCAGTTCCGCAAATTCCACAAGATTTGACCCTAACTAAAGCTTCTTCTGCACCAATTTTAGGAAGGGGAATTTCTTCTACTTTAAAATCCCCTATATCATAATAAAAAGCAGCTTTCATCGTTTCTTTCATTTATATCAAACCGAATGAAATCGAAAAAATTGAGATAAATACTTTAATTAAATAATAGGATTAAAGCTTTAGAATGGTCTTTCTTTTAAAGCTAACTCATTCTTTTCAACAAATTGAAATATGTCTTCAACTTTTGATGGAAATCCCTCTCTAACTCCTAAAACCATACATTCAAACGCAGAAAAGGCTGTAGCGAATTTTGTTGTTTCAACTAATGAAAAATTATTCAATTTACTATAAATAAGTCCAGCCATAAAAGCATCTCCTGCACCTGTGGTGTCCTTTGCATCAATTTTATAAATTGGAGCAGTAATAATATTGGTGCCATCAGTAATTTGGGAACCATTTCTTCCATCTGTACACGCAACTAATTTGATACCCCAACTCAATACTTTTTCAAATGCATTTTCTAAATTCGATTCTCCAGTTAGTTCTGTAATTTCTTCTTTGTTTAATGAAAGTACATCTGATTGTTTAACAAATTCAACAGCAGAATCTAATTTTTTTGACAAAATTGACATAGAAGGAGCTGCAAAAATGGGACTTTTTTTATCCTTCATTAGATCAATACAACGTTGAATAGTTGCTGTAGCTGTTTCTGAAGTTAAGCTGGTCCAAACCAAAGCTCTTGATTTTTTAATTATATCAACATTTAATTCAGCTGGAGTAATTAAATTATTTGCACCTTTATAAGATAAAATGGACCTATCTTTTCCCCATGGGGTGAGAAGGATAACTGAGAGTCCTGTGGAGGTGCTTTTATCAAAGTAAACTGAATCAGTATTGACATTATTGTCCTTTAAATCTTTAACACATTCACGCCCTAAAAAATCATCCCCTAACTTTCCTATATATGCAGTCTTCATATTCAAGTATCTTAAATCTACCGAAATATTAGCCGCACTTCCTCCTGTAACAAAATGTAACTCTTCAACATTTAATTTTGTCGAATACTCAATTGCTGTATATTTCTTAATAAACCCTTGATCAAACGTTTGTAATCGCATAACATCTGAAACGCCAATAATTACATCTATACATGCCGACCCTATACAAGCAACATCAATCTCTTCGCTCATATTTATTATATCCTTAATCTATTTTGTAATATTTATTTTTTTATCAACTTATTAATTTTTTATTAATTAATCAAAGTAATTATGTTTCGGATAAATATTTCAATAGTATACTTTAAAATGATCTTGATAACTTTGTGGATACGAATTAGATGGTGATATTATTTGAATTTAAATTTAAAGCTAGAATATTATCCTAAAGTTAAAAATGAACAATTAAGAGAATATTTTACAGATATTAAGAAAAATATGAAAAAATGGGATCCTCCTTTTTTTACTGATACTAAATCTTACTTGAATATGGAGAAGATTAAACTAGCAACTGGAAAAATTATGAATGATAACTTAGAAAATATCATTATTTTAGGAACAGGAGGGTCAATTCAAACATTTCTTGCATTAAAACATTTAGCTCATAAAAAAATCTTTCCAATTCCAAGTTCTAGGGCTGTAGAACTAAAAGGTTGCTTAGAAAAGACAACACCAGAAAATTCTATTGTTATTCCAATTTCAAGAGGCGGTAAGACATTAGATGTGAATTCAACAATTGGAATTTTTTTGAAGCGTGGGTATAAATTTTTAGGAATATCCTCAAAAGGTCCCATGAATGAGATGTTAAAGGAAATAAATTGTCCAATTCTAGAAGTTCCCGATCTATCGGGGCGTTTTGCTGGGTCTATTAGTAATGTTGGAATAGTTCCTGCTTTTGTTTCTGGGGTTAAGGTTGATGCTTTTTTAAAAGGATTAGAAGAAGGTTATAAATTATTTATGAATAATAATCTCAATCCTAGTATCGAATTGGCGTCATTTCTTTTTAATCTGTATCAAAAAGGATATAAAGTCGTCTTTTCTATGCCATATTCTAAAAATATTGAAGAAAGCGTCGGATTATTTGTTCAAGAGATTTCTGAGAGCACGGGTAAAGACGACAAAGGTTTAATGGGTGCATATCAATCCGCTCCATTATGTCAACATTCTGTGTTAGAATATCTTTTGGGTGGAAGTAAAGGGGCTGTAATTCCTATACTATGGATAGTTGAAAAAGAAATTCCAGATTTAATTTTGGATTCATCAATTGATTACGTCAATACTGAGACTGCACAAACTATTGTAAACTATCAAGCTGATTCAACATTTCAAGCCTTAATTGAACAATCCGTTCCTTCAGCAAAAATCACAATTAATGATCCAGAAGCCGCTAATATTGGATATTTAATTTCATTTATTCAATCTACTATTTATTATCTATGTATGTTATTGGATGTGAATTGGGCAAACAATCCAAAGGTAGTGATTGGTAAAAATATCTGTAATGAAGCATTGAAAAATAAAATTCTCCCTGAGCAGCGAGCAAAAATAATAAAAAAAATTGCAAATGAAAAATTCAAAAACTTTTACAATTAAAAAGCAAATATAATTCTAATTATGACTCATAATCAAGAGGAAAAAAAATGACTTTGACTAAAATGATAATGCCAAAACTCGGTATGACGATGGAAGAAGGTACAATAATTCAATGGTTAAAAAAAGAGGGTGATACTGTTGAAAAGGGTGAAAAAATTCTAGAGATTGAAACCGATAAAGTAACAATTGAGGTAGAAGCACCAGCTACTGGTATTTTACGAAAAATAATAGCGACTGAAAATCAAATCGTCCCAATTGGGGGAATTATTGCCATTATCGCTGATGCTGGTGAAGAATTTGATTTAGAAGCTATTATGGCGGAAGAAAGTCGCATTAAACCTAGTATAACATTACCTGCTACCCCTATTTCGCATGTAACAGAAAGACCCGCAGGGAGAATTATCGCATCCCCAAGGGCAAAAAAATTAGCAAAGGATAAAAATGTAGATTTAAGATATGTGAGAGGTAGTGGACCTAGTGGTCGTATTATTGAGAAGGATGTTATACAATATTTGGAACAGCCAACAGATATAACCAGAACTGGAGTAAAAATCAAAGAAATCCTTCCTATTAGGGGTATTCGAAAAGTTATCGCAGAAAGAATGTCAAGTAGCTTACAAACAGCAGCTCAATTAACGATTACTATGGAAACAAATGTTTCAAATTTGGCAAGATTTCGTAACCTTATTTTACCAACAATAGAAGAGAAGGAAGGTATTCGAGTTTCATATACTGAGATCTTTGTAAAAGTTGTATCTAAAGTTCTTGAAGAATTTCCAATTGTAAATTCTATCGTTGAAGATAATAGAATAAAAATATTGGATGAAATAAATATTGGAGTTGCCGTGGCAACAGAAGAAGCCTTAATTGTCCCAGTCATTCATGATGCAAATAAAAAATCAATTTTAGAAATATCAAAAGTCTCAAAAGATCTAATTAATAAAACAAGGTCTGGTAAATTATCTTTAAATGACCTAAGTAAAGGAACATTTACAGTCACTAACTTAGGGATGTTTGGTGTCGATATTTTTACACCGATTTTAAATCCCCCTGAAAGTGGTATACTTGGAGTTGGGCGGATAATTAAAAAGTGGGTGGTAAAAAATGAAGAAGAGCAACCCAAGATAGCTCCAACAATGCAATTGAGCCTTACTTGGGACCATAGAGTTATAGATGGTCATATAGCCGCTCAATTTCTGGGGAGGATAAAAGAAATAATTGAAAATTATAATCAATTATTTAGTTTTAAATGGATTTAATTATTTAAATGGGATATAACAATCTTTGATAACCCAAATCTCAGTTTTTAAACATTTAAAAATTGAAAAAAAAACTGATCTTGATTTAAATGAGTGAAAAAATGAATGTATTATTTATAATAACAGATCAACAGCGAGCTGATCATCTTTCTTGCGCAGGAAACCCCATTTTAAAAACTCCTAATATTGATTCTATAGCAAAAAATGGAGTGCGGTTTACAAATTATTTTTGTACAAATCCAATGTGTATGCCTAATAGAGCGACACTCTTTACAGGGTTATATCCAAATATGCATGGTGTTAGATGCAATGGAATTAATCTACCTACTGAAGTTCCAACTATTACTCATACCCTAAGAAAGAAAGGTTACCACACAATATCTATTGGTAAAATACACTTTCAACATTATTCTCCTGTAATCAAGAGAAAAGCAAAATCTTGGGAAAGTATGGATGATTGGACTAGTGAAAAAAAAGGAAAAAGAGTACGAGAGAATTTTCCTTTACCATATTATGGATTTAATGAAGTGGAGATTACTTTAGGTCACGGGGATATCATAACAGGACATTACCAAGATTGGCTAAAGGAAAAAGCACCACAACATAGTAGTTATCTAAAAAAGAGATTAGATCAAAGATGGATGTTAATGCGTTATTTATATGATGAAACTGAATTACCTGAAGAATATTTTCCAACTTCTTACGTTACTGAAAGGATTATTGCATTTCTTGAAAGATTCGTTAAAGGAAATTATGATGACAAATCTTTTTTCTTACATTGTTCAATCCCTGACCCACATCATCCTGCTTGTCCTCCAGGAAAATATAAAAATATGTACAAACCAGAAGATTTACAACTTCCCCCAAATTTTATTGATATTAATAATTTATCTAATCATAATTTTTTGAGTAACCATATTAAAAAATCAAATCTTAAAGATCAATCTGGATTGGTCAAGCTATTGGAAATACCCCCAGAAGAAAAAGTGCGTAAATTTATTTCGTATACTTATGGATCTATTGCTTTAATCGATTATAATGTTGGAAAAATCTTAACTGCATTAAAGAATCTTGGTTTAGAAAAGAATACCATGGTAATTTTTACAAGTGACCATGGTGATTTAATGGGAGATCATGGACTAACCCTAAAAGGACCTGTCCCTTTCAAAGGAGTATTAAATATTCCCTTAATTTGGAAAGTACCTGGATTAACTAAAAACGCAGTTTCATCTTCTCTCGTTAGTTCAGTTGATATTCCAAAAACAATTCTTAACCTTTTGGGTATTAGAGATAAAATTCTATCAAGAACCTTTCAAGGATTTAATATTACTCCAATTCTAAAAGATCCAAATCAAAAAATAAGAGATTGTTGCCTTGTAGAGGAAGATGAAGAGGGAGGTTTTTTAAAAACTAGATTAAGACATTTAATAACGGAAAATTATAAATTAACGATCTATGAGAACTTTGAAAACTTTGGGGATCTCTATAATCGTGATGATGATCCTAGGGAAATAAATAATTTATGGAATGATGCTAAATTCAAAGATATACGTGATAATTTATTGAGAAAGATGTTGCACGAATCCCTTAAGATTCAAAGTAGATATCCTGAAACACAGGCTAATATCATTTAAGTAAATTAAATAAAATATTTCAACTTAAGTAATTTAAAGGTCGGTCAATCTCGGTTTTAAGATAAAAAAACGTAGTCAACCCCAACGATCGGATATTTTGTACGGATCAATTTGAGTATTCTCTACTTCTTTCAAGAATTCCCGAAGTTTCTCGATTTCATCTTCAATATATTTCTTCATGTCCTTCTTGAGTTGGTCAAGGCGACTGTTGACATGATCTGCATCGTGGGGATGATAAATATATGGCAAAGCAGCTCGGAAGGCATTCCATGCTTCTTTTTTTTTGCCATTTCTTTCATGGAACCACCCAACTTGAAACCATAATCCATAATTGACTTCTTTCGATACATCAAATTTACCAGATTCCAAAAGTTCGAGACCGTCCTTTGCGTCCCGATAGGCTTTTTTGTAATCCCTCATGAACCAGTAAATCCGACTGCGAGTATTGAGATCGGTGGGATTCTCACCATTAATTCGTAGGGACTCATTTATTGCGTTAAGAGCCTCCTCTTTTTTCTGTGTTTCAATGAGTGCTTCCGCCATATTTCTCCATGCGGGTCCAAAATCGGGATCAATATCGATGGTCTTTTTAAACCACTCTATTGCTACCAGTAAATCTTTATAAGTGAATAATCCCCCAGGGTGCATGTAAGTATCGGCTATAAGGTATGTCGCTTCGAGATTTCGAGGATTTATTTTAAGGGCTTCTTCAAAGTGATGAATCTTCTCTTTGGGGTCGGAGAGAGCCTTCCCCCGTTCGATCCAATCTTGTTCGTCAGACATATTTTATATTAAGTAACTTTTATCAAATAAATTTTATTTTCAAAAATAAAATTAAAATTTGAATAATTCCTTATTCACTTTAGAGTTTATATTATGCAAAAACCAGACTGGCTTAAAGTCAATATTAATCTTAACGAATTCGAAAAGGTATCGAATTTATTAAAAAGATTGAATTTGAACGTTGTATGTTATCATGCTGCTTGTCCTAATATTGGGGAATGTTTTGCGAAACATACCGCAACATTCCTAATTCTAGGTGATACTTGCACTCGAAATTGTGCATTTTGTTCAATCAAAAAAGGAGATCCTCTTCCACCAGATCCTAATGAACCTAAAAATATCGCCCAAGCTGTCAAGGAATTAAAAATTAAACATGCTGTTATTACCTCTGTTACTCGTGACGATCTTCCAGACTTTGGTGCCTCACAATTTGTAAAAACAATAAAATCAATTCGTAATCTTCAACCAAAGACTACGATTGAAGTTTTAATTCCCGATTTCAATGGTTCGCTTCCGGCACTTGAGAGCGTTGTGGGTCAAAAACCTGAATTAATTAATCATAATCTTGAAACCATTCCTCGATTATATTCTGAAATAAGACCCCAAGCAAATTATAAGATATCTTTAGATATCCTTAAACAGGTTAAAAGACTAAATTCAAAAATTTATACAAAATCAGGAATAATGGTGGGGCTAGGAGAGACAGAAGAGGAAATTATTCATTTAATGAAAGATTTGAGAAAAGTAAATTGTGCCATTTTAACTATTGGACAATATTTACAACCTTCAAAAGAGCAAATTGAAGTTGTTAAATATGTTAATCCATCTACTTTTCAAAATTTAAAGTCCATTGGGGAATCGCTGGGTTTCTTATACGTTAATTCTGGACCATTTGTAAGAAGTTCGTTTAATGCAGAAGATATTTCTAATAAAATTATTCAATAAATATTTTAAATTTAATTTTTTTTTCAATTTTATATTGCTAGAAATATGATTGCAAATTTGCCAAGATTCTGGATTAGAAACATTTATATATCATATCTTGCATTATTGTCCTACAGAAATACTATCTAATTGTATTATGTTAAAAATATCAGGAATTAGAAATTATGAAAGCAATTATGGATTTTTCAATAACAGAAAAACAGAAGATGATTCAGAGAGTAACTCGTGAATTTTCAGAAGAATTTATTGCGCCGATAGCAGAAGAAAGTGATAAAAATTCCCAATTAGACATGAATATATTAAATCTAATGAAAAAAATGAATTTTTTTGGTATTTGTATCCCAAAAGAATATGGAGGAGCAGGTTTACAGGACGATACTATAAGTTTTTGTATTATAGTAGAAGAAATTGGGAGGATCGATGCCTCTTATGCCCTTACTCCGGGAGTTCACTGTAGTGTCGTTTCTCGTCCAATATTTATTTACGGAACAGAAGAACAGAAAAAGAAATTTTTAATTCCACTCGTAAAAGGGGACAAAATTGGTGCATTTGCCTTGACCGAGGCTAATGCAGGGTCAGATGTTGCTAGTATCGAAACAAATGCGGTCTTAGATGGTGATGAGTGGGTCTTAAATGGAAATAAAATATTTATAACAAATGGAGGAATTGCCAAAACTATAATCGTTCTCGCGAAAACTGGTGAAAAAGGTAAAAAAAAGTTCCATACCCTTTTTATTGTGGATACCGATACACCCGGATTTTCTGTGGGTGTAAAAGAAGATAAACTAGGTGTTCGGGCTTCTAATACTACTGAGCTTGTCTTCCAAGATATGAGAATTCCTCATGAAAATATATTGGGAGAAGTCGGAAATGGACTAAAAATTGCTCTAGAAATATTAAATTTTGGTCGTATTATTATTTCTGCCCAGTGTGTTGGATTGGGGCAAGGAGCATTAGAATCTGCAATAAAATATGCAAATGAGAGAGAACAATTTGGACGAAATATAGGTAGATTTCAAGGGATCCAATGGAAAATCGCAGATATGGGTTGTGCAGTCGAATCTGCAAGATTATTAACTCATAAAGCTGCTTTTATGTGTGACAAAGGTATGGATTATAGTTTGATGGCTTCTATGGCAAAATTAGTTTCAAGTGAAGCAGCAATGAAAGTGACCCATGATGCTGTTCAAATACATGGTGGTTATGGTTTAATGAAAGCTTATCCTGTAGAAAGATATTTTAGAGATGCCAAAATGGCTGAAATCTATGAGGGAACATCTGAAATCCAAAGAATGGTTATTGCAAAACATTTATTGAGAAAATTTGTGTAAAGAGGTGTGTAAAAAATGAAAGTATTTGTTTGTATTAAACAAGTTCCTGGAATATCAGATGTAAAAATAAATTCAAAAACTGGAACCTTAATCCGTGATGGTGTCCCAAGTATTATTAATCCTCTTGATAAACATGCCCTTGAGCTCGCTTTAAAAATCAAGGAAGAAAAAGATGCTGAAGTCATTGCCATTAGTATGGGACCACCACAAGCAGAAGAAGCTTTACGTGAAGCGTTAGCAACGGGTAGTGATAGAGCTTTCCTTTTAACTGACAAGAAATTTGCAGGTGCAGATACATTAGCGACCTCTCACACTCTAGCTCTAGCTATTAAAAAAATATTAGATGATTTTGATAAAGATGAAAAATTTTTAATCATTTGTGGTGCTTGTGCTATTGATGGGGATACCGCACAGGTAGGAGTCGAATTGGCAGAGGAATTAAATATACCACAGATAACATACGTCCAAAAAATTCAAATAAATAACAGTAAAATTATTGCAGAAAAAGTTCTACGACCTGAAGAAATCCTTGTATTAGAATCTAAATTACCCGTATTAATTACTGTTTTAAAAGAATTAAATACTCCTCGTTTTCCAACTATAGCAGGGATTGTGGAGGCATATGAAGAAAAAGAAATAACTTACTTGGATGCTCAGAGTTTAAAGGCAGATGAGAAAAAAATTGGATTGAACGGCTCACAAACCCAAGTTTGGAAGATTTTTACTCCCCAAAGAAATGGCGACCACATTAAATTATCTGGAGATATCGGAGAAATGGTTAAGAATTTATGTCAAAATTTGGTAGAAAGTAAAATTTTATAGAATTTTTACAGGAGATTAAAAAATGGGGATAATAATAGACTTTGAATTATGTACTGGTTGTGGGAATTGTATCTCATTATGTCCCTATGGAGGAATCAAACTAGTTAATGATAAAGCGCAAATAACAAGTGAGTGTAGCGCATGTGGTTTGTGTGTTGAAGAATGTCCTTCTAAAGCTGTTGTAATAGAAAAAGAAGATTCTCATAAAAAGGTGGATCTTTCTCGATATAAAGGAGTATGGGTTATCGGTGAACACTATAATAATAAAATCGAAAAAGTGGTTTACGAATTAGTAGGAAAAGGACGAGAACTGGCAGATAAATTAAAAGTTGACCTAACAGTGGTTTTATTGGGTTCGGAATTAGATGATAAGATAGAAGAATTTGGCGAATATGGTGCAGATGAGATTATTTATATCAAGTCTTCTATATTAAAAAACTATTATTCGGAGTTATACGTAAAAATCCTAACTGATCTGATAGATGATAATAAACCTGAAATCGTTTTAATGGGAGCAACGCCAATTGGAAGAGATTTTGCACCACGAATTTCAAAGAGACTAAATGCTGGGCTAACTGCTGATTGCACAGGGTTGGATATAGATCCAGAATGTAAAAATTTATTACAAACACGTCCAACATTCGGGGGCAATATAATGGCAACGATTAAAACTCCGCACAGCAGGCCCCAAATGAGCACAGTAAGACCCGGTGTATTTAAGCCCAATAAAAAAACGAAAAGAAGAGTGAGAATTAGAAAGATCTCTTATAATTTCAATCAAAAAGACCTAATTACAAAAATAGTGAAAATCATAAAGAAAGAGAGAAATATCAGAAATCTTAAGGATGCAGAAATTATTGTAGCTGGTGGAAGAGGGGTTGGTAGTAAAGAAAATTTTAAAATAATAGAAGAATTAGCTGAAGTTTTAAATGCTGAAGTAGCAGGTTCAAGAGTAGCTGTCGAATTAAACTGGATTAACTCAGACAGACAAGTCGGACAGACAGGGAAAACAGTTTCACCAAAACTATATATTGCATGTGGTATTTCGGGAGCAAGTCAACATATAGTGGGTATTCAAGGTTCAAAAATCATAGTCGCAATTAATAAAGACTCTAATGCATCAATCTTTGATATTGCACATTATGGCATCGTTGGGGACCTTCATAAAGTCATTCCTGCACTGATAAAAGAAATAAAAATAATTAAATCTGAAGAATAGATTGCAAATTAAGAATAAAATGCGGAAGAAGTTCATTTAATGCGGAAGACTTTTTAAATAAATATATCTAAACAAATCCATACTTTTATATTAATTTTTTATATTAAAAATTAAAGAGTTCTAATCACAAAATAAAAAAAACTAAAACCATAGAAATGACTAAAATGTCAGACTTCGAAGAAATTAAATTTAATAATTTGCAAAAAGTAATTGAAAAAGCAAAGCTAATGAACCTTCTATTGATAGACGAGCTATTATTCGAAAAAGCCGAAATTGAAAAACAACCAGTGAATGTCATTTTTAAAATTAGAAAGGATGAAAATATTTTAGATATTTTCCTCGGTCTTGCAAAGTTCTTTAATACTATTGTAATCCAAAAAGGGTATGTTTTTTATGTTTTAACAACAACAGATATCAGTTTCGAGCTTCATTGCTAAATAAATCTGAGGAGGAAATAGCAAACTAAAAAAAGCAAAAATAAATCTAAAAAGAAAATTTATGATTACATTAATCCTATTTTTTATACATTATGAAATTCTTCTCAGTAAATCCTAATTTTACCAGAAGGGATTTTTTTACATCAACTTTATTTATATTGATGTTCTTTGTCTTTGAGAATTTCTTACTCGATTTCTTTCTTCAAAAAACTATGATATTTGTAAAATCTTATTTCTATTTTAAATTAATTTTAGTATTCATCTTGTTTATATCAAATTTATGTAGTGGATTATTACTTCTGAAAATAAAAGATGTTTATTTATTGTTATCTTCGGTCATATGCATAGGCTCTAGTACAATCCTTATAAATTTTATTAAATTAAGTCCAATAGAGTTAAATTTTTGGTTTATTGTTCCTTATACAGTTGCAATAGGATTGATACCTGCAGCGGTATTAAGTCATGTAAATTCGAGAATAAAGATTGTCGATAGACAGAAACAGATTTCTTACGTTTTATTAATATCCTATCTTGCCATTGTTTTAATCTTTCATATTTTTTTCTTATTTTATGGATTTCACATCATCTTGAATATGTTTTTAATGGCTATTCTTTCTTATTTTTTAATACAGACTAAAAAAGAAGAAATTAAAATAGAGGAAGAGTTAAAAAATGTTTCTCTTCTGGAATTTTTATTTATTATAACTCCTTTTTTCCTCTTTTTTATTGCTTTTTTCATAGGAAATATATTGTATAATTCGTTTTTATTCTATAGAAGTGTCGCTGGGAGTTCCTTCTTCCCCTTTTTATATGGTGTTATTGTAGCATTTATAATTTCTGGTTTTGTAGATTATTTTGGTAGAAAATTGATTGTCTTCATTTCATTTGGCTTTGTGGGACTTAATTGGATCCTTGCAAGCATGTTCGGGTATTCGGAAATTATTAGCATTTTGGATGGAATAGCTTATGGTTTGATGATTGCTATTGGTGTTTTTACTCTTTCAGGTGATATTATAGTCGAATCAAAATTTAACTTACGAAATTGTATTTATTCTCTATTTTTGGCCCCAATTTTTCTATATGATTTCATAACAACATATTTTTTAACTCATGCAGTTCATTCAATTTGGCTACTTTTTGTATGGGATGTCAATTTTAGTCGAAATTCTCTTTTTTCTTTAATGGTTGGACTAATAGTTTTGGGAATCGTATTATTTATCTATAGCCCAGAAACTTATCCAATGACGAAGAAACAGAAAATTCTAATAAATAAATATATGATGAAGGCAAAAAATTTAGCTGAAAAATATAAATCTGAATGAGACGTTTTTTAATTTAAGGTAATAATAAGGTGTTAAATATAAGAATTAAGTTATTTTCAAAAAATTCTGAATTTTCTGGAAGAGATTTCTTTATAACTATTACATCATTGATATTATTTTTTATTTATATTAATTTTATAATTGATTTTTTCCTACAAAAATCAACCATTAGCGTAAATCTCTTTCATTACTTCAGATTTGTATTCATACTTGTATTATTCATTGTAAATTTTGTTAATGGTATATTGTTAATAAAGATAAAAGAGACCTATATTCTAATAATTTCTGTAATTTGTATAGGATTTAGTTCTGTCTTTTTATTACTTTTAAATCCAATGACATTTGAGGTAAATTTTTGGTTTTTCCTCATCTATACCATTGCAATGGGTTTAATACCTGCAGCGATAGTACAACATATAGGTTTGAGAACAGAAATTACCAATAGAC
>JABXJV010000370.1 GCA_013375355.1 Candidatus Helarchaeota archaeon
ATCTTTCAATGACCTTGAAAATATATTCTGCAAATTCAAATTAGAAAAAATTTCTTTGAAAGTCTTTTTTGCGTGGATATTGGCTGTATTCAAAAAATAATATTTGTTATATTTTCGTAAAGAAATAAAAAAGAATTTACTTTGCAAAGAGGATGAAGATTGGAATAATAGGTGGCGGAATAACAGGACTGACACTCGGATATGAACTGGTTAAGAAAGGTTTTGAAATAACTATATTCGAAAAGGAGCCCGAACTCGGTGGTTTGGCTGGATGTTTTAAAATCGGTGACACGTACATTGAAAAGTATTATCACCATCTATTCACGACAGATTCAGATATAATTGAATTGATAAATGAATTGAATCTAACAGAGAGGCTCATCTTTAAAGAGTCAAAAATAGGATTTTTTCAAAATAGTAAAATCTTTCCATTCGGAACAGCATTAGACTTAATAAGGTTTTCTCCTCTTTCTATAAGTGATAGAATAAAGTTTGGATTGGAAGTCCTGAACTTCAAAAGAAAAAAACAATGGGAAGACCTTGAAGAGATTACAATAAAAGATTGGTCTCACAAAAGAGGTGCAGAGAATATATATAATGTTATATGGAGACCACTCCTGAAATCTAAATTCGGAGATGAGCACGAAAATATTGCTGCTTCATGGCTCTGGGGGAGAATCCATCCAAGAGCAAAATCAAGAAAAATGGGTAAGGAGAAATTAGGATATATCTTCGGGGGGACCAAAATACTTTTCGATTATATGAAAAAATTCATCGAAGATAATAATGGCACAATTAAAACATCAACAGATATTATAAAAATAACTTCAGAGAAAGATAAACTTATTATTTATGAAACAAAAGATAAATATTATGAATTTGACTGTGTATTTTCTACTGCATCAACCGTCGAACTTGCAGAAATGATAAATGAGTTAAACCAAAAGTTTGCATCATTATTAAATTCTATTAAATATCAGGGCGTTATATGTGTTGTCCTTATCCTGAATCAATCTCTAAGCAACATTTACTGGATGAATATCATCGACCCAAATATTACTTTTGGACTTGTGGTTGAACATACAAATCTTATCAATAAACAGCATTATGCGAATAATCATATTGTCTATCTTGCGAGTTATTTAAACCAGCAATACAGTCTGTTTCACCTTTCTGAAAGGGAAATAGTTGATATATATATTGATTCTTTATTAAAAATATTTCCTGAATTTAAAACTGACTGGACAAATGATATATTAATATTTAAAGATTCTTATGCTACACCAATTTATTCATTGAATTACTCAAAAGTAAAGCCGGATTTTAAAACGCCTGTTAAAAACTTATTTATCGTCAATACCTCACAAATTTATCCTGAAGACAGAAATATGAATAACTGTATAGGACTTGCAAAGACAGCCCTTAAAAAATTAGAGTTTTTGTAAATCAGATTCTTCAGTCAAAGCGGAGTAATTTTTATGGAGGAATCAAATCAATTGTTGAAACACGCCGTTGTTTGTCTTCTATATATAATATTAACATTACTATTTATCTATCCGGTCTATCTTCACTATACAGACACCACATATACATTTGGCGACCCTCTTGATATGATATGGCATGCAGTTTGGGCATACGACCATCTGTTAAAAGACTTTGCAAATTTATTTAACGGGAATATATTTTACCCGGCAAAAAATACATTTGTCTTTACCGAACACATGATAGGAACATTGATTATCTTTGCTCCTGTTTATTTTCTAACAAAAAATCCTGTCCTTTCGCATAATATCCTTATGTTTTTTCTCACATTCCTTTCAGGCATATCGATGTATCTTTTAGTTTATTATTGGACAAAAAGAAGATTGGCTTCGTTTTTTTCCGGATTTGTCTTCGCATTTTCACCAGTAATCCTGTACTTTCATCCAAACCTGCCAATATGCTGGGCACCTCTCGGTTTGATTTTTCTTGACCGATTTCTGAAAAAGGGGAAGTTATTTGATGTAATTATATTTGCTCTTATATTCAGCATAATAGCCCTCTCATCTATGTATTTAGGCTATTTTATTTTGATTATCACGTTGGTTTATTTAATAAGTTATTATTTCAAGGTAAATAAAGTTTACAGCAGAACTTTTTTCATTAAATCATTATTAGGAATAATAATTATAATGGTCTTGGTTCTGCCATTCAGACTCCCATATCTGAAACTAAAAGAAGAACACGGATATAAAAGAAAATTAGGAGAGATAGTGCAGTATTCAGGAGACCCGATTGGCTCATATCTTTCCTGTCAGACAAGACTCTACAACTTTGACCCGCAAAGTTTTATAATAAAATCGACTCTCCCTGGAGAAAAATGGCTTTTCAATAAAGTAGTTTTACTATTAGGAGATAAAATTCCCACAGGTATAGAAAAACTTCCGGGTGAAACTATTCAAGAAAAAATCCCATATTCAAGGTTTCAAGATATATGGAAAAATGGAAGAAGGGGAAGATTATTCTTCGGATTTATTCCACTTTTTCTGGCATTTACTGGTATTTATTATATGGGAAGATATAGAAAATTAAAGAACACAAGAAGCATATTTATCTATATTCTGCATACTTTTTACATTATATCACTCGGACCTGTGCTAATAATTTTTGGACATATAACATATATACCACTCCCTGACCTATTGTTTTATTACATTCTACCTGGTTTCAGTTCAATGAGGCGTGTGGTGGATTTTGGAATTGTTGTTTTTATGATACTTACATTTTTTGCCGGATTCGGAATATTAAAACTCGAAGATTTTATTGAAAAAAAATATAATAATCCAAATAAAATGACCCGAAGGGCTCGTAGAGTTAAAATATTTGTATTTTCAGCAATTTTCTTATTAACCACTGCAGAAATTATAAATATACCATTCAAAAGAATTGTGCCAGTCAGAGTTGGAGGTAACATTCCAGAAGTCTATAAATGGCTTCAAGAAGCGAAAATTGAAGGTGCAGTTGCCGAACTTCCCACCGCTAAGGGATATTACGATAAATATGACCCGGTATATGGAGAACAGCGAGGAATATATTACTCAAGAGAGATGGTTTATATGTATTACAGTGTATATCACAAGAAGCCGATAATAAATGGATTCGGGGCTTTAATCCCTGACAGCTTTTTTAAGATAAGAGACCAAATATACAGCATCCCGGATTCAAGCGCCGTCGAATATCTAAAATCCTTAAATATCAATACATTTATTCTTCATACATCAGACTTTGACACCGAAGATATCAGAGTATGGACAGACGAAAATATCAAAAAAGCCAAATTAAAGGAGACCGCTCGCTTCAAAGATGATATAGTTCTCCAGTTTAATCAATAGAATTTTTTTTCTAAAAAAACGGAATAAATTAATCATTTAAAATGTTAATAATTTAGAATAGATTTTTCTTGATAATTTCATATATTAGTCTTAATTTTAAAATAAAATTAAAAAATATTACATTCAGGTTGGTATATTATGAAAAGGATAATATTATCAATATTAATTTTATTGACCGTCACCTCAGAAATATATTCCCAGCCATTCCCCAAAAAGAAATACTGGTTTGGATGTGGTTTTATATATTCAAACCCCCAGCGAGAGGTTCAGTTCGGAAAATGGCATGCAACAGGCTATGAGGGAAACATTTATTTTAGAACTGTTTTAAGAGAAAATTTAGAATTTGGAGTTGCAGCTGAGTATGGTATATATACATTTGATGTAGAAAAATATAGAAAAGATAAGGATTTTCCTGCGACTGGTGAAACAGATCACAGAGCTGATGTGAATAATGGTTCAATGTTTTCAATATATCAAGATATTTATATGAATGCTCTCCCCAAATTTTCTAAAGACCTCTTTTTTTCATTTGGCTTAGGATATTACAGGCTTGTATCGAAAGAAGGTTTATATGAAACATTCCAGGTAGGTGAATGGCACTCCGTTCCTATTCCAGGCGAAATTCTAAATAGTTTTGGTTTCAATCTCGGAATAAATTACGACCAGAAAATAATTTTCAACAGGTTAAATATCGTCTACGAGGTCAGATTCCACCAACTCATGTTCAGTCAAGATTTACAGCAATTTCTGAAATTCAAAATCGCCTTTATGTTCTAAATAATTAAGAGTCTTTCATTTCTGATTTAGAATAATAAAAATATTATATTCACTGCCATTTTTCAAGTCTGAACTGAAATCCATCATATATTCCATAAGTAAAATTTTCCATCCAATCCCCAATATTAATGAAAAACTTATCTCCAAACTCTTTTATAATAGGGATGTGTGTGTGCCCCATAATAACGAAGTCTATCCCTTCTTCAAATCTTTCCTGTGCAAACTGGAAATATTCCTCAAAAGATGAATAATACTTCTTTTTTGAATTAGTCCTGCTGAAGTTAGAAAAATACTTTGCTAAAAACGCACTAAGGTCGGGATGAATAAGTTTATAAAGCCAGATATTTACTTTGTTTCTTAAAATACTCCTTAATAATAAATATCCTTTATCCTTTTTAATAAATCCGTCACCATGATGAAGATAAAACCTTTTCGACATTAAATCTATCGTCAAAGAATCATGGAAGAATTCAATACCCATTTCCTTTCCAAAAAATCCATTTTCCCAGTAATCATGATTTCCACTGACATAAAAAATCTTTATACCCTTATCAACAAGATTGTAAAGAATATTCAGCACCCGAAAACAATCTTTTGGGATCAGATATCGGTATTCAAACCAAAAATCAAAAAGGTCCCCGAGAATGAATAGATAATCATTTTCCTTTAAATTAGAATCTAAAAATTTTTGAAACTTTTCAAATTTTTCCTTTTCTTTCTCTTCAGATTCGGAACCAAAATGAGCATCAGATATAAAAAATAACCTGAAATTTTCATCCATTTGATTTTCTTAATATTTTAGGTATCTTTGCAACCTTTTGAAAAAAGTTGCCTAAAAAGTTTTCAAAAAATTTTTCTATAATATATCCATAATTATAAAAAATTGCAATATTTTAAATTAAGATTCTTTCTGGAATTTTGTAATGACATATATTGATAATATTTATTGTTAAAAAGTTTTAAACAATTATAATGCATTAAATAATATTAGATTTATTGTAAGGAAGACAGAACACAGTACCCAGGCATTGTTCTGCACTTAAAATAAACAGTTAACAAAATTTATTTGTAAATGACAAACTATATAATAATAGAATGTCATTTCGAGCGGAGTCCCGAAACTTCGGGGCGGAGTCGAGAAATCTCAAAGAAAAAAGAGATGTCTCGACTTCGCTCGACATGACAAGTTTAGATATATTTAAATGTATGTAAGGAAACCGTTTATTTATAATAAATGCAAATTTTAAAAATAATAAAGGTTAATAAAGATATGTCAAATATGTGAAAATTTTCATGAAATTGGTTAATTATCATAAAAAATCAGAAAGATCCAAAATTAAATCCATAATATATTATTTTCAATAAATTAAACATTCTAAATAAAATAATTGACAAATATAAAAATATTTATTAACATTAAAGAATGTAAAATTTAACAATTTCTAATTTAAAACCGAATATTCAGAATGAATAAGAAAATGTTGTTTATTCTATTACTTTTTTTAATAGTAGTTCCGATTTATGGTGAAGAGACAAAGGTTCTTACACTTTCGTATGAAAATACGAAAAATGTTCAGATAGAGAATCTTCCGATAAAAAGGATATTCACACCAAAAGTTGGGCTTGCCTTGAGTGGAGGAGGAGCACGCGGATTTGCACATATTGGAGTTTTAAAGGCATTCGAAGATTATAAAATTCCCATTGACTATATCGCAGGAACAAGCATAGGGAGTGTGATTGGAGGACTTTATGCAGTTGGATATACAACTTCGGAACTTGAAGAATTGGCAAAAAAAATAGAATGGAACAAACTTTATTTTGACCAGCCTAAAAGAAGAGACCTCTTTCTGGGACAGAAGCAGGACATTACATCATCCCTCTTCCATATAAGATTCGATGGATTTAAACCTCACATTCCAAAAGCATTATCAGCAGGACAAAAGCTCTCAAGTATTCTAAATGACCTTGTAATAAATTCCTGCTACAACATCTATAAAGACTTCGATAAGTTCAAAATCTCATTCAAATCAGTTGCAACGAACTTTTTAACCGGCGAAAAAGAGATAATTGATAAAGGAGACTTAAGCCAGGCTATGCTTGCAAGTGTGGCCATTCCACTTCTATTCTCACCGGTTGAAATCGATGGAAACCTCCTTGTAGAAGGTGGACTCGTCAATAATATTCCGAGTGATATATTAAAAGACATGGGAAGCGAAATCATTATAACTATAAATACCGTTTCTCCTTTAAGAAAAAGAGAGGAATTATTTCTTCCCTGGGAACAGGCAGACCAAGTTATCGGCATAATGCAGAGACCGATTAATGAATCCTCTTTAAATATTTCAGATATAGTAATTCAGCCCGAACTTGGCGATATGCTGGCAACAAATTTTAATAATATTGAAAATGTTGTTAATGTCGGATACTATGCTGCTTTATCAAAAATAGACGAAATAAAAAGGCAACTCTCGAAAAATTCAAAGAAAGCAAGCAATAATAAAATCTTTTTAGAAAAGATTAATATCAAAGGCCTGAATCATAGAAATTTAGAAACCATCCGCCCACTTATTGAAATAAAGAAAGGGGAAATTATTTCAGAAAACAAGATAATTGAAAACCTGAAAGAAATTTATAATTCCGGCTATTTTTCTGATGTTAAAGCATCAATATCACCTTCATCAGACATCGCAGAAGTTACATTCCTCCTCGAAGAAAATCCGATAATTAAGAAAATAATTATTGACGGTAACAAAGCCATCTCTGACGAAGAGATACTTTCTGCTTTGAAAAACAGAGAAGGTAATATTTTCAATTCGATTTTCTGGAAAGACGATTATCACAATTTAATAAAACTATACAGAAAAAACGATTTTTCACTTGCAAACATTAACCATGTGAAGTTCGACAAATCAAACGGAACATTAACCATCAATATAGATGAAGGATTTATCAGTGCTATTGAAATAAAGGGAAATCACAAAACGAGAAGGCATGTGATATTAAGAGAATTTCCGCTAAAGGCTGGCGAAATCTTTAATTTAGAGAAAGCAACCCAAGGGATTACAAATATTTTCAGTACTGGTTTATTTGAAAGAGTGTTTTTAAGTGTTGCACAGGGGAATCCACATCCTAAAGTAACAATAAACATTATTGAAAAAAAATATTCAATAGTAAAAATCGGTGCGAGGTATGACCTGGAAAAAAGCACAAGGGGATTATTCGAATTAAAATATGACAACACATTTGGCATAGGGGCAAAAACTATAATGCAGCTCAAGTATGGACTCCGCGACCAGCTCATATTGCTGAAACTTAGAGCAGACCGAATCTTTAAAACTTACTTGACATACGATTTTAGTTTCTACTATAAGAATAACAGAAATTTTCTTCGTTTTATTTCAGGAATCCATGGAACATACACCGATACCAGAAGAGGAGGTATATTTTATATCGGACAACAGATGGAAAAGTTCGGGACTGTAACATTCGAATTCAGAATGGAGAATCTTGATATACTAACATACCCATTCCCTCAGTATAATGAATCTCTCGATTTAAGGACATTTACTCTTAGGTCAGTTGTGGACACTCAGGATAAATATCCATTCCCAGACAAAGGAAGTCTGTACCATTTATATTACCAGAGGGCAGCAAAGATTTTAGGCGGAAAGATATCCTATACCAAGATATTCTTCTCTTTTGAATCTTACCAGACAATAAAGGATAAATTTACTATACATCCGAGTTTTGTGTTGGGGATAGCAGATGAATCCCTCCCATTCTCTGAGCGATTCAGGCTTGGTGGCGACAAATCCCTTTTTGGCATCAAAGAAAACGAACTGCACGGCAGAACGCAAATCAGCGGAAGCATAGAATATAGAATGAAAATACCAATACCAAACTTTTTTAATACTTACATAAATACAAGATACGACTTGGGGGGAATTTTTAGTAAAAATCAAAAAATTGTCTTCAAGGATTTCCGACACGGAATTGGGGGCGGATTAGCAATCGACATTCCATTTATTCCAATTGAGGTCTCATACGGGCACATATCCGACGGAGAAGACAGAATGTATGTCTCCGTGGGACACAGGTTCTGAGAAAATCTACAATACAAATTGCGAAAACCCGAAAAGTATATTCATTGAAAAGGTTTAACAAAAATACCTTTTTAAAAATAATCAAAGATATCGTTAGCAAGAGTCGTCATTACTGTGTAAACGGAAATCCATAAAAATCCAACCATAATGAGATTTAATCATTTACCAATATTCACATATGGGTTCGATTTATCCTTACCTAAAAAGTTGCATAAAAAATTCAAATCCCTTATTCTGTTAAATACTTATACGCTTCATGAACTTTGATAAACATTTCCGGGTCACCACCCTTGTCAGGATGGTGAACCAGAACAAGCGTCCGATATCTCTTTTTTATTTCTCCCGGTTTTGAGTCTTCTTTTACTCCAAGAATTTGGCAGCAATACTCCCTCGTTTTTTGAAACGATTCGTAGATATTTTCGAATTCTTTTCTCATTTCAGACTTTATTTCATCAATAAATCTATAAGCCTGGTTAAAGAATTCCCGCTTTTGTTTTCTGGATAGACTTGCAAAGTAAGCCAGTTCTCCAATAGCATTAATCCCAACTATTCTTCTCCATTCTCTGATATCTTTTTCCCTTTCAGGCAGCCACAATCCCCTTATCTCCATCCGCAGTTCCCTTACTCTTATCCTGTCTTCTGGAGAAAACTTTTTATAATTAAACCGCCCTATCTTCGATTCATCATACAAAACATTCATTCCATTTTTCTTCATATCAGCAATTCAATCCTTCTCTGATAGTAATTTTTTGAAAATCCTTTTATAAATTTTTCTGATATTTTCCGTATGTCCTTTATATTCCCCTAACAATGCTTCACCAGCCTTTTTACCCTTTTCTTTAACATATTTCATTCTCAAAGCAAGGGATTCAATCTCTTCTTCAGTAACATTAAACGAATGTAAAGAAGTGTCGTGCATAATCCGAAGTCTGTTTTCGATTCTTCTTAAAAATTTATACGCACTTAAAATACTACCTGCATTGGCTTTATCCAAAATACCTTTATTTTCCAATACATTCAGTGCCTTTAAAGTATTGGGAATTCGAAGTTCCCTAAATTTACCTCCATATTTTAATTGAAGGATTTGAATAATAAATTCAATATCAACAATCCCTCCATAGCCAAGTTTAAAGTCCTTTTTAAATTCATCTTCTTCAGCAAGTTCATTCTCGATTCTCTCCCTGACATGCATTATTTGGGA
>JABXJV010000371.1 GCA_013375355.1 Candidatus Helarchaeota archaeon
ATGAAAAAGATAAATGAAGAAAAATCTTCATTCAATTTGATTCATTTCTCAATTATTTATTGTTTATTTTCAATATTTATACTTTTAATAACTGATCTTTGGTATATAAGAATAATTTCTCTTTTCTTTTTTTTCTTCTTCCTTGGATATCCTTTTTCTCTATTCATTAAAAATTTAGACACCTTTGAGAGGATACTAGTTAGTTTTGGACTAAGCCAGTTATTTTTATTGATAATTTACTATTCTTACTATATGTCGGCATATATTTTTAACGTAGTACCGACTTTTGAATTCCATATCCTCCTTATTGGCATTAGTTCTGTTAGTCTTAATTTTTTAATATTAATTTATTTAAAAGATTCAAATCCTACAGGATTGAATGTTTCCTTTCAAAAGATTAAAAATTTTATTTTTGAGTATAAATTTCTTTTTTTAATATTGGCAATTGGTAGTGTAATGCGCTTTCTATTTTTAGATTTTCCGGATTTAACTACCGATGAGACTTTTTTTGTATCTTCTAGTTATCCGATAATTGATCCATTCAACGTAATGGGAATTCCTCCTCCACCATTTACGTATTTAAGTAGCCATCATCCTCCACTAAATATTGTTGGAACAAATCTAGTTTTGAATATTATAAATCCTTTTGATTGGTTATCGATGAAAGATTGGATGGGAAAGTTTTTTCCCGTATTTATAGGGTCAATTTCCATTTTTGCTATTTTTTCACTATTGAATAGGGTTTATGGAAGGAATTCGGGATATGTGGGAGCCTTTTTCTATGCTGTTAATAATTATGCCATAATTATAAGTAGAATTGCGTATCAAGAGATCTTTTTAATCTTATTTTTGATTATTATAATGGAATTTGCTTATAGAGAAAAGTGGAACCTAGTAGGTGTATTTCTGGGTCTAAGTTTGTTAACTAAATTTACTGCATTAACAATAATTCCCTCACTTTTAATTTATTTTTGTATTAGAAATTTAAGATTAAATCAAAAATCTATGAAAACTTTTTTTAAAAAATTCATTTATGCTACTTTTCTTGCATTATTGTTATTTTTACCTATTTTAATTGCAAATATTACAACATATTATAATTTTGGCTATGCGGATACTTTTTGGAGTCGAGTTTTTGGGTTAAGGGATCCCATGACGGAAGCATACGGTGAAGCAGAAATGCCTATAGGTTTAATTCCTACTGGAGTATTAACATATGATCCTTTAATTTCAGGACAACTTATTAATGTTATCGGTCCAATCTTGATTCCCTTCATAACCTTATGTGTTATATTATCATTTTTAGATAAACCAAAAAAATTGGGATTTATTATTTTTATTTATTCCTTTTATTTAATATTTTATTTAATTTTTACTTCCAGATGGTTTCAGGTTGTAAGTTTGAGTCCAATTATTATTCCAATTACGATAATTAGTTGTAGAATTGTAAATTTAGATAAATTATTTTCAAAATTTAATATATTCTTAAATAAATCTTATCCACATATTCCTTTAAAAATTAAATCTTTTATTAGGAGAGTGGAGAAGTACACGATAAAGTTTAGAGTTCCTAAAACATTTAGCTATAAATATATAAAAACTAACTATAAGACTCATAAAGTAAAACATCAACACTTTATAATTTGTTCATTTCTAATTACAATTCTAAGCTTTTCATTTATTTATTCATTTAATACTCTATATAAACCTCATTACTTTTTAGATTATAAATTTGACGATGTTACTGAAACCTTAAAAACAAATTTTGAATATTCCACGTTAGGGTACCTTTGGATTATGAATGTTGGTTATGATGAAGTAATGGAAATAGTTAGATTGTTTAGATTCAGTAACGTATATGTGGATGATACTCATCCTGTATTTAGTTATCTCTATTATTTCTATACAAGAGGTTTTACAGCGTTAGTTTCGGATTGGGATAATAGAACAAATTCTTTATTTATTTTTTATAAATCTCCCAATTATTTTTGGGAACCCTTTGCTCGCTCGAATAAGGGTGATGCAAATGAAGATTATATTAAATTAAATGGAGATCGCATTTGGAATTCTCTTAATTTTGAAATTTATGTTATATGATGAAAAATATGAAAAAAAGGCAGATAATTCTTTTAATATTGATAATAACACTAAATTTCTATATATTTATCAATAAATCTTCAGAAGCAAAGCCTTCATTTTACCCATTATATTCTCATTCCGAATCAAATGTAAAAAATGATTATATTTTAACAACTTCTATAAATAGTCGCATTCTAACATGGAATTCCTTTTTAAATTTGAAAATATCTTTAAAAAACATAACATCAGGGCAAGCAATTCCAAATTCTTATGTATATATAAAAGCGTTTGTAAATTCAAAAGTTATAATGAAGCTCCCAATATCTTTCAATTATTATATAGTTAATAAATACGCAAATATAGAAAATGGTACTGTAGAAATAGAAAAATTCATTTTTCATATTCCTACGTTGTTCCCATATACTCTTGAGGTTACGTATGATATTCCTGGATCAGATGAAACATTAACTAGTTCATTTTATTTTATGATTTTAAGTCAAAGAGAACCAATGATATCTTTTCTAACTTTTGATATGTTAATAATATTCTATTTAACAGCATTTTTTGCCTTTGCATTTTTTATAGTTATTAATGAAAAAATATCTAAAAGGAATTCAAAAGAGAAAAAAAATGGAACAAAATAAGGAGAACGATTCGTGGGAACTATTATTCTAATACGTCCAACATTCATGAAAACTCTTCAACTTAATCCACCAATTGGTTTAGGCTACCTAGCTGCTTTTCTAGAGAAAAAAAGTCATAAGGTTATTCTTATTGATTGTCGAACTAATGAATTTTCTAATGATGATATCATTAAAATAATAAAAAAATATAAACCTAAAATAGTTGGTTTAACTGCACTAACTGTATATTACGAAGAAATGAGAGAATTGTGTCGATATATACACGTAAAAAGAGAGGGATTTGATAGTAAAAATAAATTTTTGCTCATTATAGGGGGTGTTCATGTATCAGCTTTACCTGAATTAAGCCTTGCTGAATGCAAGGCTGATCTGGCTGTTTTAGGTGAAGGAGAAGTTACATTATTGGACCTTATAGAAAAGCTAGATAAAAATGAGAATTATTATGATATAGACGGAATCGCTTATTTCAAAAATGGAGAGTTTAAAGTCAATAAGCCAAGGGAACTTGTTAAAGATATCAACACAATTCCATTCCCTGCTTGGCATCTCATTCCCCCAAACAAGTATCCAC
>JABXJV010000039.1 GCA_013375355.1 Candidatus Helarchaeota archaeon
ATGATAAAACGCCAAGGTTCATAATTTTCTGGGCTTGGAGCATAGGAGGCAGCTTCTAGGACCTTGTGAATGAGTTCATCAGGAACATCATCCTTCTTAATGTCTCTAACTGCCCTACGTTTTTTAATATTTTCAAAAAGTAATTTTGCATTTTCGATCTTATCAGCGGGAATTTTAAAACTTGACAAGTAATCAACCTCAAATTATTTTCAATTTGTAATTATTAAAATAGCTATTTTACAATCTATCTTAAAAATAACAAATTCAAGAATTTATAAAAATATATTTTATTTAGACATTTTTCAATAAATCTATAAAAAAAATTAGCATTTTTTATTAATAATATGTAATATGTAAATGGTTTTTATATTTCAAGGAAAAAATTAAAATTTGTGTAAGAAATTAGTTAATATCAACATTAAAAAGATTTAATTATTAATCTAATATTTAAATTGATGAAAATTTATTATTTTTAAAGGTGCTTATTTGCCAAAAATCAAAGATCCGATTGAAAAAGAAGCGATTAAGGAATTAAAGAAGAAATGTAAATTAAAAAATAAAGAATTCAAAATTGACGAAAATGGGTATGTTAGCATAATAAAGTTATCAAATAAATTTTTAACTCAAATTCCCGAAAAAATTAAAGACCTTCCCTATTTAAAGAAGTTGATTCTTGATTATAATCAAATTAAGAAAATTGAAGGATTAGGTAACCTACCAGAATTAAAAGATTTAAATCTAGGCAGTAATCAAATAACTAAAATAGAAGGATTAAATGAATTAAAATCATTAAAAATTTTGGATCTAAGCTATAATCAGATTTCTAAAATTGAAGGGTTAGAGAATCTTTCAAATTTGAAGAGATTATTTCTATTAAAAAATAAAATAACTAAAATAGAGGGATTAGATGCTCTCATCAATTTGGATGTGTTAAATCTTAATAATAATCATATTTCAAAAATAGAAGGGCTAGATACACTTAATCAACTACAAAATTTACGTCTTAGTAATAATCAAATTATGAAAATAGAAGGATTGGAGAATCTTACACAATTAGATTCATTAGAACTCAGTGTGAATCGAATTTCAAGAATTGAAGGATTATCAACTCTTTTAGATTTAAATAAATTATTTCTTTCACATAATCAAATTACTGATATAGAGGGGGTTAATAATCTTACACAGCTTGAATGGTTAGACCTTGATTTTAATCCTTTAGCAGAAGAGGATCAAGCCCATTATAAAAAGGGATTGAAAGAAACTATCAAATATTTTCAAAAAAAATAAAATAAAAAATTGAAGAAAAATAAAAATTTGAAAAATTTTTATTTCATCATGAAAATTGTTGCTTCGCCTTCGGCAACAACCGTATCTTTTGGAAATTTTCCACTATCAAATACACAGCTATCCTTTACAACGGTCGTTTTGATAATTAATCGTTTTCCTTTTTCCTTTTTTTCTACGACTTCAGCTATTGCAGTTACAGTATCTCCAAAATGTACAGGGGCAGTGAATCTTACTTTTTGTGAACCATAAATACATCCTGGACCTGGTAATTTCATTCCAATTACTGCACTTATCAATCCAACTGTATATGCCCCATGGACTATCCTCGTTTTAAATTGAGTTGTTTTTGCGTATTCTTCATCTATATGCACAGGGTTAAAGTCTCCAGAAATCCCTGCAAATAAAGCATCATCAACCTGTGTTATTGTCTTAGAAAAGCTTGCTTTTTCGCCTATGTTCACCGAATCATAAGTTCGGATTTTATATTCACCCATAATATTCGCTCCTATTAATTAGAATTTCCAATTAATTAGATATTTATTAGTGAAGTCTAGAATCTTTTAAAACTTACTCCATTACAAAGTTATAACTTTTTCAAAAATTTTTTAAATTAAATTTTAAAATGAATTGAGAAATAATTTATGAGAAAAATACAAAAATTTTTGAAAATGAAGATTCTATTTATGAATTAATTCTTCAGATATTAAGAATAATTATTTTTATTTACCAATTCCCATAGAAATTATATGTTCTTTCCCATAAAATGGTTCGGAGGGAGTTTCATGAGTGATATCTGTATAGATTCCGCTAAATACCTCTTCATCTGTTATGTCCCATTCATAAGGCATAATTCTGGTTCCGCTCGGATAAAAAAAGTCAAATTCTTCATTTTCAAACTTCTTTTTATTTTTTAAATCAGGGGGATTGCATCCTAAAGAATGCCTTGGAGTCGGTATTCCTATTTCTTTTATATTTCTTATTAAAAATTTTAAACCTTCAGGTGCAACTGTTTTCATGAAATGCATATGTTTTGGTTCGTATGCGTTGATAAATAATCTATTGTGTGATAACAGACCTGCTAGTCTTATAATCAATTCTGGTCGTCCCATAGAAAATAACATTTTTAATATGGGAGGCCAAGGGACAAGACCAAACCACATGTCGGGCATACCGTAAATTTTTTGAGCATTTATACCATCCCAGAGTTCTGCAAAAGAATTGTAATTTGATGACTCCAAGAACATGTTTGTGGCACCACTAGCCCAAACCATACACATGGAATATGCAGAATCAAACCATTGTGGGCTTCGCTCATTTCTAACATCTCGCAAGACATCCAAAATACGAAATCCACTTTTAACAAAGCCTTTAGTCTTTTTAGGAATCTCTCTAAGTTTAAACCCGAGTTTCATATGTCTTCTATCAAATAATTCATCACCACGTTTGATAATCCAGTAATCAACGGGGATTCCATCTTCCATATGTCCATTTACGAGTAACTCTATATCATAATTTATATCATTGATAATAATAAACGTGATATCAGTTGAATTTCCATAAATAAGTTTAGTAGTACCCATTTGCAGATCTGATCGGACATACAACACTGGTGGAAAGAACCAAGTCGTGAAAACCTTTTCCGGATCTTCGATTTTGCCGTCCATACATTTTTTAGCTGTCTGAACCGTTCTTTGGAATTTATCACTTAAAAACTCCGGAATTTTTTGGAAAAATTTTAAATCTGTATCTGTATATTCTTGGTCAAAGTAGCCCCAACCAAGTTCTTTAAACAAATTCCATAGGTTTTCACCTAAACAAATGAATCTTTTCGTTGGAATTGAATCAGGAATGTCTCCATATGTATATGGTTTCAAAATTTTTTCATCTCCATATTATCAATTTCCCCTAAAAATTTTTATATCTCAATTTTTTCGCCTAATTTTTTTTAAAATTCAATAATCTTTGTTTGGCGAATTTTAGAATTTTTTGAAAATCAATTAAAATATAATCAATTAAAAAGATATTATTGTTTTGAAAATTTTTTTCAAATATAATTGTAAAATTAATTTAAAATATTTTATGGCTATAAAAAAATACTTTTTTAAAGGAAAACTAGTTTCATTATTTCTAATAACTAATTTGTTTAATTGAAAGTAGTGATTTTTTTGTTAGATCAAGAGCAAGTCCAAGAATATAAGGTTTTACGAAAAACAGCAAGTATTTGTCACTTTTGCTTAAAAGAGAAAAACGAAATTAACACAGTAAGGGCGAGAATTATAGAAGCTGATGGAAAAGTATATATTAAAAAGAATTGTCCTGTTCATGGTGAATTCCAAGAAATTTATTGGACTAATTCAGATTTATATAAGAAATTTATGAAATGGTTCGCAACTGGTAAAGGTGTTGACAATCCATCAATTACTGGTAAAGCACCATGCCCCATTAGTTGTGGTCTATGTAAAAGCCATAGATCAAATACGTTAATTGCAAATCTTGACGTTACTAACCGATGTAATCTTCATTGTTGGTATTGTTTCGCAAATGCAAGGTCTGCTGGATTTGTTTATGAACCCAGCACGAAACAGGTGAAGCAAATGATCAAATTTCTACGGGATCAAAAGCCAGCACCTGTCGAGGCAATACAATTTAGTGGTGGAGAACCGACTGTAAGGTTAGATATTGGAGACATAGCTGCCGAGGCTTACCGAAGAGGTTTTAACCAAATTCAAATGGCTACTAATGGAGTTTTAATTGGTAAAGACTATGATGTAGCTGAGGAAATAGTAGAAGGGGGAGTCAATACAGTCTATATGAAATTCAATGGGACAACTAAAGAAACAAATCCCGAAAATTGGTACTTAATCGATGATATTCTAAATAATCTCAGACGTGCAGGAATTCAAGAAAATCGACATGGGGGAGTTGTGTTTGTTCAAGCCTTGATTAATGGTTATAATGATGATCAAATTTATCCTGTAATTAAATTTGCAATGAAAAACTTAGATATTGTACGAGGTGTAAATACTCAACCCGTTTCCTTCGTTGGACGATTTGCTGATGCAAATGCTAAACCTTTACCTGAAGATGAACGGTTAAAGATGAGATTTACCCTTCCAGATTATATTAAAAACTTAGAAGACCAGTCTAATGGCAAATTTTCTTGGGAAGATTTCAGACCTGTTCCTGTAGTTCTTCCAATATCGCATTTACTTGAGGTCCTTCAAAAACAAGACCTAATCGAATTTACTTCACATCCTGCATGTGGAATCGCGACTTATGTGTTCGAAGTCGAAGGCGAAATGGTTCCAATCACCAGATTCTTCGATATAGATAGAGTAATGCTTGCAATGGAAGATATGGCTGTTAAACTAAAATCTGACGAAATTAAAGGCGGTAAAGCATTAACTTATATCCTAAAAGAATTGGAAGAATCTCTTCATAAAGAAAAAGCACCAAAAAAATTCAACATTCAAAAGTTGATGTTTGACATAATTCAGAAGGGTTCCTTCGAAGCATTAGCAGATTTTCATTACAGAAGTCTTCTAGTAAGTGGCATGCACTTCCAAGATCCTTATAACTACGACTTAGAGAGATTAATGCGTTGTGTTGTCCATATGACCATGCCTCCGGATGACGATACCGGTGGTGCGACACCAAAATTGATTCCATTTTGTGCCTACAATTCGTTACCAATCTACAGAAGAAAATTAGAAGATCTACACGGACTAACAATTGATGAGTGGAAAGCCCAACATCCAGGTCTAAAAATGAACCAAAGAGCATAATTTTTTAATTCAAAATTTTTTTTCTTTCCTTTCTCTTTCTAATTTCTATTAATAATAACATTATAAGAGCATAGCAAGTCATCACAATTACAGTCCAAAAAAAAATTTCTCCTGTAAATTGTAATAAAGAAAACCCTATTCCGAATAAAAAACCAGTGAATACTCTAAGATAATTATTGCTTTCCCGTATACCTACTTTTTGTGTTCCCCAATCAATTAATAATGGAGTGGCTAAAATAATTGCGAATTCAAGACTTAAAACTGGATCCAATAATTCTCCAAAAAGCCAATATCCATAAATTACCCCAACAATTATTGCAATCAATAACCCTGAATATATCCCTGTACATCTAGCACATAGCCGAATTTCACTTTCTCGAACTCTAATACAAATTGTATGCGTATAATAATCAATATGGCCTTTTCTATGATGTGCGCATATACCAAAAGATCTGTTAGAGGTTTTATTTCTTATTTTTTCAGAAATTATAAATACACCTAAAAGAAAAAACAGAGACTTACATTGTTGTGCTTAAAAGGATCATTAACACAAAGGCAAATAATATCACAAAGGTCGTGGTACCTCTGTATCCTACTTCGGTCTCAACAGGAACAACATCAGTTTTTAATCCATCTAATTCAGATGGAATTATTTCATTTGGATCCAATCTGCTTTTAGGAACTTTTCTCTTAACAAGAACTGTATAGCAATATTCTCCCGTATCTTTACCCTTTACCTCTTTGGTCCCTATTGATATTTGTAACACATTTGGATATTTCATTAATTCATCTTGGATCCTTTTCTTCTCTTGCCTATATTTCGCCATTTCAGTAACCATATTTTTCACCGAATAAAAATAATAAATGTGCGTAATAATAAAATTAACTTCTTTTTAACTTAAATTAATTATTCATGCCTTTAAAAAACCAAAATATTTTATAATTTCCCTTCATATTAACTCATTTAATTATTGAAAATAGAGTATGTTCTTTCATAAGTATATAAAAATTTGCAGAATCTAAAGTTAGGAGAAATAATGAAATGCCGAAAGGTCTTGAAGTTGAAGGTTTTGATGAAAAATGGACAGCTTTTAGCCTCCGAGACAAAGAATCTGAAGATATTGATGAACTTCTCATTTCCTATTACGAATGGTATCTTTGGGATTGCGCATCCGATGATATAACTGGAGATGGCAAAGCTGAAATTGTTGGAGCGAGTGAAGATTCTACCTTAAGAGTTATTGATGGCAATAACAAGGAATTATGGAGTAAAAATTTCCACAGAGCTGTATTTTTCTGTGATATTGCAGATATAAATAAAGATGGAAACAAAGAAGTGATATGTGGAGGAGTTGAAGGTAAAGTATTTGTTTTTGACAAATCTGGAAATCCAAAATGGGAGAAGGAAATCGGGAAATGGGTATATGAAGCACAGATTGCGGATATAACAGGCGATGGAAAATTGGAAATTATAGCTACTAGTAGGGATAAGACAATTAGAATTATTGATTGTGAAGGAAACGAACTATGGCAACAAAAATTTAAGAGATATGTAAAACATTGCGGTTTTGGAGATATCAATGGGAACGGAAAACTAGAAGTTATCGGTTCAGATGATGATAAATTTTTAAAAGTCTTTGATAATAAAGGGAATGAACTATGGGAATTCCAATTTAAATTAATGCCTCCTGATGCAATGATTGAAGTAAGGTCAGATGTTGTATTTGCTACTGGTGATTTAACAAAAGATGGAAAAGAAGAAATCATTGCAGGAAGTGATGATTCTTTTTTACGCGTATTCAACGGGTCTGGGAAGGAGTTATGGAATTATAAGTTTGATGGGGCAGTACACACAATATCTATTGGTGATATTAATAATGATGGTAATTTAGAAATTATTGTTGGTGCTGAACCAGAATTGGATCCCGAGGGTAAAGCCACAGAAAAAACTAAGAATCTAATTGTTTTTGATAACACTGGAAAAATATTATGGCATAAAAAATTCGATGGTGGAGTGTTTTGTTCTACTATTGGAGATGTAAATAAGGATGGAAAACCTGAATTGGTTGTTGGAACTCAAACTTCTTTTATAGGCATCTTCGATAAGGATGGAAATGATATAGGACATTATAAATTTGATAATTACGTTAGAAAGATTGCCTTAGGAGATATTGACGGCGATGGACAGTTGGAAATAATAGGAGCTTCAAGAGATCATACTATTCGTGCTTTAAAATTTAAAAAATAAAGAATTTCATATTTTTGATAAATATTTTAATTTAGTACAAAACATATTTTTATTAAAATTGTAGTTTGCACAGAGGGCTCAAATGCCATTTAATTATTATTCTCTTGATGAATCTAAACCAGAACAAAAAGCAACAAAAGACCGAATTAAAAGAAATATAAAACTTTTAAAAATCGGTTGGATAAAAGAAGTCTATGATGGTTTAGAATATATTGAAGAAAATATGAGCGGTGTATTAATTAAAGGGATTTTGAAAAAATTACAAAATGTTGTTGATAATATTTCTCATGGGCTTATTAAAAAAATTTATGACTTATTTTTAGCAGATCTTAGAGATAAAACTATTAAACAAATCGACGTTTTCACAAAATGTGCAAAATTATATGATGGGTCTAATCTGGACGATTTATTAGAAAAATATACAAAAGAATACCTTAAATATGATTTAACTTATAAGTCATGTGTTAAAAAACATCAAAATTTTAAAGAACTTGAGAGTTATCAGATAAACACTTTTAAGCATAGAATCGTCCAAACGAATAAAATGATGGCGTGTGATGGTCAGGCTTCTTCTGATAAAGATATTGTTAGAGAAATTTACAAAGATTATGATACTGCCAAGAGAGAATTATACAAACAGATTGGATATACACAAAAAGCCATAAATTTAATTTTTAAGGATGATTCAATTTTAAAAGTAAACCCCATTATTAAAAGACCAGTTTTAGATGTTTTACGTATGGGTTATGAATACGCATTAAATCATCTGATTGAAAATTTGAAAGATACTTTTAATAAATAAATTCAAAATTTGACTTCTTTTGAAAAAATAGTAGTTAATGGGCATTTGATAAATTATGAATTTTTAAATAAATTTGAAACGAAATTTAAAAAGGAATTAGGTGATTTTGTCGGTGATATATCAAGATTCGTGGTAACTAAGGACCTTGTTGAAGAAATTTTCCTTAAAAAATAACATTTTTTTTTTTCTAGGCTTTCATTTTCTAACCTTTTTTTAATATCATACTAATTAGTAAAAAAATAATCTATTTTCAAACATAAACAATAATATAGGTGAAGAGAGATAACTTTCTTACTTTGATATTATTCAAATTTGGTTCCAAAATATTGGATTGGAAATTTTTCTTGATAAATCAAAGATATTATAGAGTTTTTTATCAATTATTCAATATCAACAATAAAAATGGGAAAAGAAATGAAAAGAACTAAAATCTTTGGATTACTCTCTTGTTTATTTATAATATTTACTTTTATTCCCTCATTTTATTCATCATCAATTAATAATTCGCCTTTATGGAATTATATACCAAATAAAAAAAAATCTAAATTAGAATCAAGCCAATATATGAGTGGTTGGCAAGATAATGGTGTTCCTATTAGTACAGAAAATTATGATCAGAGATACCCGAAAATATGTAGTGATGGTGCTGATGGAGCCATTATAACATGGCAAGATTATAGAACTGCTACCGAATACGATATTTATGCTCAACGTATAGATCAAACAGGAGAGAATTTATGGGCAGTTAATGGAACTTTAATATGTAATGCTTCACTTGATCAAATTAGCCCAGCAATTTGCAACGATGGTTTTGGTGGAGCAATAATTGCTTGGGTAGATTCTAGGGGAACTAATGACCGTATCTATGCACAGCGTGTTAATGAATCGGGACACATTCAATGGGCAGAAAACGGAGTCAATTTGCGGAATCTAGGTGCCGATTTTGCTGATCCCCAAATTTGCGATGATGGTGCTGGCGGAGCTATTGTAGCTTTTAATGATGGAAACGATATTTATTCTCAACGAGTAAATTCCTCAGGCGATTTGCAATGGACTGTTTATGGCAGTACTGTTTGTAATATTACTGATGATCAAGACGAACAAAATATTATTTCTGATGGGGAGGGGGGTGCAATTATTACATGGCAGGATTACAGAAGTGGCGGAGCCCCTTTTTATAATGATATTTATGTCCAAAGGATTAATTCTACTGGGGATCCTCAATGGACAAACAATGGTACACTAATTTGTAATGAAATAAATTATCAATATTATCCCACTATTTGTAGTGATGGAGCAGGAGGTGCTATTATTACTTGGCAATGTTTTAGAAACGGAAATAGGGATATTTATGCACAACGTATCAATGCAAGTGGATCTGTTAAGTGGGCTGCTAATGGAACAGCAGTATGTATAGCATCAAACGATCAATGGGAGCCACAAATCGTGACTGATAATGCGGGTGGTGCAATTATTACTTGGAGGGATTTAAGAAGTGTAAATAATGATATCTATGCACAACGAATAAATTCTACGGGACACCAGCAATGGGTTTCCAACGGGATTGATATATGTGATAATCCTCTACATCAATATGAACCCAAAATTGTAGGTACCGGATATGGAGGAGCAATAATTGTTTGGCGACATAATTTTGGAGCAAATTCTGATATTTATGCGCAAGTAGTTAATTCAAAAGGTGATTTTAAATTTGCAGATAATGGAATTGCAATTTGTGATGCCTCTGATGCTCAATTTTTACCCGAACTCTGCAGTGATGGGGACGGAGGTGCAATTATTACTTGGGAAGACCAAAGAAATGGTACATATTTCGATATATATGCACAAAGAATAGAACATTTACCAGATAATCCTCCATTTTCTAATCAACCTGATGATATTATTACTTTTAATCATACATCAGAAACGATTAATTGGATATTATGGGATGATTATGGAGAAGGTCAGTATCGTGTTTGGGTAAATGATACCAATAATAATTATTATATTTGGCAAGATTGGACCCCTTGGGTTAATGATACAGAAATTAATATTGAAATTAATCGATCTGTTTATGGTTTATTTAATTACACAATCGATTTTACTGATAGTTTTGATCAAACTGCCACTGATGTAGTGCTTGTTTCGTTTATAGATCATAATGTTATAAGTTGGCAGGATAACGGAACTCCCATATGTAACGAAGTGTTAGATCAAGAACTTATTGTAGCTTGCTCTGATGGGCAAGGTGGAATTCTCATTGCTTGGCAAGATGATAGGATAGGAGCATCTAATGATAGTATCTACGTCCAACGTGTAAATTCAAGTGGGGCTCATCTTTGGGGGGTTAATGGGACCCGTATAAGCCCATTAAACTATAACCAAAGAGTTCCAGATATATGTAGTGATGGTGCTGGAGGTGCAATCATTACTTGGCAAGATTTGAGAGGCGATTATGACATTTATACTCAACGAGTTAATGCAAGTGGGGCAATTCAGTGGGCAGCAACTGGTGTTGGGATATGCAACTTAACAAACAGCCAAAATTCCCCAAAAATTTGTAGTGATGGAACTGGCGGAGCTTATATTGCTTGGCGAGATTTAAGACCTGGATCAAATGATTATGATGTTTACGCCCAACGAATAGATTCTAATGGCCTCGTATATTGGACCGCTAATGGAACGTTGATTTGTAATGAGATATTTACAATTGACAATATCCAAATTATCTATGATGGAGCTCAGGGTGCAATTATTACTTGGGAAGATGTAAGGACTGGAGGAGGTAATTATGATATTTATGCTCAAAAGATCAATTCAACAGGAGATACACAATGGACTGCAAATGGTACTGGAGTCTGTACTGCCTCCGACCAGCAGAGATATCCTCAGTTATGTAGCGATGAAAATGAAGGCGCTTTTATTGTTTGGCAAGATCTTAGAAGCGCAAGTTATAACGACATTTATGCTCAGCGTGTAAATTCAGCGGGAGTAGGGCAATGGACAAGTGATGGTATACCAATTTGTAATGCCAGCGACCATCAATATGAACCACAAATTACAATTGATGATAATAATGGTTCAGTCATGACTTGGTATGATAGAAGATCAGCTAATAATGATATTTATGCTCAACGGATCAGTTATGAAGGAACAACACAGTGGACTAATAATGGAACTCTTATATGTAATGCAGAATTTAGCCAATATGACTCTAAGATTTGTTCTGATGGTGCTAGCGGTGCCTATATTACTTGGTATGATTATAGAGGTGGATCGGATGCCAATATTTATACACAGCACATTAATTCGGAAGGAATTACTCTATTTGAAGATAATGGCACAGCAGTTTGTACAGTTCCACTTGATCAAGATGGTATTCAGATTGTTAGTGATGGAATTGGGGGAGCAATTATGTTATGGGAAGATGTGAGAGGGGGTGACCATGATATTTATGCACAAAGAGTATCACCTTTTCCAGATGATCCCCCAACTTCAAACCATCCAGATGATATAGAAACTAATGTATTGGATACTGAAACTATTGGCTGGAAACTTTATGACAACTATTATCCTTCCCATTACGTAGTTATAGCTAATGATAGTAATGATAATCTTTATATTTGGCAAGATTGGGCACTATGGAAAAACAACAAGTTGCTTTATGTTCCTATAAACCGCACTGTTTTAGGTGTTTTTAACTATTCTATCCTATTCAATGATAGCGAAAATAATTTTGGTGCTATCGATTCTGTAGTAGTTACGGTAACTGCAGCTGTCCCACCCTGGGAAAATGATGGTATTCCAATTTGCACGGAGATTAATAATCAACTTAATGTTAAAATGTGTACTGACATGGCAGGTGGTGCAATCATGGTTTGGGAAGATGAGAGAGCCGGATCAGAAGTTGATATTTATGCACAAAGAATTAATGCTGCTGGGGAGGTTTTATGGACTTTAAATGGCACTGAAATAAGCACTGCAAGTTATGACCAAGCAAACCCCGCTATCTGTAGTGATGGTGCAGGAGGGGCAATTATTGTATGGGAAGATTATCGATCCTTCTCGACTTTTGATATTTATGCTCAGCGAATTGATGCAAATGGAATTGCCCAGTGGACCGCAAATGGAACTCTAATCTGTGATGCAGGCTTTAATCAAATGAATTCTGAAATTGTAAGTGACGGATTAGGGGGAGCAATTATGGTCTGGACAGATAATAGAGCGAGCAATAATGATATATATGCACAGAGAATCGATGCAAGTGGAAATGTTCAGTGGACTTCGAATGGTATTGTGATTACAAATGCAGCTGGTAATCAGCTAAACCAAGATATTTGTAGCGATGGTGCAGGTGGAGCAATAATCACTTTTGACAGTAGTGGAGATATATATTCACAGAGAGTTAATGTTTCTGGGTATGCCCAGTGGCAAGCTAATGGTGAACTAATATGTAATGCAGTTGATACCCAGAATTATCCCAAGATTTGCAGTGATGGTATTGGTGGGGCAATTATTGCATGGTGGGATAGCAGAGATTTTGCCACTAATGGAATTGACGTCTATGCGCAGCGAGTTAATTCCTCAGGAGATGATCAATGGACATCAAATGGAGTTCCAATTTGCACGGAAACTAATAATCAGCGGGATGTACGGATTTGCAGCGATGAGGCAAGTGGTGCAATCATGGTTTGGGAAGATAGAAGAACTGATCCAAATTATGATGTTTATGCACAAAGGATAAATTCGACAGGAAATTTTCAGTGGACATCAAACGGCACATCTATAGCTTCCACCGCAGTTGTAGAGATGGATCCTAAAATATGTCCGGATGGAGCAGGTGGTGCAATAATGGCATGGATAGGCAATTGGGACATTTATGCTCAAGCCATCAATCACGAAGGAGAAATTCAGTGGTTAGTAGATGGAATTCCAATATGCACTGCAGTTAATGCTCAAGAAGATATCGATATAATTTTTGATGGGTTAGATCCTTCAGGTGCAATAATAGTATGGGTCGATAATCGAAATGGTAATTATGATATTTATGCTCAAAGCACGAAGGATAATCTGCCACCGACTTCAAACCATCCTGATGACATCGTCACTATTCTACTTGGAACGGAAACTATAGATTGGATACTTTATGATGATCTAGCCCCAGGTTTTTATCGTCTATGGATGAATGGTTCCCTTCAATCTGGTTGGATTTCATGGACAAACAATACTTCAATAAATATTACAATCGACCGTTCTACTATAGCCATTTTAAACTATACTATTGAATATAATGATAGTTTTAATGAATTTGGAATTCCCGATACGGTTATTGTTTCAATCGTCAATTTAAATCCAATATCCAATTCACCTAGTGATGTAGTAACAAATGTAAGCGGGGCAGAGACTATTAATTGGACTCTATATGATGAATATATACCAGGACAATACCGAATATGGGCAAATGATACCAATAATAATTATTATGTTTGGCAAGACTGGCAGCCATGGACTAATGCCACTTCACTCAATATCCCAATTAACCGCACCGCCCCAGGAGTTTATAACTATACCATCGAATATTATGATAATTTAACTCTCTATGGTTCTCCAAATACAGTTATCGTTACAATACAGAATGCAATGCCCACCTCAAATACTCCTTTCGATATGGAAATTCCCATAATTGGATCAACTACTATTGATTGGTTTCTTTATGACGATTTTGGACCTGGACAATATCGTATATGGGCTAACGATACCAATGATAATTATTATGTTTGGCAAGATTGGCAGCCATGGCTTAATGATACAAATCTTGCTGTTCCAATTAATCGCACCGCTCCAGGAGTTTATAATTATACTATCGAATATTATGATAATTATACTCTCTATGGTGCGTCGGATACCATTATAATTACATTAGACGCCATTCCGTCAATATATCAGCCATTAGATATTATAACTTCTGCTAATGGCACTGAAGTTATTAATTGGACTATTTATGACGATGACGCGTCGGGAACTTATCGCGTTTGGGCTAATGACACTAATGGTAATTACTATATATGGGTTAATTTGACTATATGGTCAAATAATACCCCGCTTGATGTAGCGATTAATCGAACTGCTCCAGGAATTTATAATTATACAATTGAGTATAGTGATGGGTCGCAATCCGGAACTCCAGATACAGTTTTTGTTACTATTATTGATGCCTTGCCAATTTCTATTCAGCCTGCAAATATTATAACTGATGCTTATGGTTCAGAAACAATTAATTGGACTTTGATTGACGATTTTGGTCCCGGAAAATATCAAGTTACCCAAAAAGATTCTCAAAACAATACTCTTTCTATAACTTCTTGGATATCATGGATAAACAATACAAATCTCGCTCATCCAATTAACCGCTCCTCTCCAGGAGTATATTATTACGAAATCAATTATAATGATAGCTACAATCAATTTGGTATCCCAGATATTGTGAGGGTTACAATACAAGATTTGCTACCGACTGAATATTGGCCAGGACATTTCAATACGACTAAAAATGGCACAGAAACTATTGATTGGATTTTATATGATGACTATGGTCCGGGACAATATCGAGTTCAGATAACTGATCCGTGGTTAAATACATATATATGGGAGGATTGGACTCCATGGTTCAATAATACTCCATTAAATGTCCTTGTTAATCGTACTTTTGCGGGAGCTTTTAACTATTCTATAGAATATAATGATAGTGCAAGTCAGCTTGTTTTTGGATCTGTAGTTATGGTTATAGTTGAAAATCTGGCACCTACCTCAAATCATCCTGCAAATATTACCACTTATGCTAATGGCACAGAAACTATTCCTTGGGTTTTATATGATGAATTTGGTCCCGGTCAATATCGAATCTGGGCTAATGATACAAATGATAACGATTACATTTGGGTAGATTGGACTATTTGGACTAATAATACTGTTTTAGACGTTCCTATAAATAGGACTGCACCAGGAATTTTCAATTATTCAATTGAATTTAATGATAATTACAGCCGAATAGGTATTCCGGATACAGTCATAATTACAGTTTTAGATAGAGTACCTACTTCAAATCATCCTGCTAATATTACAACTTCTTCAAGTGGAACTGAAACAATTGATTGGATACTTTACGATGATTTTGGACCAGGTCAATATCGTGTTTGGTCGAATGGAACCATTTGGGTTAATTGGACAACATGGACTAATAATACACTGTTTAATATACCAATAGATCGTAATTCTTCTGGATACTATAATTATACCATTGAATTTATTGACACTTATGGTCTAATGGGTATCCCAGATGAGGTTAATGTTACGGTAATAGAAGGAATGCCAACTTCAAATCAGCCTAATAATATAACTACATATATGGGAGATATTGTGACTATTGATTGGAGACTTTATGACGATTTTGCTGGAGGTTATTATCGAGTTTGGATAAATACTTCCATTAATACATACGAAATTTGGAAAAATTGGACTCCTTGGACTAACGATACACTCTTAAATGTTTCAATAAATCGAGCTGGTTTAGGTGTTTATAATTATACAATTGAATATAATGATAGCGCTGGGGTTTATGGTAATCCTAGCACGGTTTTCGTGACTGTTATAAGCAATAATGGATTAAAACAAGCAATATCTGCAGGTGTAAGTATAATTAGGTTAGTAGATGATAGTGGTTTTACATGGCTTTGGCTGCTTATTGATGTTAAAGTTGATACTAATATAACCTTGACTTTTAATCTAACCAAACCTGCCACATTTGAGAATATTACTGGATTTGTTTATTATCAAATCGATTTAGAAAATGAATCTGCACTAAATATTGTTACAATTCGTTTTTATTACCTTGAAACACTATTAAATAGCACTCCAGAACAAGATTTGTTAATCCATTATTACAATGAGACAACTGGAAATTGGGAAATATTAAATGGTACTCTTAATGAAAGCATGAATTATATTGAAGTTACTTTATATAATCTTTCAAAATTTGTTTTAACTGAAAAACTTGGAGCTGAAGATGGGCTTATTTTATTTCCACCGCCAGCTGCTGGAGATATGCTATTTTTATATATCATTATTGGTGGAGTTTCTGCAGTAGCTACAATCGCGATCGGTATTGGTGTTAGCAGAAGAAAAAAGCCAACACCTAAAATTAAAAAGAAGAAAAAACCTCCAAAATTACTTAAAGAAGAGGTAGTTATCAAGAGAGCATATGATTACATCGGTGGAAACATTAGATATAAAGTAGTTGTAGAAAATGCGACTAATGAAAATATTAAAGATATTTCAGTTGAGTTAAATATGAAAAAAGGATTTGAACAAACAAATCCTATAAATAAAATAAAAATTCTAGAGCCTGGTGAAAGTATTGGCTCAGATTTCATCCTAACTCCATTAACTTGCGGCAAAACCAGAATCCATGGAACTGTCTCATATCGCAATATAAAAGATGATTTAATTTCGATGGAAGTGACTCCTTCCGTTGTTCAAATTAAATGTCCACTCGTGATGCCAAAGGAAATGGAATTATCAGATTTAATAGATCTAATGGATAAACTCCAAAAGAGTCATACGGAAATAAATTATGCAGGACTTAATAGATCTGTTGCCTATCAAATTGCAAAGGAACAGATATCTTCCTTGGATGTTACAGAAGTTGAAGAAAATGCGGATATTTGTCATATAGTATATAGTGGAGAAGCGAAAGTTGGAGGAGATGTAATCATTATTAATTTGAATGTTGACGAGAAAAATATAATAATTGACGTGTATCTAAAAGATATAAAACAAGCAACTGGATTTTTAGCTTATATTAAGAACCTAATTAACTTAGCCATAAAGTACTCAGCGAAAATCTCAACAACAATGGATGCGATAACCAGTAAAATATATAACGCATTCGAATTTGCACAAAGATTATCAGAATTGAATAATTTATGTTTGGAAAAAGCACCTATTGATGATATTTTACTAGTTCTAAAGGAATTAAATATCAAATCTGATTCTTATTTTACTGGACTTAAAGTTACTCAAATTTTTAGTAGTATGTTTAATAATTGGATTAATCAATTAGATAAGATAAAGGAAGAGGAAATATGGGAACGAACTTATATAAATTTACAATATGATATTTTGAGCTGGATGGACGCAATAATTATTCTTTCGGAGACAAATTCTAAAACTTATTTTGAAAATCCAGATGCAGATGAGCAGACCAAGAAAAATATTGAAGCAGGAAATTCTCAACTTAGACAACAATTATCCACAATGAATAAAGAATATTCCAGAAACATCTTATTTGCCTTAATGCTAATAAATAAAGTAAGCGGCTTATCAATGTACAATCATAACTTTAAACCTGAAAAAGGTCTTGATTCTGATTTAATCGGAGGTTTTCTTACCGCAATTCAAAGTTTCGGCATGGAATTAGGTGCGGAAGCCAAGGAAACAGGAATGCAAAAACTTTCTTATCAACATTTTGAGATAGGACTTCAAGAAGGAAAATATACCATGGCAGCACTCATTACTTCAGGGATGCCAAATCAATTAACCATAAAACGACAAAAGGAAATTTTAATTAAGTTTGAAAAGGAATTTGAGGTTAATTTAGAGAATTTCGTTGGAGATGTGAGTCCTTTCAAAGATGCTGAAAAGCTAGTTAATGAAATTTTTCTTAAAGTTTGAAAAAGCCCTATATTTTTTTATTTTTCTTATATACTATTTTCCAAATCTTGTTTAAAATTTTATTAACCTTATAAATGAAGATTTTCTTAAAGAATTGAAAAAATTACAATTTTTTTTTAATTTATTTCTAATGATTTTCGATAATTTAATTTATTATAATAGTATAAAATTAATAGATGTTAAATGATTTAATATTGGTCCTAGCATTTTTGGAGTTAGTTTTCGCCATTCCAATATTTACCTATTATATTATACATTATTTAAAATATCGAGCTATGCATGCTGGATATTTGACATTATTTACATTTTGTGTGGGAGCTGGCATATTTTGGGAAAGTTCTAGATTATTTTTAGCTTTTTCTTATCATATTTTTTATGAAGTTTTAGATGGATTTTTTTTTCTTTTAAAGTCATTCTCTGCCTTTTTAGGGGCATTTGTCTTATTAGAATTAGCAATTAAGATCATAAATAAATCAGGATTAGGTTCAAAATATTACAATATAATAAGAATAGTATATATCATGATAGTCCCATTAATAACGTTATTTATTTTTTATACTAATATAAGAATAGGTCCAGATGGTTTAGGTCTTTATGAATATCAAGTAAACCAAGTGATGGTTCCTTTATTTTATATATTTTACCTCCCTGTTGCGATATTCATGTTTTTGGAAATAAGAAAGATACAGGCACTAATTAAAAATAAAAAAACCATTAAAATTTACAATTTGTTTATTATTTTTCTTGTATTAGCTGTATTTGATAGATTTTTTGCAATTAATTACACATATTATTATGGGAACAGTGTTCCCGCGATTTTTTCAAATTTTTGTTTGAAATTAATTTATACAATCAGCATCTTTATTCTTTTATTTAAATTTGGTAACTTTATAGAATTTATTGGGGTATATTTTGATATAAAAACTATATACTTAATAAATAATAAGGGCATGACGATTTATACTTATAATTTTCAGTATGGTGGTAAAGATCTTATCACTTCATCAAGAGATTTAGTACTTGGGGGGTTTATGTATGCAATATCAAGAGGCTTAAAACATATTATTGAAGCTACTGGAGAACTTGAAACCATAAAAATAGGAAATAAATCAGTTATTTTTACACAAGGAAATTACTTATTTGGGGCTCTTTTTGCAACTGAAAGCACTCCAATTTTGAAAGATAAATTAGTTTTATTTGTTAAAAATGTTGAGGATAAATATAAAACAATTTTTGAGCAGGAAAAGGGAGAATATTTAATTATAATGAAAAGTCCCGAACATAATCTTGATGAAATAGTTTGGGAAATTTTTAGGTAATGAAATTTTAATTATATTGATACTTATAAAGAAAATAATAGGACACCAAATATAGTTATTGATACACCAATCCCATACAATCCTAATTTTTTCTTTCCTTCAATTTCTTTAAAATAAAAAATTCCCCACAACGCACTAATTAAAATCATTATACTCTGAATTATTGGCACTCCGAAGCTCAAACCGAATTCAGCCAAGGTAAAAGATGTTATTTCAAAACCACAGAGCCAAATAAAACCAGCTCCAATAGCATATAAATGAGTATTTTTAGTTTGATCTTTCCAATCACGAAATTTTGAAGGCTTTATATTAAAGAATAAAGCGCCCAATGTCGCCCCGAAGCTCATAAACATAACTGCTGTAAAAAATGAGATTTTTGGATGTGTTAATGAAATAATCGCCTCTGTAGTTAGGACATTATTGATGCTAATGAATATTGTAGCTAAAAAGACACTTACAACTCCTTTTTTATTAATTTCTTTGTTGTTTTCGGTTAAAAAGGAGATAATAATTGCCCCTAATAGTAATATTGGAACTCCAATGTAACGAAGGAAGTTTGGACTTTCAGCAAAAAAAAATATTCCAAAGATAAAAGAAATAACGGAAACTACATTTAAAATTACAGTAGATTTTGCCATCCCAATATTATCTATCCCTATTAACGTGAGTCTATTTGCTAATGACCATATTAAACCACCAGTAAAGCTGAAAAAGAAAGGAATTATGTGGATTACATCAAATCCTAGAATAAATGAAGATAGAAAAAAGGTAGATATAGAGCCAATAGCGCTACCTAGAACCATAGATAAATTATAATATTCAGTTTTTATCTCTCCAGCTAATTTTTGAGGAACAAATTGAGTTCCATAGAATAAGGCAGCAATTATTGGAAAAATTATCATGAATTTCTACTCATTTTGATAAACGAATGTCTTCAATAATAATTATAGATATATATATTAATCATAATAAGTTAGCCTACTATCAAGATTAGACAAAAATTTTGTAAAAAAAATGAAAAAAATCTTTATTGAGATAGGTATATGAACGATATTGAAATTCCCCCGAAGATAAATTATGAAGATAAGCTAATTCAGATAGGAAAAATAAAGTTAAATTATTGGGAAGAAGGAAATGGACCCGAGACTTTATTTTTTATTCATGGATTTACTGGAAATGTAGAGGAATGGTATTTTCAAATTTCCCATTTCAAAAAAAAATATAAAGTAATAGCAATCGATTTAAGGGGTCATGGAAAATCAGAGATGGAAGAAAAAGAAGTAAATGCAGATGATATAACCAAAGATATTAATAGTTTTTTAGAAAAAAAAGGAATTTCAAAAATTAATCTTATTGGTCATTCAATGGGAGGCATGATTGCTCAGTATTTTACTTTAAAATATCCAGAAAAAGTTAAAAAATTAGTATTAATTAGCACTACTCCTGGAGGACCTCAACGAAAAATACCAGAATCATATATCAACTTTATAAAATCGACAACTGTAGATAATTTAATTAATATGTTGTCAAAGTCTGCATCGATTCCTCTTAAAAAAATGAAACCAGAACGAAGAGAATTCTATAAAAAATTACAGAAATGGAGTGTGGAAAGGAGAAGTAAAGCAATTTCGATAGATACATATATAAAATACCTACAAACATCGTCCAAGATTAATCTGAGAAATAAGGTAAATGAAATTAAAGTTCCTACATTAATACTATGCGGAGATAAAGACCGATTAGTTGCAAAAACTAATTCGGAATTTTTAAATGAAAATATTCCCAATTCAAACTTAATTATGTTTCCTGAATGCGGTCACGCACCTCAACGAGAATATTTTGTTAAATTTAATAAATACCTTTCCCAATTCTTATTAGAAGGAAATGTTATTAGTTAAAAAACAAAGTTTATTTTATTTAGAAATATATGAGTTGAATTCTAATGTCAAATGAGGAAGAACCAAAGGTAGAAAAAAATTTAATTTCAATAAATGGCACAATTAAACATCTTAAATTAGAGGGAGGCTTCTATGGGATAATTGGCGATGATGGTAACCATTATAAACCAATTAAACTAGCTGGCGAATTTAAAAAGGATGGCTTGAAAGTTCATATAGAAGCTAAAGAACGAAAAGGAATGATATCAATTCACATGTGGGGCAGAACGATTGAAATATTAAAGATTGAGAAGATCTGAAATTTGTCTTATGAATTTTATTTAGCTTTATATACTAAAAAATATGAATCAAGACTTGAACATTCGCCAGATTTTCTCTTTGGATTCTCTAATTGTAGAATCATTAAGCTTACGTTCAGTAATATCTCTTCCAATTAATAGAATTTTTTCTTCTCCACCTATATCAATAAATACTTTTCCTTTCAATTCAAGCCAAACATATGTTCCGTCTTTTCTTTTGAATCTTATTTCGCCTGTCGCTTCTTTTTTTTCCCAAATTTCACTTACTATTTTAATGGCATTCCTAATATCATCATGATGAATAAATTTATCTAAATATTCACCAATTAATTCGTCATTTCGATATCCTAATAATTTCTGATTAGTATTTTTGTTAATGAAATCAAATTTAAAATATTTGTTTAAAATACAAATTAAATCATTTACATTTTCAATTATTAATCGGTGTTTTATTTCAGAATTTACAAGCTGGTACAGTGCATCTTTGAATTTTTTATCATCAAGATCATTATGATTTCCGCTTATTAATCGATAGTTTTTTTCGGATTCTTTATTTGTTGGTTCAATAAGTTTAGTCTCATTTTTTTCATTAAATTCTTCAATTAATTTTTTAGCCCAACTAATGGCACCAAACCATTCACTGGATTCTGTATCATAATTTTTTAAAGAATTATCATTTGTATTTGAATCAGAATTTGTTGGAATTGGTGTCCAAATATCATCAAGTTTCTTTTTTATTTCTTTTATTTTTGCCATTTTAAACACAAAATTGGTTGTTGTTATATAAGGTCTCAATAGTTCAATATAACACCATTATATAACACTATTATAATTATTGAAAAAATCCATAAAAATATTATTAATAGGGCATTTAAAAAGAACCATAAAAATTTACATGATCTAAATTGATTATATAAATGATTTAAAGAATCTGACGTTGTTAAATGAAGATTTAACACATATGAAATTGTTTTATAAATTTATTTTTTAACTTTGTTTAGCTAATGGACTCATTTCTCCTAAAATTTTCACAACATTAATTAATTTCTCAACTACATAATCAACTTGTTTTTCGGTGTTTCCCCTACCTAGTGAAAACCTAAGGGATCCATGGAGACCTTCTTCATGAGTACAGCCAATTGCCTGTAATACATGAGAGGGGTCTAAACTTTTAGAGGCACATGCCGATCCTGTTGAGCAAGCTATTCCCTCCATATCTAATCTAAAAAGCATAGCTTCACCTTCTATGTATTTAAAGGATACATTGACATTATTACATAATCTTTTATCTCCTTTTGTTTTTATTTCTGGTCCATTTGCTCGAGAATCTGGAATTTCGCCCAAAATTCTATTTATCATTTTATCTCTTAATTGAGTCATATGTCTTACATGCTTTTCATTAGCAATTTCAACGGCTTTTGCAAATCCAACAGTCCCAGCCACATTTTCAGTCCCTGCCCGCCATGTGAATTCGTGGGCTCCCCCATCAATTAATTTTTTTATCTTTTTTGTTTGTTGTACATTCTTACTAATATATAAAGCCCCAATACCTTTTGGGCCATGAATTTTATGAGCAGTTAATGACATAAGGTCTAAATTAAATTTTTGAACATCTATTGGGACTTTTGTAAAGCCTTGTACTGCATCGGAATGAAATAATACATCATTAGCTTTACAAATTTTACCAATCTCCTCCAAATCTTGTAATGTTCCTATCTCATTATTTGCAAGTATAATTGAAACTAATAAAGTATTTTTTGAAATTTCCTCTTTTAATTGGTTAATATCTATAAACCCCTCTCCATCAACTTTTAAATATGTAACTTTATAACCTTCTTCTTCTAATGCCTTACAACTGTTTAAAATAGCGGGATGTTCTATTGCTGATGTAATTATATGTTTTCCCTTATCTTTTAATGCCCTTGCCACCCCTTTTATAGCAAAATTATCAGATTCTGTTCCACCAGATGTAAAAATTAGTTCAGCATAATTCGCATTAATTCTATCTGCAATAAGTTTTCTACTATTATCTAGTGCTTCATGGGCTTCTTGACCAAATGTATGAAGGGAAGACGCATTTCCAAATTTTTCAGTAAAATAAGGAATCATAGCCTTTAAAACTTCTGGGTCAACAGGAGTTGTTGCACTGTGATCCATATATACTCTCATATTAATCATCCAGTCAAATTTTTTCTATATTACTAACTATGATTTAAATAATAACACTATTATAATAATAACTAAAATTATAATAATTTAAAAATCTAATAAAATTTGAAGTGAAAAATATGTTAGATGAATATGAGGAAGATATTCCAGAAGAAAAAGAAGAGGAAACTCCAGAAATAATCGAAGAACCTACCCCCGTAGTAGAAGAAGAAACAATACCAGTTAAAGAAGTTCCAGAGGCAGAGGAAGGTAAAAAAGAATCTTTAATAGATGTATTATTGCGACCTATTCGCGTGTTATTAGGTAAAGAAGAAGCTGCAGAAGGAAAAGAAAGTATTATCGAGACTTTGTTAAAACCTTGGAAAAAGATTTTAGGATTAGAACCTAAAGAAGGGGAACGAGTAAGCATAATAGATACACTTTTAGAACCATGGAAAAGACTCTTAGGTTTAGAAAAGAAAGAGGACTAAAAAAGGTTTAATTTTTTACTATCTTTTTCTTAATAGGATAAAACCAAAATAGTTTATCCAATTTTTACATTAAATCAGAAACGTTAAGTAATTCTTTATTTGTTTTTTGAATAATCAATTATCAACAAAATTAATAAATAGGTTTTTAGATTTCATCCTAATATATAGAATTAAAATTAATAAGTGAGAATTTATGTCAGAAGAAAAAAAAGAAACCTTAATAGATGCACTATTACGACCGATTCGAGTATTAATGGGAAAAGAAGAAGCTGGAGCACAAGGTGGAAGTATTATTGAATCTTTATTGGAACCGTGGAAAAGAATCTTAGGATTGGAACCTCAAGAGGGTGAAGAAAGAGTAAGTATTATTGAAAGATTATTGCAACCTTGGAAAAAAATCTTGGGCTTGGAACCTGGAGAAGAGGGCGAACAAGGAAGTATCCTTGAAACTTTATTGAAACCCCTGAAGTCGTTATTAGGATTAGATTAGTTTAAAAAATTTAATTACTCCTTAATTTCCTTTTTATTTTTCAGAAATAGTTTAAAGTTAATAATAAACACAATTTTTAAGTTTCAATTAAGTAGTTTATAACATTTTTAATTTTTTATTAATGCTAAAAATAAGATTCAGTTTTTGAAAAAATGGAGCCAGAGGCAGGACTTGAACCTGCGGAAAGCGGATCTGCAGTCCGCCGCCTTGCGCCTAGACTACTCTGGCAAGTTTTTATTTGATGATATTGGTAAAATTTTATTATTACCAATAAAAAATTTCAAGGAAAAATGATATTTAAAAATTTTGAGATATAGAGTATTTTTTGTTATAATATAAAATGAAAATATCAAATTAAGTTATTTTTCTTTAAATAACGTGATACACCTTCAATATTTAAGTTAAATGAGTTAATAGTAACTTGTTCATAAATTTTTCTTATTTCTTCTGTTAAGGAATCAAGAATTGAAGTTTTTTTCAGCATAATTTCAAGGATTTTTTTCTTTGATATATTGGAATTTCCTTTTAAAATCTTTTTAATTGAATTACACCAAAATTTATGTTTATTTTTTATTTGATTATAAACATTTTCGCGTTTAGATGGATTTAATCGTCCAAAATGTGTAAAAATAAGAAGTGACGGGTCAAGTTCTTTTATTAAATCAATTGACTTTAGTGCTTGTTCTTTATTATAATCTGGAGGAGGAACAGTTATATATAGGGGAACTCCTGGATAATTTGCTCCCATTGCATCACCTGTAAATAATATATTATTATTTTTTTCTAGAATTATCAAATGATGTTTTGCATGACCAGGAGTAAAATGGACCCGTATACTATTTCCTCCTAATTCAATTTCCTCTAGATCTTGTAATGGATGCACTTGTTCAGCCGGAGCAGGTACCATAGACCCAATCGCACTAAAACGTTCTTTATATGCTCTTTTTGCGCTTTCATTCAATCTTTCTGGATTTATTAAATGTCTAGCACCAATCTCATGAATGAAAACTATTAAATTTCGATTTTTCGAAGCCAAGTATCCAGCTGCTCCGACATGATCGAGATGAATATGCGTTGCTATAAAATAATCAATATCAGAAATTGTTAAACCTAATTTTTCAATCCCTTCAAATAATAAATCTGTTTCTGATGGATAACCCGACTCAATTAAAATGTTTTTTTCGTCACCTTGTATAAAAAATGAAGTGTGATCAACTCCATTTATATCAATCATTTTAATTTGTTTATTAATGTCAACTATTTTCATTTAAATCATTATATTAATTTCAATAATCAATCTTAACAAACTATTAAATCATTTTTAATTAATTGTTCAATTATCGGAATATTTTTATATTATGATATATTGATAATCTTAATTTTTAAATACTACAAAATGAATTAAATTCAAAATTTAAAGTGGTACATAAAATGCCAAGAGCAAGAAAAAAACCTAAATTAGCTAAAAGGCCAAAAAAGAAAGTTAAAGCTAAGGCAAAGGCTAAAGCAAAAAGAGCTAAAAGGAAAAGAGGTAGAAGATGTTAATTTAACTTTTTTTTTTATTTTATTCCAAATTTTTTACAAAAATTACAAATTCCTGTGTTTTTCTCATGGTCTGTAAATAAAGTCTTTCCGCATCTTGTACATTTAAATTGTCCCGATGGACCAAACCTTCGACACATATCACAAAGCATAGTTTCCCTTTCTTGAATAGAAAATAATTGGCGTCCGCATTTTTTACATCTAAGTTCTCTTTTAACTCCGAAAGTCCTGCAGCTATCACATATAAAAGTATCACGCTCTTGAGGTGAAAATAAAGGTTTTCCGCAACGAGAACATCTAAACATATTACATTTCTTCTTATATTTAATTATTCTGTAAGAAATCCTAATGCTAATATTATAGCCGCAATTATTTTTAGAGATGGGCTTATTAAATGCATTGTGAAACGGGAAATTCCCCAAATAACAAGAATCTTCAATACATATTCGTTTACAATAACTGAACCTGAAATATAAAATAATAATCCAACAACAACTAAAACTGCACGTTTCCGAGCTTCACCTTCTAGAATTACTGCCAGATAGATATAACTAAACAAGATAAAAGCTCCAAACATAACAGCATATGAACCAAAATCTTCTGCCCTTTCAAATTCTGGCCATGCAACCATTAAAGCTACAAAAATTATGTAACAAATGAAAAAAATATACTTGTCTCTTCCTTCAAATACTTTTTTTTCAGTTATGAAAATTAGGATTCCAACTCCAATTTCTGATAAAAGACTCCCAATCTTCCAGATTATTATGTGTGTTTGAAACAGATTAGGATTAAAATTCGTGAGATAGAAATCAAAAATAAGATAAAAAACTCGTCCTAGACCTAAAAATAGAAAAAATAGAGCAAACCCTAAAATTAATTTATTTTTAATTTCAGACGAAAAGTATTTTCGCATGTAGAAAAATGAAAGGGAAAATTTGATCCCTATTAATAAAAAGGTAAATCCAAATGCTAATTCTCTTAACAGTTCATCTTGAGGAGTCATAAAAAAAGGAATCATATTGGAGATTATAGTCAATCAACTAAATAAATGTTTAGATATAGAAATGAAATAGAAATATAAAATTTGATTCATATAATAGCGGTTGGAGCTGAATTGAAATTGTCAAATTAGTTTACGGTCGACTCAAAGTTTCAGCGCATTTTTTTTACTAATTTTAATGCAGGATAAGTTGAAATGAGGGCAATAAGAAAGGATGATAAGAAAATACCAATTGCAATCAGAATTAATAAAATAAATGAGAAAATTTGAGTGTAAATTAAATAGAAAGTTATAAACGCGCCGATTATAATACCTAGAGCAGAAGGTAATAAGATTTCCATAAGAGATTGAATGAAAATTGTTTTTTTAATTAAGGAATATTTAGCCCCTAATGCTCTTAAAATCCTAAAATCTTTTAATTGTCTTTTAATTGAGAAATTTAAATGTGAACTTAAATTATAAAATATGATGCCAAATAGAATGAAGGGAAATATCAAAAAAGGTATCCAGAAGATGTTAGTGTAGGACAAATTATTGTTTAAAAACCAGTCTGTTCCAAGCATAATATAATCATTTCCAAGATCTCTTAGTTCATCTGCTATTTCAATTAAACTTCCAAGGTGAAAAAATTTAATTAAAAGAAGATTATGATCGGTTATATTCGATATCTCTTGTAAATGATTAATATTCATGTATAATACATTACCACCATTAATAGGATCAGAACAGATACCTAAAACCTTATAAATAGGTATAAAATTTGGCGGTCCACCTTGAGGACCATGAATTAGTAAATGCTCTACACTACTATCATCAAATAAATTGCTCTCTAACCAATCACCTGAGGTAATAAAATAAGGTCCACTTAGATAAAGGACAAGTCGAAAAGGATTTCCTTCTATTAGATTTGTATTTGGAATAAAACGTTCTGGGTGAGCACCAATTATAAAACTACTAATAATCCTAGTTTGACCGATTTGGTTGTATCCTACTATATGAGGAACTTCTTGCACGATATATTCCATAACTAACCGTGAATCGATTACAATTCCTGGAATCGATGAAATATTTGGAATTACTGTAGAATCTAGGAGATACTTATTTCTTGTGTAATTCAAAGAAGAGCGAAGATGCATTTGATATAAGACCATACGCCCAGTATATTGAAAAACAACATCTTTATGACCTACTACAACAATATTTTCTCCATATGCGGCTTTTTGGTTATCTATTACAGTTTGTTTAAATAAGATTGAGCCCATTAATGCGACAGAAATTAATATCATTCCCATTAGAATATTCAAAAATAACCGGTCAGATTTTTTTCTTTGGCGTTTAATGTTTCTTTTTGCAAAATTATATGCAAGTCCAAATCTGAACTTTCGAGATTTGGTCTTTTTAGGTTTTAATAATTTTTCTTCAAGTTCTACATCATCTGATAATAATTTTGCCACACTTTTTCCATAAGTAAATATTACTTGTAATCCCCCAAATAACCAAGATAAAAATATATATAGAATAAATTGGGCTATTATACCAAGTATTGGGATATTATTCTGGATAAAATACATAGATTTCATAAAAAAATAAAAAATTTCATATCCCAAAATTCCGAAAATTATCCCCAAAAAAACTCCAACAATTGCAACTATTAAAATTTCCCATAATAATACCGATTTAATAGTTTCTGGGATCCCTCCAATTGCTTTTATCGTTCCAATTTCTTTTTGTCTGCTTATTATCATTCCAGAAAAGATATTAAAGAAAATAAAGAATCCAGATATAAAGCCCATTACAATTATGATAAAATTATAACTCGCAATAAATTGAAAAAGCCAATTAGAAGAAATCATATTGAATAAATCATATTCGAAATTTTCTCCTAAAATAAGTAAAAAAGTGATCAAACCATTTATTATAATAAGGGTTATAAGTGCAGCTTTAATTTCAGACCATCTATGTCTAAAATCCCGCTTTATATATTGCCTAATATTCACATTAACCACAAATATTCAAAAAATTAACCGTTTTTTAAAAAAGATTTTCTAAAAGTGAAGATGGTTTTTCCTTTTTCAATTCACCTTCGTATAAATAAACAATTCTATCCGCTAATTTCAAAATTTGTTGATTATGAGTTACTACAATTATAGTTTTTTCTTTGGATTTTGAATTATTAAGTAACGCAATAATTTTTTCCGAATTTAATTTATCCAAATTGGCTGTAGGCTCATCTGCTAGAATTATTGGTGGATCATTAACGAGAGCTCTTGCAAATGATATACGACGTTGTTCACCATTACTTAATTGAGATGGTAAATGTTCTGCCCGTTCTACAAGATTTACTAGATTCAACATTTTTAATGCCCGTCTTTTAATACGCACTTCTTCAAATTCAAGAAAAAATAGAGGCAGCTCAATATTTTCTCTTGCTGTAAAAGTAGAAATTAAATTATAATCTTGAAAAACAATTCCTATATTCAGAGCTCTATAAAGAGTCATCCTTTCATCGTTTAAAGTTGAATATTTTTTGCCGAGAACTATAACTTCTCCTGAATCAGGCTTATCTAGCCCAGCAATCATATTCAATAATGTAGTTTTTCCAGCACCGCTTGGACCACTTATGGCTAAAAATTCTCCTTCTCTAATTTTTAAATTAATATCTTTTAGAGCTGTAATTTTATTTGAATGGATTGTATAACTCTTATTTATTTCAGTTAATTGTATAATGTCATCTTCCAAAGTGTTTAAAACTCCAAAAAATTTAAAAATAAGGGTAATTAGCTAATAAAATTTATTACTTCACCCTGAATACCTATTTTTTTCAATATTTCCTCTGCTTCATTAATTATATTCTTTACTAAATCCTCAGCTGAAATTATTTTATCAATTGTTCCTGCTGCCATGGAAATAGGGCTCATTTTAGGACGATCTGACTCAAAATGACAAACTGATTTAATCATTTTTGGATCAAAAGAATCTGCATTAATGATGTTTTGTTTCCAATTATCATCAATTGGGCTTTCTTTAGTAGCAAGAAATGCTGTGCATAAATGAACGGCTTGTGCACCCAAGATTAATGAAGCTAAGAATCCTTTTCCATCACTAATTCCACCCGATGCTATGAAAGGAATTTTTAGCAGTCTATTTGCATTTACCATGTTAATGAACAGAGTATTCTGTTTTGGATTTTTAAGTCCACCACCTTCAAGTCCAGTTAATATTATCGCATCAGCCCCCATCTTTACCCCACTGAAAGCATGTTTCATTGTGGTTACCTTATGAATCCAATTCATACCATATTCTCGAGATTCTTTGCCAAATGCCTCTATTTTAGCTGCAGCTGTAATTATTGTTTTTATTCCCTCTTCACTTAATATCTCGAGATATCTATAAAATGGATGAGTTAGTTCTATTTTACTAGGGGCTGTAAAATTTACTCCGAATGGATGATTTGTAATTTTTTTAATTTTCAAAATTGCATTTCTGAAATCATCTTCGTCTTTAAAATAAGAAGCTGTTAAGATTCCAAAGCCGCCTGCTTTACTTACTGCAGCTGTTAATTCTGTATCATCATGTCTTGCAAATGCGCCTAACATAATGGGATATTTACATCCTAACATTTCAGTAATTTTTGTTTTCCATTTCAAATTAGTCACCTTTTGTAAAAATAGAAAAAAAGAATTAAATCATTTTTGCAGTTTTCAAACCTTTTTGATACCAATCACCAAACATATTAGAAAATGCTTCTAACTCTTGTTCACTTGCACCTGAAAGTACTTTTTGTAATTCTATTTTCATCGCGTTAATCAAACCTTCTGTAGTTGGGTTTTCATTCCATTTGGAAATCAATAAGTCTTTCCAATAATAATAGAATTTCTTTGCTTCATCTGGATATTTTTTTGCCATATCTTCTGTTATATAGCCAAAATGTGCTGGGGAAATTGTAGCATAATCTATTTTTTTAATTTTATCAATTGTTGAAAGTAATTTCTTTTCTGAAAATTCTGGCGGCATTATTGGAGCCATAAAAAGTTCTTCTGACGGTTTATAACCTAAAGAATCACCTAAAAATAAATTTTTATTCTCTTGATCAAAGATTGAAATGCTACAATTTGTATGACCTGGAGTCTCAAAAATCTTTAATTCTATGCCTCCTATATCAATAACATCATTTTCTTTTAAAGGAGTAAATTCATCAATAGGTTTTAATTTTGGAGAAAATTCTGAAAACCATTTATTAAATTCTTGTTGGTTTTTAAGTGATTCCAAACCCTTATGAGAAGCCATTATCTCTAGTTCTGGTAACTTTTTTTTAATTTTGTTTGTTCCTCCACTATGATCCCAGTGAGAATGTGTTAGAATAAGTATATCAGGTATTAAATTCAAGGCTGTTAGCTTTTTAACTATCCCTCTGGCTTCCGATGAACCTGAAGCATCGATTAAAACTTTCTTTTTTGTCCCAACGACCAAATAACAAGCCATACTTCCTTCTCTTCCAAATAACATTGAGTCAATTAAATAAGTGTTGTCGTTTATTTTTCCTTCTTCTTTTATCCATCCCAATCTAAACACCGTTTTTTATTTAATGCGTGATAATATGTTCATCTAAAATTTGAGCTTGATCTTTAACATGTTTTTTAAGAATATTTATAATTTGGTTTCTTAGTTTATTATGAGAAATTTGACACTGTTCAGGTACCTCCATGGATTTTCGGGCTATTTTTGATGTATTTTCTGTTATTTGTAATGCTTCAGCTGCGATAATGCTGTTTAAAACTAAGATATCTTTTAACAATTCTTTAATTTCATCAGCCATTTTTAATCAACTATTTAAATAATTGCAGAACTAATGATTCTACTTTTTTTGCTAAATTTATAACGGTTTTTAAGCCAACCTCATCTTTTTCAGCGGGCTCATGGGCCAGACCTCCAAAATGAGCAGTTTCTTGGTCACTAACAATTAGGCATTCATGAATCAAAAATGCACTTTGAATTGATCTGGCAACTAATTCTTGACCTCCATTTCTGGAACGACCTACGGCTATGACTCCAACCACTTTATTTTTTAATGCCATTTTATGACGTCTTAATACTAAAGTACGGTCAATTAAGGCTTTGCATTGAGCAGACATGTTTCCGAAGTATACCGGACTTCCAATAATAATACCATTACAATTTTTCAAAGATTGATAAATTGTCTGCATGCCATCTTGGATATTACATTCCGGGTTTTCTTTGCACGCATCACAACTTGTACAAGGTTTTACTTCTAATTCAGCTAAGGAAATAAATTCTGTTTCACAATTCTTAATATTCTTTAAAGCTTCTTTAATTAAAAATTCCGTATTTTTATTCTTACGAGGACTTGTCGAAATACCTAAAATTTTAGCCATTTATATTTCACCTTTGAAATTTTAATTCTAAATATCAAATATTAAAAAGAATTAATTTTTAATTTCTTTGCTAATTTGGACTATAAAATATTGTTCGGAATAAAAATAGAGGAGGTTAAAATTATTTTTAAATTAAAAATTAAGATTATTTAACGTTTTAATAAGTCTAATGCAACTTTTGCGGCTTGTTTTCCACTAATGAGCATACCTCCAAAAATAGGACCCATTCGAGGGGAGCCAAGTACAGCATTTGCTGCCATTCCAGCTACAATTAAGCCAGGATAAACTTCAATAGTGTTTTCAATGAGGGCTTTTTCTCCGATTTCTGCCCACATTGGTAATTCTCCAAGTATCTTACCAGATGAAGTCTTCAGAGTAGCGCCGGGAATTTTGTCAAGAACAATATGGCATATTTCGGCAGCATGTCCCGTGGCGTCAATTACTAATTTTGCACGGATTGTTATGGGATCTACATGTAATTTAGCTAATTCAACTGCGCTCCAATTAAGTACAAAGCCAGTTATTCTCTTATCCTCTCCTCTTATCATAACATCTTCTACTGAAATTAAGTTGAAGATTTTAGCACCAGCATCAATTGCCCCACTTGTTATTTTGGCAACAGATTCAATAGAATCTGCACAATAATAATTAGGCTCATATTGAGTTGTTTTAATTTTATATTCTTCTAAAATCTGTTTGCCCTCTTTTTGTACAACAATAATAGGCATCATCGCACCTCCTCCATGCATACCTCCGCCTACGGATAACTTACGTTCGAAGACTACAGTTTTCACATTATTTTCTGCAAGTTCTTTAGCAGCAACCATTCCTGCAGGTCCAGCACCTGCTATAGCAACGTCCACATCAGTGTGTTCTATGAATATCTTTGAAAAGTTTTCAATTATTGCTTTAGTTATGGTAACTTCATCCAATTTCATGATTGATCAATCTCGTTTTTGAAACTTAAATCAGAAATACAATATTTTGGCAGATTTTAAACTATGTTGAATTAAATCTTTTATATTAATTTTTTCTTCTATTTCTCGAATTTTATCCAAATTTGCATATGTCACGGGATATTTAGGATTGGCTGTGCAAGTATATGCCCTTTGAATAGATGCCTTATAAGTTCCTATTTTTTTAGCAATATCTTCTATTTCTAATTTAAATAATGCTATCAGAGGTTGAATAATTAAAAAATCTCCAATAGCATCCTTCATTACATTTAAGTTCATTGGAGTTTGGCTTGCTTTTTCTCCTAAGCTTTCACCAGTAACAATTGCTCTTGCACCTTCCTTGAATGCAACTTCTCTAGCTATTCGATACATCATCCGTCTACAAAGCACACAAATATTTTTTCCTGCATTACTCTTTTGTAATTCATTAATTATGAAATTATGATCAATTAAATACGTTTTAATTTGCTCTTTAATAAATTCTGTTAATATTTCAATAAGTTTAAGAACCCCGTTCTTTAGAATTTTATCAGAAAGCGGGTCAGAAGGGGATTTATGAAAGTGGAGTATAATAGGAATATACTCTTTTTTTAGCATAAGATAGCAAGCAACTGGTGAGTCTGTTCCACCAGACATTAAACAAACAAATTTTTCTTTTTCAATCATTACCCTAATCCTTAACTTTAAAATTAAATTTTACGTTGCTTTAATTAGCAAACAAATTTCTTAAAAATAACTATTAAGAATTTTTAAAGAATCTCAGTAAAGGTTTTGATTTTTTGGATAAAAGTATTCTCAAAAAAATTGATAAAGTCCATGATATTCTAAAAAATAAAAAAGTTCTAATTGCTTACTCTGGTGGAGTGGATAGTAGTACAATTTCCAGTTTAGCAAAAGATGTTAGTGATAGAGTTCTAGCAGTTACTGTAAATTCACAACTAATGACCAACGGAGAATTAAAAGATGCTAATGATACTGCAAAAGAAATTGGTATCGAGTGGAAGGTAATAGATGTTGATGTATTATCTAATGAAAAATTTGTTGAAAATCCACCAGATAGATGTTATTATTGTAAGATAGAAATCTTAAATAAAATATTAGCCGTTGCCAAAGAAGAAAGTTTAGAACTTATTATTGATGGAACAAATGCAGACGATTTAGAAGACCATAGACCGGGACACGTAGCACTTTTGGAATTAAATGTTAGATCTCCTTTAGCTGAAGCTGGGCTAAGGAAAAATGAAATTAGGGAGATAGCAAAATTTCGAGGTTTAAAAGTTTGGGAAAGACCTTCAATGGCATGTTTAGCTTCACGTATACCTTATGGAAAAGAAGTAACAGCTGAAAAATTAAAAATTATTGAAAAAGCCGAGAATGTCATCAAACATAAAGCTCGAGTTAAGGTAGTAAGAGTTAGATGCTATGATGATTTAGCAAAAATAGAAATTGGAAAGAATGAGATGAATAAAATATATTCAGAAGAAATTATTAAGGAAATAACCGAATATTTAAAGAGTTTAGGATTTAAATATGTGACATTGGATTTAGAAGGATATAGATCCGGTGCTTTGGACGAGGTTCTCTGAAAATATAAGGCATCTAAATAAAGGGCTGCGGAGGTTTTATTTCCCCTACTATTAATGCCGAAGGACTTTTTTTACTCTCTTTTTCTCTATAATCCAGTAGTTGTTGACCAATTTTAGAAAATGCTAAAACAGGAATTACTTTTCCATAGACTTTTCGAGCCTTTTTGGCTACAATTTCTCTCATAACTTTAGAACTACATGTTTGTGCAAAATCTAGCTGCAATATATAAGGAACTATGTCCTCGGTAATACCAGTAGAGTGCATTCCACAAACTATGGCTTTTGTATCATATTTTTTTTCGAGGTCACGAATTTTTTCAATATCTTTTGCCATTGCTGCAGGAATAGTAACTCCAACTTTTTTATAACCCAATTGAAATGCTTTTTCTAAGCCTGCTATTTGATCTATTGTAGCGTTTTCAGGATCAAGGACCGTTGCACCTAATTCCTTTAATCTAGATATTACTTCAGGTATTGGAGTTGTTGAGATAAGCGCATTCATTGCAATTCCAATACCTTGAACGATTTCTGGGTTATCAGTGATAACTGTGCCAGCTCCATCACATGGCTCTATCATACAATCAATTAAACGATTTTGTAATGCAGTTGTAAATGTTTCTGATGCCCCAAGTCCGACTCCGAAAACTTTTGAGACTAATATCCTATTAGGAGTACATAAACGGGAAATCGATCTTATTTTATTTTCAAGATGTTTTTTAACTGTTTCTTTTGTATGGTAAGTTGTTCCAAGCATACGTTCATGTAGAGGACAATATTTTATTAATGGTTCAGTTTCAACTGCGATTACTTTTCCGTTACTAACGATTACACGAGCTTTAGCTAATTCCCAAACATGTCGATCCTCTTTTTTAGACAATTATATCACTTTAAAGATTAATTAAGTAAGAGATTTTTTAATAATTAGTTTGATACAAATAACAAATAATTAGTAACAGAGAAATTTTATTTTTAGAATTATTTATTGATATATAATCAATTATTTCAGTATTATTTAATTATGTAAAATATCGAGATAATTTAATAAGAGGTGGTTGAAATCGGGAAAATAACTTTGTTTAAAGGTGTAATTCGTGGAACTGCAACTTCAAATTTGGAGGGGTGTAGTTTCGTCATTAAAATAGATGATATTATTGAAGGTTTACCAGAAGAATTTGTAGTTTATTCTTCTAGTTTAAGATCAGCATATGATAGGCAATCTGGGGGTAGTAAAAGAACCTTAAGCACTCAAATTAGACAAGGAGATTCATTAGTAATAGAAGGCGAAATAATTCAAGAATTCATAGGAAATGAAAATCTTGAACTTATAAGAATGGGAGCGGATCATATCTATAATATAACGTTAAAATGTGGTTTTTAGGTATTCAACTATTTAAAAAAATCGAAATATATTTTTAATTTATTTTAATACTATTTTCTTCTGCTATCTTCTGAAAAACACCTGCAACTTTTTTAATTTCATCCCAAGTTAAACCATAGGTATTTAATTTAAAATGTTTTGAGGATCCTGGAAAGATTCCAGCAACTTTATTCTTTTTCAAAGCTTTATAGAGGTAATATCCTTTTTGTTTATGCTTTAAAGATGCTTTATAAAGGGAAGGAGTTTCAAACTGAGTTAGTGTGTGTTGTTTTGGCCTGATCCCAAGTGCCTTGACATCTTCGATTCTCTCCATCTCAGTAACAAAGTATCTAATCTTTTTGATTTCTTCATCCCAATTTTCTGGCTTTGTTCGTTCAACTACTCTAGGAAAACTAGCCATTAAAGTTGCAATTGGTGCCCCATATACTGGAGGACAGCCATAAAAGTGATATTCTTTTTGTAAAAATTGTCTAGAAGACCAATCTCCTTTGATTGTAGAAGTAGAAAATATCTTTTTTACCCATTCAGATGTTGTCCCAATAACACCAATAGGTCCAGAGGCTGCCATACTTTTATGCCCACTACCAATAAGGAAGTCTGCACCCACTTCTTTTCCTTTTATTGGCATAACTCCCACAGAATATGCTCCATTAACAACAAGGGGTACATTATAATCCTTACAAATCTTTGCAACAATTTTAATAGCATTCACATTTCCATAATTATAATCAACATGGGTAAGAACTACAAAGGGAGGTAATTTTCCAGTTTTAGCTTTAACATCTTCAATTTTTTTGGCATATGCCTCCAAATTCAATTTAAATTGTGGATGACCATTATGAGGAACTTCAGTTACCTTTACTTTATTATCTTCAGCAGCTAAGTAAGTCGTGTAATGGGCAAGACTATCAATAACTACAATATCACCTGGATTGGCTATAACTTTAAAAATGATATTCATAGCCATACGCGAGCCAGCAGTGGGGCGAACATCATCCATTCCTAAAAAAATTGCCATATCTTCTAAGAACTCATGGATAGGAGGCTTATTTATCATATCTAACCGCCCCTCTAAGCACATGTCACATATTGAATAACCATCCCCGAATTCTTCTAATGCTTTTTTAGCCTCTGGAGTCAATTTCCCAGCAGCTTGAATTGGATGAATGTTAATAAAATCCTTTCTTGTTGTTCTTGTAACATTAGAATATTTTTGGAGTCTTTTTGGATCTATCAATTAAAAACCTCAAATTGTACTTAAGTATCTCATAAAGAAATATTATAAGAGTACCTAAATATTGAAAAGGAATCTATTAATAAATAAGAATTGATTGGGTGACGAAATAAAAAATAAAGAATTAGATATCAAGTCTTAGGCGAGTATAACGAGGTTTGAATCCAAGTTCGTTAAAGATTTTCAAAGCTTTTTTTGTTTCTTCGCGTACATTAGTTTCGATGGTGTCAACATTCTTTTCTGCTTTTAAAAAGTCGATTGCCGCCTTTAATAATTGATAACCTACTTGTTGACCTCGGCATTTCTCTGAAACATACCATAAAGAAATATCACCAAATCTTCTTTTTAGCAAATCAGTTTCGATTTCAGCAACTACAAGACCACATAGAGTTCCATCTTGATCTGCACAAAATATTTTAATATCAGAAAAAGCCAATTCCTTAATTTCTAAACCTACAAAATAGCTATCAAGTAAGGTTAACCATAAACTTTCGTAAAATGGCTGGTTTAATGACTCAACAAAATTTTTAACTAGTCCTGTAATTGCTTCTTTGTCTTTTTTTTCAACGGAACGAATTTTTACTGCCAAAACTTATTTCTCCTTTTAATTAATTGTTAAATTTTTACTATTGTTGATAGGTTATAAATCTTTAAAATATTTCTTCTTTTTAGTTATGATTATTTTAATTTATATATTTGCAAATTTCCAATCTTTTTTTTTAAATAATAATAAAACAGATAAATAAAAAACAAGATCATCATTAAACATGTCACCCTACGTCTCTCTGTCTCACACAAAAATGTTTTATGAGATTCATGGAAAGGGTGACAATTTTATTACAATGATTCACGGTTGGACAGAATCGGGGAAATTTTGGAGGGAACAATTGCAAATTTTTGAAAAAAATAAATATAGAATAATTTTACTTGATTTAAAAGGACATGGAAGGTCTTCAAAGAATATTAGGGGCTATTTAATTAGAAATCATTCATATGATGTATATGAACTTTTAGAACATTTAGGAATTAATGAAACTATATTATTTGGACATTCATTAGGTGGGATGGTTACCCTGGATTTTTACTTTCGTCGACCTATAAAGGTTAAAGCTATGTGTTTATTCAATACTAGCTCCAGAGCAATGAGGTTACCAAGAAGTCTTTCAGAAATTGGAGGAATTGGGCGGTTTGGACTTAGAAAATTTCTTATGACAGTTTATGACTTTTCTCCTAGCCGGGTATTCTCTCATAAGAAGGAAGAAAATGTACAAGAACTCATTAAAGAGGCAAACGATCCTGCGATCACTCCTCCACGTGTTAGTATTATGTGTGGAATTGGGGCATTTAATTTTAATGTGGAATATAAACTAAATAGAATAGATATCCCAGTCTTAATTATGACAGGAGAAAAAGATGCGGTTACGCCACCCAGGTTATCTTATAAAATGAATAAATTTATTCCAAATTCCATATGCCATATAATTTCAGATACGGGCCATATGGCAGTTATTGAAAAATCTGAAGAAGTTAATCAATTTATTTTGGAATTTTTCTCCAAAAATAACCTTTAATAGCTTATATCATCTTATTTATCCGATTTTTGCAATAATTTTTTCCTGTATTGTTCAATGTCTAAATTTAAAATTGCTTGTGAATCTTTTTTAGTTAGGACATAAGGCTCACCTAGTAATTTGGCTTGAAATAAGATTTGAGCACCTGATTCTAAAACTTGAGTTCTGGTATAAGCTTCTTTAATTGATTTTCCTACTGCTACTGCTCCATGATTTTTTAAAACACAACTTGGAACATCTTTCATTGCCCTTACGACAAGATGGGCCATATCTTCGGTGCATGGTGTGACATACGTGACTTGCGGAACATAATCCCCTAAATAAACAACGAAATCTGGAAATAAAGGAACTAACAAAATGTCTACGGACGAGAGAGAAATTACGTATGGAGGATGTGAATGAAAAATACAATTTATATCGGATCTGGCTTGATAGAGAAACAGATGTAATGCGACTTCGGAAGACGGCATTAATCTAGTGTCTAAAATTTTTCCAGTAGAAACATCTATAGGGACAAAATCATCTATACTCATTTCCATAAAAGGAATCCCCGAAGGTGAAATCCACATAACACCATCTTCATCTTTAATTGAAGTATTTCCACCAGGTCCTACTACTAAGCCCTCTTTTTGCATTAATTGGCTATATTCCAGTAGGAGTTTTTTCTTCTTCTCAAGATCTGATTTAGTCATTAATTTTTACACCAATATTTTATAATATTATGCAATAGAATTATACAAAAGTTAATTGTATAAGTGTTTTGAAGGACTTAAAAATATAATCTACTGAATTAAGGAAGAGCCTATCATGAAATTAAATGAAATCTATGAAAATTTTTTAATGCCCCCTCGTAAATTCAGCCCTATACCATTTTGGTTTTTGAATAATGATTTAAAAGAAGAAGAAATTATTTGGGCGTTAGATGAATTTGAAGATAAGCATATATATGGTGCCGTTCTTCATCCAAGGACTGGTTTAGAAATAGATTATTTATCTGATGAATATTTTCAAAAATTTAAGTTTATTATTGAAGAGATGAAGAAGAGAAATCAATTCATCGTATTGTATGATGAATATAATTGGCCTTCTGGACCTGTTGGTGGGAAATTATTAAGAGAACATCCAGAATTTAAGCAAAAATATCTTGATTATGAAATTATTAAGTTAGAAAAAAATAAATTAGTTGAATTTGTATGCGAAGGTCATTTTTTAGCAGCATTTACTATAAATCTAAAGACGAATGAAGTAACAGATATTAGAAGTCTATTTGATGGCGAAAAGCTTTCTCTAAAAGTAGATAGCACAGATTCCGAATTAGTAGTTTTTAACGTAAAGATACTAGATGAATTATTTTTTGCGACTTCAGCTGCTCCAATTATGAAAGGTGAGAGGGGATACATAGATGTACTTAATCCTGCTGCTGTTAAATTTTTCATTGAACAAACCCATGAAAAATATAAACATTATTTTGGAGAAGAATTTGGAAAAAGTATTATTGGTATGTTTACAGACGAGCCAGGACATTATGCAAGTTTAATGTGGACTGATGATTTTCCAAATCAATTTAAAAAAGAGAAAAAATATGATTTAATCCCTCATTTATACAAATTAGTTTATGAAATTGAGGATTATGTTAAAGTAAAAAATGATTATCACGATCTAACCTTAAAATTATATGAAAATTCATTCTATAAACAAATTGGGGATTGGTGTCGCAAAAATAATATACCATTGACGGGCCATCTTATAATGGAGGAAGAATTACATTATTTACCCCGAATGCATGGAGGCCTTTTTGCTCCATACCGCCATTTTGGTATTCCTGGTATAGACTACTTATCGGATAAATCTGGGTATGAAATTAAAAGTTCTGTAGTATTACCCAATCCGAATTTCACAACGAAATTTATTTCAAGTATTAGTCATAGTTTAGGAGCAGAAAGAACACTTTGTGAGGTATATGGAGGGTGTGGCTGGCAAACTACCTTAGAAAAGTTGAAGACTGTAATGGTCTGGATGGCTACTTGTGGTATTAATCTCTTTAACTTTCATGCAAGCCATTTAAGTCTGAAAGGTTTGAGGAAACGGGATTTTCCAGCTTCCCATTTTGTTCAAGAACCTTGGTGGAATTATTATTCTACCTATTCTGATATGACAATGAGATTAAGCTATTTTAATACTATAGGCATTCATAAAGCTAATATCGCAGTTTTATTCCCGAAGAGAACATTTTGGACAGAACACACTGTATATAAAAAAAGTATTTTATTTAAAAAGCTAATTTCTGAATTTGGTAAAGTTGGAAATATGTTATTACGAATACAAATGGATTATGATTACATTTTTGAAGAACAAATCTTAGAAAATCTTACTTCAATTAAAAAAAACAAACTAAAACTTAAGAATGAAGAGTTTTCTGTTCTAGTCCTCCCTCCCATGACTACAATTCCGAAAGTTGTTTATGAATTTATAAAAAAATATTATGATGAGGGAGGTTTCGTAATTTCATTTGGTTTAACTCCTGCAAATTCTCCGAAATTAAAAAATGATCCTGAGATTCAAGCTATTAATTCACATATTTTTGGAGTTAATAATCCAAATGAAGAGATTGTTAGAACTAATAAAAATGGAGGTAAAGCTATTTTTATTCCTTCTATTCAGTTTAAAAATGAAATAAAGGGAGAAACCCATCTTAAAGATTTATTTTCAAGAGAGAATGTTCCTAAAACTATTAATATTAAATCGGAATCAAGTAGAAATTTTATCTATCAACATAGAGTAATAGATAATCTTAATTTCTATTTGGTATGTAATATGTCTAAAAGGGATGGTCATGTAAAGATTTCATTATTTAATTCAGGATATTTAGAGATTTGGGATCCTGAGACTGGAGAAAGATACGCTTATAAACACATTCAAGATGGATTTAAATTTAACTTTAAACCATTTCAAGCATTAATATTTATTCTATCGCCTATAAAAAGTGCTATAAAAGAATGGCCTCAAGAACCTTTAATAAATAAAGAATTAACCCCAATTGTATTAAAAACAAATTGGGATATCGAATTAGAATCAAAAAACAAATATCTTTTGGATGATTGGGAATTTAAATTAACATCAAGAAGGCCTGAAGGTCCAGAAGAAATTAAAAGAAAGCAAAAAATTGCTGAAAAGTTTAATAAGAAAATTAAGGTTTCAAATGAGGTTTTTGAACGAATGCGGAACTTTGTTAAAACATCAGATAAAGTAAAAACATCCCGTTATTCACTATTCGATACTTACGAAGAGTTTGGTCCAGTATTAGAAACTACATTGGGAATTAGCATGGTTGATGATTTTGGGGCTTTATATGAATTAATGGAATTAGTTGGGGTATTGTCAGAGAAAATTGGGCTTAAACTTAAGGAATTTCAACCGGGTGATGAATTTCAAATTAGCAAAAAATTCGAAATTGCTGAAATACCTGATGGAGAAATAAAATTTGTTTATGAAGATATAGGAATGCCCCTCAAAATTGAAATAAATGGGAAAAAATTTGATTGGGATGATTTAGATGAAATGTCAGAAAAATATTTTGTGTACGATAATTCAAATCGGGCAATTCCTATAAAAAATATTTTAAGAACAGGCGAAAATAACGTTAAAATTAATTTAAAATTACCAGAATATCCCGATCGAATGCCTTCATTTCATGGAATCGAACCATTTACTTTAGTTGGTGATTTTTCTGTTAGTAATGACAAGATTTATCCATTAACCAAAAATCTAGATTCGGGCGATTGGTGTTCAAAAGGCTTCCCAAATTATTCGGGTGGGATTTGGTACAAGCAAAAGTTCAATCTTAGTAGAAAGTATTTGAAAAATAGATTATTCTTAGAATTTAAAAAAGTTAAAGAAACCATTGAAATGAAAATAAATGGTAAATATGTAGGTACAAGAACATGGAGCCCATATAAATTGGAAATTTCTAAATATATCAAAGAAGGAAATAATGATTTAGAGATATTTGTCAGAAATACGGCTGCAAATTTCTTTAGTTTTCCAAAAAAGTCTGGGATATTAGGATCTGTTAAAATAGTTCCCTATCTTACTTAATTATTTGAATAAAATTTTTGGATATTCTTAAGTTATTATTTAGAAATTTTCAAAGATTTCAATTTAAAATAATAATTTTGATCTGCTTATCTAATTTTTTATTTGTTTCAATTGATTTTTTTAATTTAGATATTAAAATATTAAATTTTACCATGTTCCAATTGGATATATCTTGTCCAACCAATTATTGCAAGTATTGCTCCAACTATTAAAAATAAAGCACCAACAATTGTAATGACTGTAGATATATTAAGCATTCTTTGTCCTTGACTCATAGTAGTTATTAATGAAAATACTATCATAGATGAATCTCCATCAGTCATCATTATCATCATTAACACTGATCCAATGCTCATACTCAACATACGATTGGCAGCCATACGAAACATTAAGCCAGTACCTAAAATAAGACCTCCTACACCAGCCAATACTAGACCAATTATACCCATTGCAAATTCTCCTTTATGTTCCAAGTCCATTCACCTCTAAAAGTCGATTTTAAAATAATAACTAAATTAATTTAACTTATATACATTTTTACATTTGATTCAACTTTTTATAAATATTTTTTATTAATTAATTGATAAATTTAATGAAATAATGCAAATGAAATAGTTGGAGTTGATGGGGAAAAGGAAAGTGTTATTTATATGAGTGTTGTCGGTCATCCAAAGCAATCTTTTTTATTATAACTTTTAAAAATAGAAACTACATATAATTTCTCAAATTAATAATTCTAGAAAAAAATTGGGTTATATTTATGAGCAATCAAGATCCAAAACGTATTGAAATAATTGATTTATATCGTAATCAAAAACCAATCTACGAAGATGGAAATTTAACTTTAGTTAGATTGGAATCATTAACTAGAAATGGTTTAAATAAATTAGAGAAAAATGATGCTTTAGTAATAATTCCAATAGCACCCATCGAAGTTCATGGAAATTTTTTACCAATTGGTTCAGATTATATTGAAAGTATTTTGATGGTTGAACTTATTAAAGAAACCTTAAAAGAAGAAAGATCTAATAACCATTATACCATTGTCGAAGCTCCTGGAATACCAATTGGAACAGGTTCCCTTCGATCAGTTGAAGGTACTCTTGATATTGGACATAGAGCCTTTCGTAATTGTGTTATTGATTTCATTGATGGTCTAGTAAGGGCAGGATTCAAACGATTTTTAATTATTACAGTTCATCATGGAATGATTCATGCTTATGCGCTAGAAGAAGCAGCGGATAAAATAGTGAAAAGATATAGAAAAAAGGATGTGAGAGTTGCTTCCCCGGTACATTGGATGGCTAAAACATTGTATATGGATGACCCTAAAAAAGTTTGGTCGAAATTAGTAGAAAAATTAGGACAAAAACCATTAAGCGATGAAGAATTAGAGGCAATAAAACATGATCATCATGCTTCTATAATGGAGACGTGTTTTATGAAAAAAATCAATCCTGATCTCGTAGATCCAGAATATAAAACTTCTGGACCCATTTTCGATGGTATTGGCAATCAATTTTTAGGATTGCTTACCAGCAGATATAAATATGATCACCAAGGACTTGCTTATAACGGCAATCCCAGCATGACCGACAATAGAGATTGGTATTCTCTTTATGTAGAAAAAATTAAAGAAATTGGATTGGATTTTATTGATGCACTTTATAATAAAGATCCGGATAATTTTAAACCGTATCTTCATTCACATATTTGGCAATTTAAATTTCTTAAAACTAACTTTAAACAATATTTCATTGTTCCTTTCATTATTTTTATGATTGTTCTTCCATGGATCCTGTTTTTTCTAAATACACAGACTTAATTAATTTATAATTTCTAATTTGTGTGGTATCATTGGTAATTTTAACTATATTAAAAAAGATTATCAATAGAAGAGTTTGGTTAGCAGTCTGCTTTATAATTTTTAGTTTGAATATGGTTAATTGTGCTAGAGGAACTTTTGATGAAATAAATGTTCAGCGGGTTTCCTTTACGGTTAATCCTAAGTATACTTACGAAGTCAACTTATTTTTCAATAGAACTTTATTAAATTATGCAAAAACTCATAGTGTAGCAGGGTATTTATTCACTCCACCCCCATATTATGCCCTATTATACATAAATAAAACTACCGGAGATTTCCAAGGATTCCCAACTATTATATGGTGTCATGGTGGATTAGCAAATGCCGAATTACAGTACCATTATGCAAAAGAACTTGCGGCTAGAGGCTTTAAAGTATTAGCAATTAATCAACCGGGTCATGGAGATAGTGGAGGTCAGTACACAAAAGGAATAAACAATCTACCAGTGCTTTATTCAGCTGTTGATTATCTTTATTATCTTTGTTGGGATGTAGATCGTAATAGAATTGGCGTATCTGGTCACTCACATGGAGGAATTCTTACTACCAGAGGAGGTATTTTTGACAATTGGACAAATCCAAGGACAAATAACACAATTGGGACAGGAGGGAAAATTAGAAGCTTTGGAGCAATATACTGCTGGGATACTTTACTTGGGGCAACCGTTTACATGGGTTTGAGTGAAAGACCACTTTATGCTCTTTATCCCGAACTTTTATATTATGATCCTGATTTTATATGGATTTTTAGTCGTTCAAATTTTCTATCAAATACTTTTCCTTTTACAATGCCTAATGAACTAGAAGCTCATTCAGTTTCTAATTTCATTAATAGCTCCAATATTGGTAATTATATGTTAGTAATCGGAGCAGCAGAAGAATTTATTTCAGTCCCTCAAGAATGTTTGTTAATGGAAGCAGCCACAAAGAATTCCAGTGGCATACCTCAAGTAACTGCTGAGGATATTTTCACTAACGTGATTTCAAAATTTTCATGGAATTATGGAAATATGACGGAAAATACATCAAGACGGTTGATTACCGTCCCAGGAGTTAATCACATCGGAGAAGGAAGTGACCCTATCGTACTGCAAAGCCTAGTTACATGGTTTCATGAATCATTTCAAACAGGATACCAAAGCATTCCAATTCGCCTAGATTGGCAAGATAATTATAATTTAAGACAAAGCTGGGCTATTGGATTATTCGCGTGTTTATCAGCCATTCCAGGTCTTGTTTCATATCTCTCTGGCTGGTTTTCTCCAAAATTAGAAAATTTACCAGGAGAAAAAAGAAGAAATGAATACCATTATTCGATTAAGCCAATTGATTTGAATAATAATAAAAAGATTAAACTAATTGTATTATATTGTCTTTTTCTTATAATTTCTTGCATAATCGGAAGTTATTTAGTCAGAAACACGTTAGACATAAAAGCATTTGTTCAATTCGGGAATTGGGATTTAGTTTCTATCCCTTTATTAGTTATATCATTAATTCAGATTCCATTTATAGTTTTAATAATCCATTTTGAAAAGAAGCAATATAATCTTAATTCAGAGGATTATAAAATCTCACCAAAATCTATTTTAAGAGGATTAGCGATAGGTGCATTACCTATTCTACTTATAGTAAGCATCTATAATATTTTGGCCTTTGTTTGTAATGTTCCAATACTATTACCTCGCCCTTTTGAAGCTAGTATTTATATAGATTTCTTTATTTTACTAGGGATTATGTTTCTTCTATCATTGACCAATGAAATTGTCTTTCGTAAATTAATTCAATTAAAAATTGATAAAGGAAAAAGAAAATTAACGCGTTGGAAAAATATTTTGCTGATTTCGATATTGAATATTTTTATATTAATAATAAATTTCGGGATTATTGCAAATTTAACTTTCGGCACTGGATTTTTTGGTCACTTTGCACCTTTAGAAGCGACAGGTCCATTTCTAGCTATTCTATGTGGTAGTATGATTGTTTTAAGTTTCGTCAATGCTTTTATTTATCAACGCTCAAAGTCAATAACTAGCACTAGTATTTTTACGGCTTTAATTTTGACCTTACTACAAACTGGAAAATTATTTGGCAATTATGTTTAATTTTAATATGAGTTTACTTCATTCTTTTAATTAAGAATTGCCCCTTCTTTTTCTGAAATGGTGGAGGAATGTAAAAATTATATTGCTCATTACCTAGATTGATAATCCAAGAGTGGTTAGATTTTCGAACTATTTTAGCAGGTCCACATTTTATTTGTTTCCAAGTTCCTTTTCCATATCCTTCCTCAATATCTCCTTTCTTATCAAATAAATAAATAGGATCATGTAATTCCATCATTATACCCAGTCTAGGGCGTTCATTTATTTTTGGTAATCCTTTTGGGACTATAAAATCAATTGCAACCTCTAAATTTTTACTACCAAGAGCATAATCCAGATGTTTTCCTCTTTTTTCAGCTATGTGTTCACGAATCGAAAAAAAATCGACTTTAGATATAAATATTTCATTTTTTAGTTGAAACAACGAGTTTTGATGGCTCAATTGCCATTACCCAATTTATTATGAATTAAATAATATCATATTATTATAAAGTTAATACAATAAACTCAATCAAATCAATTGAATAGAATGAACAAATTAATATGATTAATCTTTTATATTGCATAATTCCTAAATAAATATGACAAAAACGTTGGGACCGGTTGCCATAAAATACCATCAAATGTTTAAGAAAAAAAGAAATTAATAGAAAAATTTGAGGATTTTCAAATAAGTGTGATGGGAGGGCAATCGAAAATTGAGCATTTAAACTTACATTCCCATAGTAAATTATTCAAAAATTAAAATGTAAAATAGGGAACCAAAATGGGGTTTGAAGAACATTCTCTTGAATCGAAATTAAAAGAATCAGAAGAAAAATTTAGAACAATTACTGAAAATTCTTTAATAGGAATAAGTATCATACAAGATAATAGATTAAAATATGTAAATCAAGCAGCTGCTGATATTATAGGATATTCTATAGAAGAACTGATGAATTGGAAAATATCAGATATTTATAAAATTATTCACTCACAAGATCTCGAAATTCTCTTGAATATAGTAGAAAAAGATAAAGGTCTAAAAGAACCAGCCCAAATTCAATATAGAGCTATTAAAAAAAATGGAAAAATAGTTTGGGTTGATAATTATACTAAACAGATTATGTATGAAGGAAATCCTGCAATATTAATTATGTCAAAAGAATTTACAGATACAAAAGAAGCAGAACAAAAAATCAAGGAATCCGAAGCAAAATATCGTTTAATCTCCGAAAATATTATTGATATGATTGATATTCTAGATGATAGTTTTAAAATTGAATATATAAACGAAAAAGCTCACATGAGAATTTCCGGATATAGTTGGGATGAATCAATTGGTAAAGACGGCATTAGATTTATTCATCCTGATGATATAGATATAGTTCTTCAAGCAACAAAGAGAGATTGGGAAAAGGGTGAAGGAATATTCGAAGCTAGATCTAGGATAAAAGATGGGAGATATCTTTGGATCGAAACTAAGTGGAAAAGATTCACCGATATAGATGGAAAGGGGAAATTTTTAACAGTTAGTAGAGATATCACAGACCAGAAACTCACAGAACAAAAACTTAAGCAATCTGAGGAAAATTATAGAGAGATTTTAGATTTTCTTCCAGATATAATTTATGAACTTGATACAAATTTCAATATAATTTATTTTAATCGAGCTGGATTAAAAAAATTTGGATATAGTCAAGAAGAAATAGATAAGGGCTTAAATATATCTAGATTAGTCCCTCCTAATGAATTGGAACGAGCAATAAAGAATGGTAAAAATATAATTAATAGAATACCCCTACCACCACAAGAATATGTAATGGTAAAAAAAGATGGAACAAAATTTTGGGGTAGAGTACTTGCGAAACCAATTATTAAAGGTGAAAAAATTTTAGGACTTAGAGGAGTTATTAGTGATATTACTGAGCAAAAATGGTTCCAAGATATGGTAATTGAATCAGAAGAAAAGTTCAGACGAATTTTTCATTCAATACCCGATTTATTCTTTATAGTTTCTGGAGAAACCACGGTTTTGGATTATAGTGGCAGACAACAAGACTTTTTTATACCACCAGAGGAAATTCTAGGTAAGAAGATGGTAGATATATTACCACCTAAACTCGGAAAAAAAAGTCTTGATTTAGTTAAAAAAACACTTAAAACCCAAAAACCTCACACTTTAGAATATACTCTTCTAATGAAAGGAGAACTTGAATATTTTGAAGCTCGTTTTTTTTACTTGACTGAAAATAAAATTTCTATTTTTATTCGAAATATTACAAAACGCAAAATCGCAGAAGAAAGGTTATCTAGAAAAAATGAATTGTTAAATGCAATAAATAAAGTATTTCAAGACGCAATTGTCTGTCAAACTGATAAAGAAGTAGCTAATACGTGTCTCCAAGTAGCATTACAATTGACAGAAAGTGAATTTGGTTTTATTGGCGAGTTAACCCGAAGTAATCAATTTAATTTCATAGCGATAAATGCTCCAGGTTGGGACTTAAGTCAACCACCAACAATACTTGGAGAAGAAATAATGAAATTTATGAAGATGGGAGGATTTTTAGATAAAATACTCAAAACCAAAAGATCTTACATAATTTCTGAACCATCTACGGATCCTTATACGGCAGATCTTCCAAACCAACATCCGCAATTGACTTCCTTTTTAGGGGTTCCAATAATACAAGGAGATAACACTATAGGGATGATTGGCCTAGCAAATAAGAGATTAGGTTATGATATAACTGATCAAAGAGCTATGGAATCACTATCTGTAGCATTCATAGAGGCTTTAATGCGTAAACGTGCAGAAAGAGAAGTCAAAGAACATCATGAACGTCTTGAAGAGATGATGCAAGAATCCATGATTCAATTAAAAATAAGTCAAAAAGAACTTAAAAAGAAAACTATTGAACATACGAAGACAGGAGAAGAATTAAAGGAATCTGAAGCAAAATATAGAGAAACATTAAATTTTCTTCCAGATATAATTTTTGAAGTGAGTGATAAAATAGAATTAACTTATGCAAATGAAATTGCATTTGAAAAATTTGGATTTACCATAGAGGAATTTAATAAAGGATTAAAAATTGACCAATTATTAGTTCAGAATGAAATAGAAAGGGCCCTTAAATATTGTAATAAAGCATTAAATGGAATAATGCTAGAACCAGATGATTTTTTATTTAAAAGAAAAGACGGAACCAATTTTTGGGGAAGAGTCCACACCAGTCCCATTTATAAAGAAGGAAAAATCGTCGGAATTAGGGGAGTTCTTAGTGATATTGATGCAAGGAAAAGGGTGGAGGAGGAGCTGGAACAGAAAATGAGGGAAATGGAAATATTTATTAACAATATTCCTCATATGGCTTGGCTCAAAGATGTCGATTCAAACTTTATTCTTGCCAATCAGAAATTTGGCGATGTTGTAGGAATGGATCCAGAGTATCTTCGAAATCATACTTGTGCAATTTGTTTTGGAGAAGAGGCAGCCGAGAAGTTTAAAGAAGATGATAAAGTAGTAATGGAAGGAAAGAAGAAAATAACATTTGAAGAAACTATTGTGGATAAGGATGGAGAGGAAATAAACCTTGAAACTACAAAATCGCCCATTTTTAATGATAATGGGAATGTTATAGGTACTGTAGGGATTGCTATTGATATTACTGACAGTAAAAAAATTGAAGGTAAGTTGAGAGAATCCGAACAAAGGTTTAGAAATTTTATTGAAACATTTTCAGATGGTATACTTGTGGCTGATGTGGAAGATAAAAAATTTTATTTTGGTAATAAGATGATTTCCGAAATGTTAGGTTATACATTAGAAGAAATTGAAAAACTTGGAGTTATGGACATACACCTAAAAAAAGATCTTGACTATGTTCTAGAGCAGTTTGATAAACTAACAAGAAGAGAAATTTTGTTAGCTAAAGATATTCCAATTAAAAGAAAAGATGGTACAATATTTTATGCCGATATTAATACATCTTCAATAATTTTAGATGAAAGACAATATTTGGTTGGTGCCTTTAGAGATATTACAGAACGTAGGAATATGGAGGAACAATTACGAGAATTAACAGAAGATTTGGCTCAAAAAGTGGAAGAGCAAACTCAAAAGTTGAAAGAAGCTCAGGAAAAGTTGATACATAAAGAGAAAGTGGAAGCTGTAGGAAAGTTCGTTGGTGGAATTAGTGGTAAACTTAAATCTCCATTTGAAATAATCAATAATTCACTTTTTAACTTGAGATTGAAACTTAAAGATGCAAGTGGGGATGTAAGACGAAATTTAAATATTATACAACAAGCGGTAAATAGAGCATGTGATTTAATTTTAGGACTGCCAGAATACTCCAAATTCAAATTACCGATGCTTATAAAAGGCGATGTAAATAATATTGTTAAGGAAGCACTACAAGATACTGAAATTCATGAAGATATTATCGTTGAATCCCAACTGGATAATAATTTACCTAGTATTGATTTAGATCCTAATCAAATCAAACAAGCCTTAATTAATATTATTTTAAATTCCGTACAAGCTATGCCGAATGGAGGTAAATTGACAATAAGAACTCAATTAAAGGGTGATTTTATAGAAGTGGATTTCAAGGATACAGGAGAAGGGATAGCAGAAGAATATCTAGAGAAAATATTTGAACCTCTATTTAGCACAAAAGCTGTAAATATCGGATTAGGTCTACCAATAGTAAAAGATATTATCAATAAACATAATGGAAAAGTCACAATAGAGAGTAAAATTGGCGAGGGTACAAAAATAACTATAAATTTACCTGTTTCCCAAAATAAAAAGTAAAGATACGAGAAAATAGCTAATTTTAGTTTTCTTATATTATTTAAAACGAGTTATATAAAAAAATAAGAAATAAAAAAAGAGAAAATTTTTTAATCCATACCAAGTAGTTTTCTTAATTCTACATAATCTTCTTTCAAGCCAGCGACATCTAGGATTTCTAACATCTTTTCTTGTCTTTCTTTGACGCCTAAATCTTCAAGAATGTCTTGTACTCTTTCACTTTTAACTCCGATCTTTTCAAGAGTTTCTTCTAATTTCTTTCTTTGTTCAGGTAAATCCATTCTTTCAATGAATTCTTTAAGTCTGTTATATTGTTCTGTAATACCGAGGATTTCATTAATCTTTCTGATTTTTTCAACCCTTTTGGGAATTTCTAACTCAGTTATTACAGCTTTGATTTTTTCGTCGATTTTATCTATACCTAAACTTTCTCTTAATTTTTCAATTCTATCAGCTAATGATTCTCTTTCTTCTCCTTCAGTTCCTAAAATATTTCTTAAGGGTTTTAAGAGAACTTCAAAAATTGATTCTTTTTTTTCTTCTTCAGCCATTAAAATCACCTATTTCTTTTTTTTACCTCTTTTTTTTGTTTATTAATTTCTTTGTAGAGGTCTTAATTTTATATTTAGACCTCTAATATATAAAGGTTTCTATGAGATCGATCTTTAATGAATTTAATAAAAGCGTTTTAATATAAAAATATTGATTAATTGTAAATAATTTGAAAGTTTCACAAAGAATTTAATCATTATTTAAAGATAAATTTTATTAATCATCGAGATTTTTAGGTTAATTTGTCCCAAACCTTATTTAATTAATTTTTTATTTTATAAAAAAATTAAAAAGATTTTTATATAGACATCTGAACTTATTATAGTAATTAATTATTGAAAAATCGACTGAGCCAGATAATACAATGATGTTTCCTTCAGGTTATAATTTAAAATCTCCAATAGAATTACTCATATTGCTAACAATAAAGAAAGAAAAAGAGATCCACGGCTTTGATTTAATAAAGAAATTGAATCAATTTAAATATTGGGAGCCAAAAGCTGGAACTATATATCCAATTTTAGAAAGACTTTCGAATAAAGGAATTTTGGAAAAAATGGAAGTTTCTGAGGGGAAAGTTCGCAAGAAATCATTATATAGTCTAACAAAAGAAGGAGAAGAGATCTTAGAGAATAACAACGAAGTTTTTGAGATAAGCTTTGACTTTTTTGAAAAAGTTTTTGAAATAGGAAACGAAATAATTCTCGATGATTTAAAATTTATAGAATTTTTAAATAATCGAATTAAAAAATATTTAGGTTTTATTCAAAAGAAAAAATTTGAACCATCTCCTGAGAGTATATCAGAATTAGATAAATTAACGGCTCTATTAAATTCAGAAATTAAAAATATTGATAAAAAAATTTCAGATTTAAAAAAAGAGGGAAAATTTGTAAAAATAAAGATTGAGTAGGTGGTTTTATGTTTAAATGGTTGAGAGACACAATTGAGGGAGAAAGACAGCGTTTAAGAGAGCAAATTGATAAAGCATTAAAGAAAATAAGTGGGGATACTCGAGTAGAAACAATTAGAGAAACAATTCGGGATGTCTGGGGTGAGGTAAGGGATGATTACTTGGAAACCTTGGAGAAAATCCTAGGTTATGATCCTAAAAGCGATATTTACTTTTTACAAGATTTTAATCGGTTATTAAATCAAATCGGGCTCAATCCTCCCTATCCAAGGATTGATATCTTAGATGATGAAAATAAATTAAGCATGATTATTGATGTCCCTGGGTTTTCTAAAGAAAATTTAGAACTTGAATGTGCCCCGAATAAAATTGTAATAAGAGGAAAGGTTGATATAGAGGGAAATCAAAGAGAGATTGATAAAATTATAAATTTGCCTCGAAGAGTAGTGCCGGGAGAAGCAATAGCAAAATTGAAGAATGGAATTTTAATTGTTAAACTCCCCTTATCAAAGTGATATTCTAAATTTCAGGAAATCGATTATTTACCTTTCTCATTAGCCAGTCGCCTAAGTATATCCCAGTAAGCTCCTCTATATCCATTTTTAATTGCATTTACTAATAATAGATTCTCGTTATAATTATAATTTTGATCTTGTTCTTCTGGATCTGCGAAAAAAAATAGG
>JABXJV010000372.1 GCA_013375355.1 Candidatus Helarchaeota archaeon
TCTGGACAGATAGTGAAACCGGATTGGTAATGAAATTTGAAAAATATTTTGGAGATAAGAAGATACTCAGTTATTGGTTCGATGAAATCAAAATAAATCCAGAAATTGATACAACCCTTTTTTCGTTAGATATTGAAGAACCTTCAAGAGAAAAATCAACTCCATTGAAAGATTATTTTTCATTAGAATCTATTGAAAAACAAGTGGATTTCCCCGTAATTAAATCAAAAGAGATTGCGTCTGGCTATGTGTTTTATCAGGGACATATATATTCAAGGAAAAACAGGAAAGTAGTTCATCTGTTATATACTGATGGGTTGAATAATATATCCATTTTCATAAAAAGATTGAGTCATAGGGACCGCGAAAGGCTTGATGAAGGGGAGATAAAGATAAAAACTGAAAAAGGAAGAACTGTAATCACCAAAAGAGAAAATGATGTTTATCTCAGTCTGATTGGAGGACTTGAAAAAGAAGATATGATGCAGATTTTCTTTTCTCTCGGTGATATTGGAAAATGGTAATATCTCCAGTTATGTATATTTATTTGTTGTAATTTTGATGAAAAAATAATTATATTTTAATTGAATAATATATACAAGCTACTTTTAAAGGGTAGCTTTTTTAATATGAGGTTCAGCACAGAAGTTTTATCGCTATCTGCAATCTTTATAGCATGTGCGGTTTCAGTTGGTTTTATTTTCTCGCCTGTTCCAAATCTGGAATTGATGACCGTCACCATATTTCTGAGTGGTTACATTCTTGGTAGAGTTTGCGGATTGTTTATCGGGTTTTTTTCAGCACTATTATGGTCTTCTTTAAATCCATGGGGCTCAGGTCTTGCATATCCACCGATTTTAGTCGCACAGTCTATTAGTTTTGCTGTCGTTGGATTTTCAGGCGGGATTATTAGATTATTAGTTAATCCATCGAAACTTGGTTTAAAAAGTCTGATAATTTTTGGATTATCAGGTTTCGTATTAACAGCATTTTATGATATAGTCACCAATTTAGGGTCTATATCGTTTTCAGGGTTTGAGATAAAAATGATTAGAAATATCCTAATTGCAGGTATACCACTCTCTTTTTTTCACATAGCTATAAATACACTCATCTTTTTTACAGTTTTGCCATCTTTAATTAAAACATTAAATAAAACAGGATTTCCTCAGAAATATTTCAAAAAA
>JABXJV010000373.1 GCA_013375355.1 Candidatus Helarchaeota archaeon
AAAAAAATAGATATTAATGAATCCGTTGATGTTAAACATGAAGTTTTAGTTTATGAGGATGTCGAATCCTATATAAATATGGCAAGTAGCATCACGATCGTTAATTGTGCCTGTCGGACGACTTCAGCCTATACAGGAGATGTATGTGAGAAGCCTGTTGATATTTGTATGGCGCTTAATATCGCCAGCGAATCTTTAAAAACATATGGACTAGGAAAAAGAGTATCTAAAGAAGAGGCTTTAGAAACCTTAAAAAAAGCTGAGGAACTCGGACTTGTTCATACTATTATTAATTCATCAGGACAAGATTCAATGATGTTGATTTGTAATTGTTGCACATGCCATTGCGGAGTTCTACGTGGTCTAACAGATTTCAATAATCCAAGAGCATTTGCTAGATCTAATTATAGACCTGAAATTAATAAAGAAATTTGTAAAAAATGTCAAAAATGTATGAAAATTTGTCCTATGAAAGCTATATGGCACCATTGGCCTCATGACGAAGATCTACAAGACAATTTTATGGTAATTAAAGAAAATATGTGCATTGGGTGTGGTCTATGCGCTCATCACTGTCAAAATGACGCAATTACAATGAATAAAGTATATAATGATGTTCCAGAAGGAACTCTTCCTGGGGTTTTTCGAAAAATTAAAGAAACAACTAAGCATTAATTTTTTTCTTTAATATAGAATGGGAGAATTTTTGGAAAGAAATATTTTAATTACTGGAAAACCGAGAACTGGAAAATCCACACTTATATCTAGATTAATTAAATTATTGGATTCCAAAGGGAAGAAAATTGGGGGATTATCAACTCCTGAAATTAAAGAGAAAACCCGATTAGGATTTAAAATTATAGATATCGGTTTAAAAAAAGAAGGTATACTGGCACATATTAACCAAAAAAATGGACCTCGAGTTTCAAAATATCGAGTAAATATGGATGATCTTGAAGAAATTGGTGTAAATGCAATAAAATATGCTATTGTCAATTGTGATTTTATTATTATTGATGAAATTGGGAAAATGGAGCTATTCTCTAAAGATTTTTGTAATGAAATATTAAATGCACTGGATACTAAAAAAGTCTTGGGGACTATTGGATATAAACTTTCACATCCTCTTGCAAACCAAATAAAAGGCCGTGAAGATGTTGAATTAATTGTATTGACTATTGAAAATCGGGTTGAAATTTCAAAATATTTGGAAAAAAAACTCATCTAATTAATTAAAATTGATTTTAAGAAAATCATATTATTTTTCAAATATCATTTGGATAAATCTACTTATTTTTGGAAAGACGCTTATATCTCCCGAATATGCCTCTAATTCTTCTTGATAGAAATTTTCAACTTCTTGAATTAATTTTGCCAATTTATTTCTCAACGTCATAAGATTTTCCTCTGTAATTAGGGCTACACTCAGATATTTTCCGTGTTCGAGGAGAATGGTCATTTCTTCTTGTTCAACTATCTTTATTTTGGTTTTATCTTTAGTCACTTCTTGTATTAACATAGAAATACCAGTTAACCCTCCTGCAACTAAATGTGGTTCAATATCTTTTTCGACTTTAAAGGAATGATCGAAAATACAAGTTCCGTTTGGTAATATTAGATAAATATAATGGATTCTTTTACGCCAATTTAATTCAGATTCTGTCTGTAAATCAGTTCTTTGCATTTCTTCAATATTAACCGAAGAACTAATTTCTGCGGGACAAGAGGGGGCTGAAATTCCTACACTGCTTGCAGAAATTGCGGGTTTTTCAATAAGATTTAATGCTGAGGTAAGAATCGCTTTTTCATCTTTAATCATTTTGAGATATTTTAAAATTTCTTCTCGTCTTTGCACATATCCTGCGTTTCCATAAATTTCTAATGCATTATTAAGATAATTTGTTGCTATATTTAAATACTGGTTTTTTTTGGAGTGATCTACTTCATAATCTGATTGAATCAAATGCCAGATTCCATCAAAAAAAGTTGAGGTCGCTAACGCCCATTGGGAATCTTGTTCAAATCCGCCTAATTTATAATTTTTTGATGATTCTCTCAAATACAATTTTATTTTTCGATAATAATTCAATTTTTCCCCTATTTCAATAGTCTCATCAAATAGCGTCCCGCATTCAAGAGCTGAACAATATAGTGAGTTTCCTAAAGATAATTTTTTCATTCGACTCTCTGGAAAGGTTTTACTTGCCTTTTCGAATAATTTTGAGGCTAGTGAATAGAGGGATGCTTTTTGTTTTACCTCTGCCCGTTCCATTTTTTCCCAGGCTTTGCATAAATAGAAAATTGCCATTAATTCATCTTTTTCCCGTTTAATACTAAATGTTTGACATAATTTCTCAAACAGGGAACTAGCTTTGCTATATAACTCTGCTGCAACCAAAAAATTTCCTTTTTTACTTTCTAATCTTGCAGTTTCAATCTGGTGACGGGCTGTACAATATGTCTCTCGAACTTTTGCTACTTGAATTAATTTTGAAATTCTATCTATATCTTCTGGAGACTTTCTTTTACTTATATAAGAATTTAGGATTTCAGTAGCAATCTGAAATTTACTTTTAGATACCAAATATGACGCTGCCGCCTCTTGATGTTTATTTTTTTTGCTCAAATCTTCTGCATTTTCTAAAATTGACCATGCAGCATAAAAAGGAGCTTCAAATTTATATTCACGGACATTATTTAATATTTGGCTTGCTTCTTCATAATTTAATTCTGCATTATAATGATCTTCCTTTGCGTGATACGATTTAGCAACTTCAATAATATTCCAAGCATGTATATAATTCTTTAATTTTTCAATTTTTTTACTTAATTTAGTATATGTTAGAGTTAGTATTGCTTGATCAAAGGAATTTATTGCATTTTTATAATTTTCTGCTGCAGAAAGAAAATTTCCTAATCGATCTTCAATTTTTGCAAGATTTATATAGCCCGAACCCACTAGATTAAAATAACCTTTATTTTTACAATATTCAATTGCATCCATATAGGATAAGTAAGATTTTTTTAATATTTTATCATCGTTTGTTAATCTCCCTAATTCATAATAAGTGTCTCCAATTAAAAATAGATTTTCTATATGGAAAATAGCCACTATTATTTTTTTACTTTTTAATAATAGACTTAATGTTTTTTGATAAGAATTAATTTTTTCAGATTTTATTGATGAATTTTCAGCTAATAATATTCCAGCTCGAGATGTACCGCCCAAAAAAAGAAGATAAGCAAAAGTATTATCTATTTTTTGATTACTATAATCTGATGTTTTATCAAAAATTTTAAGTGCCGTCTGTAGATAGTTGAAACTTGCTTTTTTATCCTTAATTAAATCTCCTAATGTTGCATTTATTGGGCATAAATTCCCATCTCTCAATAAATTAAATAATTTATAATTTGGATTAGTTACTATTAAAAGTTTATTCGTTGCCAATTCAATTAAATTATGAGCTTTTTTTGCAAAATCTATGCGTTGAATATCCGGAGTGGAACGATTTAAAGTAGCGATTGTAAAAATACCAGCTGTATAAAAAAGACCATAAACAGCTAATATTTTAGGATTGGATATTAAGATTAATTCAGTAAAAGAATTTACATCAGATATGATATTTTTAAAATCTTTGGCAAAATAACCCAAATATATCAAATATATTGCATTACAAAATCTCATATAATAAAAAAATGCTAACGCTGAATTATGATTAATTTTTGGTAAAAAAATTTCCCCTTTCGTGAGCCATTTTTGAGCTGTTTTCAAATATTTTTTCCGCTCAAATTGATTATCTACAAAATATAACGCAAGAACATTATAGAACCATGAGTATAATGAATAGGACATAAATGCACATAATATTTTTAATGGTTTTTGAAATATATTGATAAATTCCTCAATCATTTTTCGATTATCAATAATGTACTGTTTATTTATTAAATCTTCTGCTGGAAATAATGATAAAATCCAATTTGAAAATTCCATAATGCTGATTAAAAAATAACCTAGATAAAGTTCAGAAAAATCCTGCTTATTTTTAAGTTCTTCCCATATGGTCTTTATTATATTTTCACATTCTGAAGCCATTTCTATAGGATCCGTATTTTCATCAATACGGATAAGTTTTTCAGCAAAAAGTAAGTTTAATGCCCTACTTTCAAAAATTGCCATTTTTAATGAGTCTGTTAAATTTCCATTTTTAGAATAAATTAGTTTTGCTTTTTTGTAATAATTTTTTGCCGATTCTAATAAAATTTCTTCTTTTCCTTCTTCAGAGCCAAGTATATATTTTAAATAATTAATAAAACCTAAAGAGGCATTTATCTTTTTTTCATTTTTAAGATTTTTAAAGGAATTACACGCCCTTTGAAAATTTGATATCGATAATTGATAGCTTTTTAAGACTTTTTCATCTGTTTTTTCAAAATCTGCGGATATTTGATAAATTTCCCCTAATTTATAATAAATTTCACCTTCTATTTCCTTTAATTTTTTATTCAAACTAATTTTTTCTGCTTTTTTTAATATTTCTATTTCATTTTTCCAGTTATATTTACGTTCTTCTTCTTCTGCTTGACGTAGCAATTCATTAATTTGTTTTAAAGTTTCTTTTCGTGATGAATCTGATATCAATTAATTCTCCCAGTCTAATTAGATATATTCTTGTATATAAATAGTAAATACAAAACTCCCTTACAAATTTTTATGTTAGTTATTTACTTTTCTTATAAATTTAAATATTTTTTAAAAAATTAGAGTAAAAATCTCCTAACATGGTGGAATTTAAAAATATTATTGGGCAAACTCGATTTATTTTGGTTGTAATGTTTTTAAAATTTGAGTGATTTTCTCACGAGTTGCGTTAGTTCTTATTGCACTTTGAGAGAAATGTGTTCTGTTGACTGAAAATTTTTCTTGACTTAAAGATCTTATGATATTTTCAAATGGTGGAATAATAAAATTTTCTTTCTTACAAATTTTAGGAATTTCATGATAGGTAATAATTCCATTATCCTCTTGAATTAAAAGTTGGATTATTTTTTGAATTCTATTTTTAGTTTTCAACTCTAGATCATTAAGGTTTTTTAACATTTGTTGGCAAAACTCTTTATCGGCGAAGTTTCCAAGCCACAATGGACCAGCAAATTTTAGTTTATTACCACAAATTTTGCACTTATTGGAAATTTCAGGAATATATCCTTTGAAAAAAAATCGATTTTCACATTCAAAACAGTATCCAATATAACCAATTTCTGTTAAGTTTTGATTGGCTAGTAGAATTCCATGTATTAATTTAACAAAAACTTGAATATAATGGTTCGAACTATGGGAAAGCAAAATTTTCGCAGCATGATTATATTTTGCAGCTTCTCGGACAATATAACCTATTAAAATTCTTAAGGCAATTTCATGTGCATATTCAGTTTTTAATGGTACACTTCCATAATTTCTTATACAAGCTTGTATATTATTTTTAATGCCTATTAGTGGGGGCATATCAGTCGCGGTACAAGAGATCAAACCATCTCCTCTTATTGAAAATAGCGCAGAATTTAAGAAAGGAACAGGAGTTCCAAAAGGATCGATGTCAATTATATCAAATCGTTTGATTTTTTTGGCACATTCAATTAAAAAATTATTTGCATATTCATTTGAAATATTAATTTTATCTAATTTATTGTATTCAACGCTTTTTTTAATTAATTCTATAGCTTTTTTACTTATATCATTAATATAAACGGTGATGCCTTTTAATTCGTTTGCAACTCGTATTCCCATTGCTCCAGTAGCTGCTAAAGGTTCAGCAAACGTGATATTTTGTAATTTCTCAGATTTGTAGGTTTTAATAGCCAAAATTGAAATGTCTCTCCTAAATTCCATAGTTGGATTAAAAAAAACTGGTAATTTTGATGGAAGATATTCACTTATATCCATTTTATAGTAATCTAAATCAGGAATATAAAATGAAGTAGAGCCTTCTTTATGTAATATTATTGGGAAATTCAAATGCTGTTCTGTATCTTCAGTTTTTGACAAGGGTAATTAATTCTCCATAAACATTTTCATTACTTATTAGAATAATTTTCAAATGAATTTATTATGTTCTAATTTATAATTATACATTGTAAATAGAAAAAAAGTGATCTGATTTTATGACTGAAGAAACCACAATGGAATTAATTAAACGGAGAATGATTGGAGGAGAATTATCTGAAAATGAAATAATGAAAATTATAAACGATATTTCTAATAAAAAATTGAATGATATTGAAATTGCTGGTTTCATTTTTTCCCAAGCATTAAGAGGTATGACAAATAATGAAGTTTTATCAATGATAAAAGCTATGGTAGAGACTGGGAAAAAAATCTCTTTTGAAAATCAGATTATTTATGACAAACACAGCCTCGGTGGCGTACCCGGCAACAAAGTTACCCTATTGATAGTTCCGATTGTAGCAGCATATGGTTTAATGATTCCAAAAACTAGCAGCCGTGCTATAACTTCACCTTCTGGCACCGCAGATACAATGGAAGTATTAGCACCCGTTGAGTTTCAAGCAGAAGAAGTTATTTCGATGGTAAATAAAACAAAAGGTCTAGTTGTGGAAGCAGATAATGATATCTGTCCTGTTGATGCAGATATAATAGGAATTGAACATTATTTGGGATTAAATCCGGAATCTATGATGGTTTCGAGCATATTGGCAAAAAAAATAGCGATGGGAATAAACCGTTTAGTTATTGATGTTCCTGTTGAAGGAACTAAAGTAGGTTCTATGGAAGATGGACAAAGAATAAGTCAAAGAATTGTTAAAATAGGAAAAAAAATTGGATTAGAAATTAAAGCTGGACTTACTTATGGTGGGCAACCTATTGGCAATAATATTGGACCTACATTAGAAGCTCAAGAAGCTGTAGAATCATTAAAAATAACCCATCCAGATAAAACAAATTCCCTTATTGAAAAGTCGACTGATTTAGCTGGAATTCTTTTTGAAATGAGTGGAGTAGAGAAAGGTAAAGGAAAATCAATAGCTATGGATCTTTTAATCTCTGGCAAAGCTTTAGATAAAATGAAACAAATTATAGAAATACAAGGAGGAGACCCTAAAATTCTTAACGAAATACCAAAAAGTCAACATCAGGAGACAATAGAATGTCCTAGAACGGGATATGTCACGCAAGTTGATAACTCAAAGTTAATAAAGATTGCTCGTTTGGCAGGAGCTCCAGAGGATAAAACCGCAGGAATAGTTATTTTTGGAAAAAGAGGCGATAAAATAAAAAAAGGAAGTCCATTACTTAAAATTTATGCTAATAATAGTAAGAATCTTTCAAAAGCTTTAGATCTCGCATTAACTTCCAAACCAATAAAAATTGAAGGGATGCTTTTAAAGCAGATTTAGTGAAAAATAAGACATTTACGTTATAAAAATAATGAAAGCCAAAGAAAGAAGTGAAATATCATAAATGAGTATTAAGAAACATCGAAATGATTATTACTATAAAAAAGCGAAAGCTGATAAGTATAAGTCAAGAGCAGCTTATAAACTTCTGGAAATAAATAAAAATTTTAAAATACTTAAAAATGCGAAAGTAATAATTGATTTATGCTGTGCTCCAGGAAGTTGGCTTCAAGTATTAAAACGGAAATTAACAGAACAAGAAAATATTTCCATTATAGCAGTGGATTTAGTAAATATTGATGTGTCTGAAGACTATATAAAATTCATTAAAGGGGATATAACACAGGATACAATTATTTCTGAATTGAATAATGAACTTCCACGACCTGCAGACTTGGTAATTTCCGATTGTTCTCCCAAACTTATTGGTGCTAAAGATACTGATCATGCTAGACAAATCTACTTAGCGGAATGTTCTCTTAATATTGCAAAAAATTGCCTCCGTATAGGAGGAAACTTTTTAACTAAAGTCTTTCAAGGGGATATGTTAGACCAATTTAAGGAGAAAGTGATGAAAATTTTCCATAGTTGCCGTATTTATAAACCAAAGGCATCTCCTAGAAAATCTCGGGAAGAATATTTATTAGCCTTTGGACTCAAAGCAAAAAAAATCAAAAATTGATAAAAAATAATAGTAAAATGTAAGCTTATTTATTCTAATTCTTCAGAATTGTTATCATCTATGTTACCAATTTGTTGGATAATCCATATATCAAGTTCATTACAATGAATTGGATTTACAGTGTGACCGGCTCCGCAAATTTTAGCGTTAACACAAACGAAACATGGGCAATTATCTAAATTAGTCCATGAAAATCTTTTAATCGGTCTATTTTTATCATTAGAATAGAGTCTATAGGTCCATCTCCCACCAGATAATTCTCTAACTCGTTTAAGTAATCCTTGTTTCTCCAATTTTACAGCAATGCGAGAACCCTCTCGGCTATTTAGTTTTAATTCCCTCCAAAGATCACTCTGCAAAATCCCTTTATTTCCAGCTAATTGTACGTGAGTAATAGCAGCCTCTTCAGCTTCTTTTATGTCCAATCAATAAACACCTTAATTTAATATATCAAATGCCAATAAGCTTCGTCAACTCAAAGGATTCTAACTAAATATTTTTTGTATTTTTTAGTTCAAAATTAAGAAATGAACTACAAAGGTTCTCTATATAAATAATCACTATACCCTTAATAAAATTAATTCAATAATTGCAGAAATGCAGTGATTTGAATTTTATTCATTTTGGTTGATTCTTGAATAATTAAATTAATTCAAAAAATATTTTGGTTTTAATATTGAAGGACGAAAATTTTTTGAAGCAATTATGAATAAATAGTAATAGTCGATGAAGAAAATAAACGGTCTAACGAGAAA
>JABXJV010000374.1 GCA_013375355.1 Candidatus Helarchaeota archaeon
ATCCCTCATTAAAACGGCTTCCTCTCCATAATTCTCTTTTATATCTTAGATTTTGCTTTTCTAGAAATTCACAAAACTTATCTACCAACTCGATTTCTTTCATTTTCAAGCCTAAATTACAACACAATTGAAATTTAAAAAAAGGTTAACACTTATTGATAAATAAGAAAATAATCGATAAAAAAAATCAATTGACTTTTTGAAATAAATTATCTCGATTAAGATTTTTTTATTTGTTATGCAGATCTAATATGAAATAATCTCAATTCCTTCTATTTTTTCAAAATGCTTAATATTTTTTGTAATTATTTTATTTATTCCATTTGTTTGCTTAATACCTGCAATTAAAATATCGTTATCATCAATTATATATCCCGCTATTTCCAATTTATCATAGATTAATGCTGCTTTTTCAGCCTCTTTAAATCCTAAAGGAAAGATTTCCATACTACTTATGAATTCCATCCAATTTTTATAAAGATGTTCGTATCTTTCTACAGAAATCTTTCTTTTTGTTCTTTCTAAACCAATATTTACTTCATAAACAGTAATTGCAGTAATATGAAATAGATTTTCTTGTTTTGTAATCGCCTTTTTAATTTCTTTATTGCCACTCAAGTAATCAATACATGCAGTGGTATCAAGAATAATCATTTCATTCCCTCATATGGTTTCTTCCAACTTCGACCGGGTCGTTCAGTTATATCCATCCAGATTTCTTTCATTTCCTTGTCTGAAAGATCCCATGCACCAAAAGATTTTTCCATACTAATTTTTTGAACTCTTAGCAATCTCAGAAATAATTCTGAAAAACTTTCGTTCTCTCCTTTCAATTTCATTAATTTGTTATACACTTCTTCTGTGATGCTTATGTTTTTAGAGGTCATATACATACATATATACATACCCATATTTATTATTATTCACTCTAATTTTTTATTCAATCTAATATTAACCAATTTTAAGACCAAATCAAGAGGAAGAAGATGATTAAATATCTTTAAAAATTAAAAACTCCTTCATTAATTAACAAATCCAAAGCATGCTTAGATCTTGATATTACTATCGCATTAAATGGAGGTTTTCCAAGGATTTCTCCTACATCTTCATGAAAAAATCTACAAATCAAACCACAATTTTTATTTAAATCTCTGACCTTATCAGCTATTACTACTACTTCGTCTGCCCTGTCGACAAGTGCAATAACCATATCAACGTCTTCAATTCCAGCTTTTTTTAGATTATCCTCATCTTTTGCATCCCCAACAATTACTGGTTCATCATCAATTATATCCTCAATTCTATTCCGTTCCCTCTCAATTATCTTGTATTTTATACCTTGAGTCTTGAAACTTTCAATTAACCTCACCGCTATGTTATTATAACCAATAATAATAGAATTCTCAACATTTTTTGCCTGGATTTCTTTCAAAATAAATTCAGAAGCATATCTTGAAGTTGAAATGGTCTTACAATTAAAGGTTTTTTCTATTATTTCTGCAACAGAATCATCAAAACAACGACAAACAATCTTACATCTTTTATTCAAATCCCTAATTTTACTAGTCGCGACTATTAAAGTATCCAGGTCATTTCTAGTTATGAATACCAATTTGGCATGTTGCACACTCGCATCCTTTAACACATCAATATCATAAGCCTTTCTAATTATCACAGGACATTCCTCATCTAATAATTCTCTAACAAGCTCTTCATCGGGTTCTATAACTAAGCATTCTTTATTATTTATAACTAGATAATTTCTTATTTGCTTTCCAAGATGAGAATATCCGATAATAATAGTATGTTCTCTCATTGATCTTGCTTGTTCTAAAGCAGTCTGTATTGGGTTATATTTCCTGTAAAACTCAGTAATGATAAAGGTCAATATAATTCCAAAAATTATTAATTCGCTTAATTCAGGATAAACAATTCCATAAGGTCCTGGCAGAACCTGGAAATAAAAAACGATCGATAACGTATCAAGGAGATTACCTCCTGTTAAAATGAAAATTATTATAAAATTGATTAAATACCAAATGCTTATTGATATAAATAAGGTGTAATTTTGTTTTAAAAGAATTTTTGTTTTAATTAATCTTCTTTTCATTTGCCCTTTCTCCTTTTTATAAATTCTCATTTTATTTATTTAAAATTTTTAAATGAATTCAAATAAAAATAAGTTTAATTTTATTTTTTTATAAAATTTTTAACAGTTTAAATTATTATAAGGCTGTAATTAAACACAAAAGAGGTGAAAAAAATGAGCACTAAAGTTGTAGCTAAATTTGGTGCATATACTGGAAATGGGAAGGATTTTGCTGAAGGTGGACTAATTATAGATTGCGGTTTTGAACCTTTTTATGTTTGTTGCTGGTTTGATAAACCCGTTGATGAACATGTAGTTAAAACAGAATGTATTACTGGATCAACTACTCAAAGAGCACTTATGCATAGGAAAAACCAAAATGTACATAAAGACAATCGTATGAGAATGTATAATTCAGGTGGGATAAAAGGTTTTCAGGTAAGTGACGAAGCTAGTGATAAAAATCCCAATACTGACGGAAAAAGATATTTATTTGTGGCACTAGGAGAAGTTCCAGACAGTGGTGATGGAGTTCCCGCTCACGATCACCAAGATGAGATTTTAAAAGCAAAAAGTTTAGAACAAAATAATTTCGATCTGGAGCTCATATGTAATAAATCAATGGGTAGGCTAAAAATTTCAGCTGGTGATGATACTTTTATTGATATATCTTCGGGTCTTGGAATAAAGTTCAATAATACCAGAACAGAAGATTTTTGTATACCATTAGCTGCTGGAAGCGGAACAAGAAATGGTAAGATATACTTAGGAGCTGATGATAAACTATACGTTTACAATGGCACTGTATAGAAAACATATTCGCCAGATTAATAAAAAACCATAATTTAATACAAATCCATCCTTTTTTTTCCAAATTATTTATATTCGTATTATCAGAAGATAATTACAAATAAAATTTTGAAGTGAATTATATGTCAATATTTCTCGATGCTCCATGGGTTCCAACCAGCAAAAAACAAATTCGAAAAATGTTAAAGTTTGCTGAATTACAGCCGAATGAGACTTTATATGATTTAGGATCCGGAGACGGTAGAATTTTAATTCTAGCTGCAATTGAATTTAATGCAAAAGCAGTTGGAATTGAACTTAATCCTCTCTTAGTGGCATATTCTAATTTTAGAATATTTATCGAAAGGTTACAAGATAAAGTTCAAGTCCGATGGGGCAATATTTTCCTCCGTGATATAAGTGAAGCTGATGTAGTAACAATGTACCTTCTCCAACAAACGAATAATAGAATGATGAAAAAATTGAAAGAAGAGTTAAAACCTGGTGCGCGGATAGTGTCATATGTTTATACATTTCCAGATTGGGAACCCATCAAGGTCGAAAAAGAATCTAAATTATATTTGTATAGTATATAAATCAAATTTCTTTTATTGCTTATCTGTTTATTAATGAGGGCTAATCCATCTAAATAATTATATTATCATTACTTGTTTTTATCACTATTTTAGATGTTCTAATTGATAATATCTAATCCATCCCGTTAAACTTAAAATTCCTCCACCAGTAACCATAGCAATTCCTGCATAAATTAACATTGAAAAAATCGTGGTAAACACTTTTTGAATTCTGGAGTAAGATAGGAAAGTTTGAATTATCAAAATATCACCCATTCCACCCAAATCCAATTGTTCAGTCATATAAAGAATAATAATGAATGAACTGTTGACATTTTGTTTATTTAAGGTTCTTAAAAGATTTATTCCCATTATTATAAATGTAGCACCACCCACAGCTGTTGAGGCCCCAATAATACCCATAATAAACCATTTCTTATTGGTAAACATTTTATCCCGTTTATCTACTCTATACTTAATTATTTTATAAAAATTCAGATATTTATTTCTATTCATTCGTAATTTTAAACAAAGGATATAGTAATAATGAGTATATTAAAAAAAATAAGAATTATAATTTAATTTTATATTTGGGAATCAAAGTTCGGCTTTCGCAGATAATTTTTCTATAACATTTTTACCAAATTCTTTTGCATTGGCTAAATCTGTATCATTTGGATGGTCTTTGCCTCCTTGAAGAATATCATCGACTTGGTCTGGCATAGCGGTTTTAAGCATTTCAATAACTTGCTCATTTTTTAATTCACCAAGACAACTAAAAGTTTCAACAGCTGAAATATTACTTTTCGTTAGAATTTTTGTTGCAGACTTAAATAGACCTGAAGCAGCAGTTTTTTCATGAGTTCCAGGAGTTCCATGTGTAGAAAATAAGGCAAATTTATAAGGTGCATTTTCTGGACAGGCCTTTAGAAATTTCTTAGCTACTTTTGGTAGTGAATTTCCATGAACTGGAGTACCTAGAAAAATTAAGTCATAATCAGCTAATGAATTTACATCAACATCATTTATTTTTTTTATGATTGGATTTTCTCCAGATATACCTTCACCAATGCTCTTGGCTACTTTCTCTGTATTTCCAGTTTGAGAAAAATATGTAATAAGTATTTTCAAAATTATACCTCAAATTAGTAGTTAATTTATCTGTAAGAAAATTTGTATTTAAAAAATTTAGTAAAAAATTAGAAACATAAAGGACAATTCATAAATTGATTATTGGTTTGTCTTATGTTTTAGACTTTTTAAGATTGACATTATTTTTTTATGTTTTGA
>JABXJV010000375.1 GCA_013375355.1 Candidatus Helarchaeota archaeon
TCCTTTGCGGGAATTATGATCTTAGCCATTGGTTTTTTGCTAAATCTCGGAACATTTTATCTGATTCCATCTTTGATTTTGGGAGCTATCAGCACCATTTATGGCGTTGCTTTATATTTGACAGCAAATGCTGTTGAAAGTGACAAATATGTCGGGCTAAAAAACAGGAGTGAAATGTTTGAAGAGGAAAAAAATAAACTTATAAGTGAGAAAGATAGTGATGAAAACAAGATAGAGAATATAAGCATGGAATATAATTTTGAAAATTATCAAGAGTTAATCGAAAAGTTCAAGTATTATAAAAGACTTGATGGAAGGACTAATACACTCAATAATATGAATCAGGACTTTGAAAAATTGAAGAATGAAACAGGAGAAATAAAATCTGAGATGTTAAGGTATCTGAAAAAGATTGATGTCGATTTAGAAGTTTCCGATGTGACTGTTGAGTTTTGTGAAAAATTTAAGGATAATCTTGAAAAATATTTCTCTCTTTATCACGATGAGTTGGACCTGGATGAAAAAGTAAAGGAGAAGATGGGTCGGATTGATATAGCGGTGCAGGAAAAGGAGACCATAAAAAAAGAAATTTACAAGATTTTTGATGAATCTGGAATAGATGAAAAAGAGAATATAGATAAGGGAATCGAAAAATATAAGGAAAAGTTTGAAGGATATAATAGATATATAAAACTGAAGGACGAGTTGATACCATCCCAGAAGGAATCTCTGCTGAACAATCAGGACATTAATATTATCAATGGGAGGATAAGTGTTTTGGAAAAGAGGGCGGAAGGTATAGAAAAAGAATTTCCGGATTTTAGAAGTTTTGGGACTGAAAAAACCACCGCTGAATATAATGATGAATATAGGAGGAATGATGAGATATTAAAAGAGATACAGGATGAAAAATCGAAATTATCAGAATCAGCAGGCACAGTTATGAAAGAATATCGGGAAAAGTTTCCAAAACTACAGAATGAATTATCTAATTTAAGAGATATTCTAAAAAGAACGGAAAGATTCAGAAAATCAGTTGAACTTGCGGTTAATGTTCTCGAAAAAATATCCAAAGAGAGTCATAAGAATTGGGCAACAATTTTAAATAGTAGTGTAAATATAATTCTTAATAAAATTAATAAGAATTACGAAGATTTAAGATTTGATTCTGATTTGAGTTTTACTGTTAGGCCAAAGTTGAGTGATAGGATATGCAGTCAGAAGGAGGTCATTTATCAGTTGAGTGCCGGTGCGAAAGACCAGATTTATCTTTCGATTAGGCTGGCTCTTGGGAAATATTTTTCACAATCAGGATGGAAACTTCCTTTCATTATGGATGACCCATTTATTACAAGTGATGATGAAAGGTTCGTGGGGGGGATGAAGTTTATAATATCAGAACTGGCAGAAAAGCATCAAGTAATTCTTTTGACCTGTCATAAAAACAGGCACGAGTATCTTAGAAGTATTAATCCGACATGGTTTGATGAAAATGTCGAAATTTGTTTTTTAAAAAGCGAAAATTAGAGAATTTTATTAACCTAAATATGTAAAATTTTTAATCCATCAATTTATATGTGAAAAATGCTGGGAGGAGAGACTTTTAACAATTTATATCATTTTTGGTTCTTCAGGAATTTTGTTTGAAATTAGAAAAGCATAGGTACTGTTACTGTTGTCATTCCGATCCTGAACATGTTTCAGGATCTTCGGAATCTATCATTTGTTTCCGA
>JABXJV010000376.1 GCA_013375355.1 Candidatus Helarchaeota archaeon
AATTCCCAGATGTAATTAAGGTGCTAAAAAGTCAAAATTTCGCTAAACCCCGTAAAATTGTGAATGGAGAAATAATAATATCTGAGATTAAAGAAAAAGAATTAATAAAAGATAAGAAAGATTTTCGTGGAATAAAATTACCTGCTTACGAAATTGAAGTAATTGAAGTGCTAGAGGATTTAATTAGAAGAGAGCTTAATGTTGTTGAATTCATCGAGCCGGGCATGGTTGGAATAATGTTAAAAAACGAGCACGTAAATGGAGTCGGACTGGCAGGAAGGGGATTGAGTGCCCTTCCTGAAGTAATTGGCAATTTAAAGGATCTTTATTTATTCGATATACAACAAAATTACGTTGCGGAACTTCCAGAATCATTTGGAAATTTAGAGAAAATGAAAGAATGCTTTTTGGACCATAATAAATTAGAAAGTCTTCCAAAATCGATAGGCGGTTTAAAATCGCTCAAATTATTGGGTCTTGAGAAAAATAAGCTAACCACTCTTCCTGACGAGATTGGTCAATTAAAAGAGATTGAATTACTAATTTTAAAGGATAACGAATTGATTTCTCTGCCAAAATCGATCGGTAATTTACCTTTGCTTCGAATGCTGAGTTTACATAATAATAATTTGACTAAACTTCCCGAGGAAATAGGAAAGTTAAAATCACTTCAAGGATTGGATTTACGATCCAACAAATTAACCAATCTTCCTGATTCCATAGGAAAGCTTACTAGCCTTACGCACCTTCATGTAGAAAATAATAAATTAACTGATCTCCCAGAATCAATTATAAATTTAACATCACTTAAACAATTAAACTTAGGCAGGAATCAACTGGGATCTCGGAACCCTCTACCGAGTCCGATAACAAAATGGATAACTGCCTTGAAAAGGAAGGGTTGTGATGTACAACCTAAGAGTTTTAAAAGACAAAAACAAGGAGGATGATTAAAATTTCAAAAAGAAAAAAGAAAATTACAAAAAAAAGAAAGAAAGTTACTAAAAAAATAAAAAAAGTTATTAAAAAAGGAGGAATTAAAACGAAATTAAAAAGTATTGAAGAAATTAAACGCTTGAAGAATCCAATTCAATATATAAAGGAATATATTAAGGATATTCCACTTGAAGAACGAGCTGAAGAAATAAATAAAATTGGTACTAAGATAGCGAATGTTCAAATAATTACTCAAGATTATTATAGTGTTGTAAAAGAATCCAGCAAATCAAATTTGAAGTTGGGGACTCAAATTATGGAGTTAGCCCTAGATTTGCCTAATTGTCCTGATGAATTATATAATAAATTGGGAGTTATTTATTCATACAAGAAAAAATGGAAAGAAGCTATAAATGTGTTTGGAAAAGCAGTCGAACAAAGACCTTTTGACCCAACGTACACCCCTATGTACATTACGGGTATTTTTATGGCTGCATTTCCCTTAGGCAAGCAGGATATTATAGATAAATACATTGATATCTGTTTAAAAAATGATAAAATTCTAAATAATCCATATTCACTTTCAAATGTGATTTATGCGTTAAATAGAAAAGAAACAAAAGAGGCAAGCGATAAAGCCATAAAATTAACGAAGGACTATTGGAATAAAAAAGATCGGGAAATTATTCCTACTCTTTATGTGAATATGACTGATACTTACATAGTTGCTGACTTAATAGATGATACTCTCGAGGAAATCATGAAGGAAGTATTTGATAAGTTAGATAAATTGCATCCTGTTATTTTTGAAAATATTGCTTGGTATTACATGAAAAAAGATGAAGTAGATAATGTGATTTACTATTTGAAACAAGCTAAAAGAACTGGGCATCCTGGATTTCAAGGACTTAAAACTTCTAAATATTTTAAAAAATTAAAGGATAACCCAGATTTTCTTAGACTTTTCGATTAATATTCATGGTTCACTTCTTTTTTACTTTGGGTTTTTTCTTAGGTTTAGCTTTAGTCTTTTTTTTTGCTTCTTTTTTACCTTTTTTACTAATTTCTTTCTTGGACTTTTTTATTTCATTTAAACTAACATGCTCGATCATAGTCATAGTTATGGGTGACACGTCATGGAAAGATCTTTTAGCCACGCGACGAACTGTCACCTTTCCATCTTCAGTGATATTCTCCACCCAGCGTCCACTATGATCTCCCCAAGGGGCGGGATATTGTACGTCCCTATACCAGATTACATAGCTCGTTGTATAGAGAGCCCAGTTGTCGAGTTCTTCGAGGCAGGTAACTTTTGCCGGTGCATTCTCCGCCAGACCAATCCAATCCCACCAGTTCTCTTTAGAAAATGGATCTCCAGATGCCCGATCGGTGGTTTGATCCCACTTCCGTCCCTCAATTTCTGTACGAACAAGGATCCATAGCCACGGTCCGATGCACTTTTTAGAGACTTGGCAAGTAGGTGGTTCTGGCTCCACTTGATTGCTACCTCCAAACTCTATTTTGAGCTCCCCTTTCAAGAACTCTTCTAAAACTCTTGTATCTGGCTTTGTTTGTTCTGGAGTCGTTATCTTAGTAGATTTTTTTCTAGTGGGCATGAAATTTAACTCCCAATATTTCTGTAATTCTATCTTAATTGTTAAATCTTTTTTAACTTTTATTAGAAATTTTTGCCTTTTATTATGCAATATTAAATTTATTTCAAAATTAATAGAATTGCATTCCCCCACAAACATTAATTGCTTGTCCTGTAATATAGCTAGATTCATCCGATGCTAGGAAAAGTGCCACATTAGCAATATCTTCAGGAACTGCATAGCGTTCAATAAGTGGTTTAAACCCAAATTGCTCAATAATTTTTGAATCACTAGTATATAAATCTGAAATTGGACCTGTCAAAGGTGTTTTCACCAATCCGGGACAAATCGCATTAGCCAAGATATTTCTTGGTGCTAATTCTTTAGCTAAGGTTTGAGTTAACGCAATCACACCAAATTTAGAAGCACAATATGGACCCATTGACACTTGACCTTCTCGTCCCTCAACAGATGACATGCTGATTATTCTCCCTCGGATTTTATTAGGATTTGTTTTATTCCTTTGTTTAATCATTTGTTTAGCAACGAATTTCGAGCAAAGAAAGACTCCATTTAAGTTGACATCTATAATACGTTTCCAATCTTCCTCGCTCAGTCTAATAATATGTTTCAAAGCAGTTGGAGGCATTATCCCTGCGTTGTTAACTAAAATATCTATTTTTTTGAATCTTTCAACGGATTTTTTCACCATTTCTTGAACTTGATCGCTTTTAGTAACGTCAACTTTTAAAATTAAGGCTTCTCGACCGAAAGATTTAATTTCCGATTCAAGATCATTTTTTGTCTTTTCAACTTCATCTGGAGAACGTAAAAAAATATCAGAAATAATTATATCGGCACCTTCTTGGGCAAATTTTCTCGCAATTCCGTGACCAATGCCCGAGGCACCGCCAGTTATTAAAGCTACTTTATTTAATAATCTTTGCATAGTAACCACGTTAAATACTTTTTTTTAACATACACAATATATTATTTTAATCTAATTTCAAAATAAATTATATCAAAATTTTATAAAAATTCAAAATAAATAAGAGAAGATAATTATGAGTGAGCTTATTATTACCGAATCTAAGGATAAAATTCTACGCATTGAGCTTAATCGTCCAGAGAAAAAGAATGCTTTGAACATGGAAATGTATGGTGGTATAGTTAAAGCCATTAATGAAGGAGAACAAGATCGTTCAATTCGTGTTATATTAGTTCACGGACAAAAAGATTATTTTTGTGCTGGCAACGATATAAGGGAATTTCAAGGAGCCTCTTCTTCAGATGGATCAAATCCATTAAGAGATTTTAGCATTGCTATTAATACGGCTAAAAAACCTCTTGTTGCCGCAGTGCACGGTTATTCTATTGGAGTTGGAATGACAATGTTACTTCACTTTGATCTAGTTTATGCTGGAACAAATGCTAAATTTCGAGCACCTTTTGTCAATTTGGCATTATGTCCTGATGCTGGTTCGTCCTATATCTTGCCCCGATTTTTAGGGCATCATCGAGCAATGGAGATATTCCTTTTTAGTGATTATCTCACAGCTGAAGAAGCTTGCCGGATCGGATTTGTTAATAAGGTCTTTCCAGACGATGAATTACTAGACAAAGTGTTATCACTATGTAAGGAATTAACTTTTAAACCACCTGCATCTGTTCGGCTGACTAAAAAGCTGCTTAAAAGATATCCTGCGGATAATATAAAAGATGCAAGAGAGGTGGAATTTAAAAATTTCGTTAGTAGAATGGTATCTCGCGAAGCTCGCGAAGTTTTTAAAGCGTTTCTTGAGAAAAGAAAACCCGATTTTTCTAAATTTAAATAAACTACGGTAATAAACTGCTTTTTTCAACTTGACTTTTTTTTAGCTTTACCTTTTTTCTTAGGTTTTGCTTTAGTTTTTTTCTTAGTTTTATCCTTCTTCTTGGGTTTCATAGTGGATTTTATTGGTCCTTTTAATTGGATATATTTCGTAGCATCAGGTAAATCGTTGAAATATCCATAGGCGTTTACAACAGTCACCTTCCCATTCCCTGAAACGTCCTTCACCCAGCTTCCCATTTCACTTCTAGCCCAGTCGCAATACTCATATGAATGCCATGATCTATGAAGAGCCCAATGATCGAGTTCCTTGGGAAGAAAAATTTTCACAGGCACAGTCTCAGCCAATCCTACCCAGTCGTACCCTGTAGTACAACTGACATCATCTCCACTTGCGCGATCGGTAGCTTGAGTCCACTCTTTCCCTTGAGTTTCCACTCGTGCTTTTATCCAAAGCCAAGGACCGGTGAACTTATTATCAATTGTAACACCAGGTTTCCCACTTTCATTTCCACAACTACCTTCATCCAAACGCAAGAACTCTTTCAATTGCCTTAAATCTAATGTTTTTCCCTTCGACTTACTTAGTTCAATAATATCATCTATTATCACGTTTTTGCGTTCTGATATTGATTTTGGTAATGTTAATGATTCGTTACCTCTTAAATATAATATCTCGAGTTTTCTCAAGTTTGAAAATGGCGGAAGAGTTGTTAATTCATTCATACCTATATGTAGTTCTTTTAGAGATTTCATCATACCTATTGATTTCGGTATTGTTGTTAATTTATTAAAACTCAATTCAAATTCACGAAGTTTTTTTAATTTTCCAATAGACTCTGGAATACTTGTCAGAATGTTATATTCAACATGTAAAGTGGAGAGGGAGGTAAGATCACCCATGGAGACAGGGAGAGTTGTTAATTGATTATTTTGTAACATCAAAGTCTCGAGCGATTTTAGTTTACCTATTGTATTAGGTAGTTTTTCCAATTGGTTATTTGCTAAATGAAGTCTGTTAAGCGATTTCAAATTTTCAATTGAATCGGGGAGTGTTATCAATCTGTTATTTTTTAAATTTAGATTTTTGAGCTGCTCCAACTTACCAATTGACTCAGGCAGCACCGTTAACTGGTTATTAGATAAGTCCAGCGAAGTGAGGAATTTTAATTTAGTTATAATTTCGGGAAAAGTTGTTAATCCTTTACTGGATAAGTTTATTCTAGTAATATGGGGTTCTTTTATGGTACAACTAATGCGATCGCTTTTGATGGTTTTTTCCAAATCATCAAGTGCGTCTTTCTCTTCAACCGTAACCTTTTTGCCTTGATATTTCTTAGATAACTTTGCATGTACAATCTTTTCTATTCTGGCACCTTGTTTTTCCATTTTATTCAAGATTTTTAAAGCTTTTTCAGATAATGGGTTGTTAGCGATTATTAAATGCAATTTGGAAAGTTTTAATAATGATTCAGGTAGTGTCGTTATTTGATTGTTACTTAAATCCAATGTCTCAAGCTTTACTAAGTTATCAATGTTCTCCGGTAGTTTTGTTAATTGGTTATTACTTAAATCCAAGGCATGGAACCATCTCATTTTACCAAAGGATTCTGGTTTGGTAAAAGAATCTGGGAGAGCTGTTAATTGATTGTTTTCTAGATTTAACTCATAGAGTTTTCCTAATTTACCAAACGATTCCGGAAGACTTTTTAATTGATTATTACTTAAATTCAATATTTCAAGATTTTTAAGTTTTCCAATCGATTCTGGGAGTGATTCCAACTGATTATTACTTAAATCAAGTTTATAGAGGGATTTGAATTTCCCAATTGATTTTGGTATTTCTTTTAATAAGTTATTGTTCAATGTTAAATCGCTGATTTTTTCTAGTTCATCACCGATCGAATCATGGAGAGCTTTTAACTTGTTATTATGTAAATGTAGAGTTTTAAGCTCCTTTAAATTAATAATCGAATCGGGTAGTTGAGTGAGTTGATTATTATTTAAAAATAAGTTTCGGAGTGATATTAAATTATCAATTGATTCCGGAAGAGTTTTTAACTGGTTATTGCTTAAATCTAGTCGTTCGAGCAATTGCAAGTTTTTAATGGAGTCTGGGAGTTTAATTAATTGATTATTACTAAGATTCAGGAAGATAAGTAAATTAAGATTACAAATCGATTCCGGGAGATTTTTAAACTGGTTATTTGCCAATCTTAACCCTTTGAGCCATATTAAGCGAGATATAGACTCCGGGAGCGATTTTAACCCTTTCATTCCTAATCCAGTGACATTTCTAAAGCCAAAATCATAGTTAATTCTTCCAGCTCTAAACCCAAAATCATAGGTAACTCGTCGGGTATCTACGGGAAGATTTAGAGCATAAACTCTTTGGGGGACGGGGTTATATGGGATTGGTTTTTTTGCTAATCTTTCAAGATCCTTTAGCGCTTTCTCTTCCTCAGCTGCGACAGTTATTCCTTGATATTTTGCTGTAATAGGCTTTTTCTCTCTCTTTTTACCTGCTCTCCCTTTCAATTGAGCCAAGAGTTTTTGAGAAGCTTTATTTAATGGATTGTTATTAGGCACGTTTTTTTCTTCAATCTTAATGCCTCTCAGATTAGATAATTTCAACATTGATTCCGGTAAAGTCGTCAATTGATTACCGTGTAAATAGAGTAATTCGAGCGATTCGAGATCCCCAATCGACTCTGGGAGGGTCGTTAATTTGTTATAACTCAATGTCAAGTTTTTGAGCGATTTTAAGGTGCCCATCGATTCTGGAACTTTCTTTAATCCCACATTTCGAATTTCTAAGTTCTTTACGTTTCCATTATGAGCAAAAAATCCAAATTGTTTATATCCTATCCTTGTAAATTTTTCAATTTCCATATTAAGTTCTTTTTCCAAATCTTCAAGAGCGTATTGTTCTTCAAGTGTAATTGTTTGACCGCGAAAAACCACTTTTTTCTTTCTTTCTTCTTCTGTCAACTCTGCTATAGGCTTCCTTTTTAGTTTTACTGTTTTCTTTTTCTTTACTTTTTTACTTTTCTTCTTTCTCTTTACTTGTTTTTTTACTTTTTCCTTCTTTTTTGCGGTTTTTTTTGCTTTAGGCATTAAACTAAACTCTCCTTACAGTTCATAAGTTACCGTTTCCCAGTCTCCTCCCCAGTCACCGACCCATTCCCGTGCCTGAATAAAAATTCGACAACCTTGTGCTTTAAGTTGATTAACCAATTTACTTGGAAAATTCAACGCCTGGCGTTTTCCCAACAATATTTCCTTGAGGTTTTTTAGATTTAAGAACGATTTCGGAAGTGTAGGTAAAGTTGAACTTTTCAAAGTCAATCCTTCAAGGTTAACAAGATTTCCGAATGACTCTGGGAGATTATATAAACTGTGATTTTCTAACCATAGCCCTTTGAGCGATTTCAAGTTGCCAATTGAGTCAGGGAGTGCTTTTATAGAATTATCAGATAGATTTAGAAATTCAAGCGATTCTAAATTACCGATCGCCTTAGGGAGTGTTGTTAATCTGCAATATGCTAATTTTAAACGTTCAAGCGACCTTAATTCCCCAATATCCTCCGGGAGTGTCTTTAACCCGCTGTTCCGCCCCAAATCTAGTTCTTTAAGCCATTTTAAATTACCAATCGACTCTGGGACTTTCGTTAATCCTTTGGAATTGATCCCTAATTTCGTGACATGTCCGTTATCAACTACAAATCCAAAGGAATTTGATAGCAGATATTCAACTTTAGGAATAGGTTCTCCAATCACCTTTTCCAGATCTGCTAACGCCTTTTTTTCTTTATTTGTAATACCATCAATTCTTCCAGTTTGATTTGTCAATTGTTCCCAAATTTTAATGGAAGTTTTGGTCCAGGGATTATTCTTAATTTTTAGATTTTTTAAATTAGGTATTTTCAATAAGGACTTCGGGAGAGTCGTTAACTTATTATCATCTAACCATAGTTCTCCGAGCGATTTCAAGTTGCCAATGGTATCAGGCAAAATTGTTAACTGGTTCCCGTGTAACAATAATTCTTCAAGCGATTCGAGATCACCAATCGAGTCGGGGAGGCTTGTTAATTTGTTATAACTTAGAGTCAGCTTTTTGAGCGATTTTAGGTTACCAATTGACTTCGGGACTTTCTTTAATCCCACATTTCGAATTTCTAAATCAACAACATTTCCATTATAAGCAAAGAATCTAAACGACTTGCGCCAAAATTTAGATTTACGGAACTTTCTTCGAAGTTCTTTTTCTAAATCTTCAAGAGCGTATTGTTCTTCAAGTGTAATTGTTTGGCGGCGGAAAATTACTTTTTTCTTTCTTTCTTCTGCTGTCAACTCTGTTATAGGCGTTCTTTGTTGTTTTACTGTTTTCCTCTTCTTTGCTTGTTTACTTTTCTTCTTGCTCTTTACTTGTTTTTTTACCTTTTTTCTCTTTACGGATTTTTTTTTAATGGGCATGAAATTTAACCCCCCCGTTTTAGAATGAAGTAATTTATTCTCCAATCTTGAAGTACAAAGTTTTAATAGTTTCTTGGCATTCAGCCATCATAGTTTCAATAAGTTCTTTAACGGTTGGCATTGATTCGATTCCTCCAACCGTTTGTCCACCTAAGCATGGTCCGTTTTCAACATCACCTTTATACGATTTCTCCATGGCCATAAATTTTTCTAACATTTGTTGTTGTAAAATTTTTTGTTGATCAGCATCTACTTGGAATTTTTCCTGTTTAATCTTCTCTTCTCTAGTTAAAACTTTGGCGTGTTCTAATGCATGCTTATTTTTAATTAATCGAATTGGCCCAAACATACCAGTCGTTATTATAGTATCTTCATCTTGTGATTTAAGGATTAATTTCTTGAAATTTGGATGAAAATCACCATCAGATGTGGCGATGAATCTTGTTCCCATTTGGACTGCATCAGCTCCAAGTGCGAGCCCGGATGCCAAGGTCTGGCCATTGTAAAACCCACCACCAGCAATGATCGGTTTATCTGGAAAGTGGGCTCGAACGATAGGTATTAATACACTGGTATTTACTCCTTCATACGATTGATGCCCGCCTCCTTCGTATCCTACAGCAACGACTCCATCACAACCGGATTTGAAAGTATGTTCTACTAACCTTAAACACGGTGAAACATGGAAATGTTTTAAATCGTCATTATGTTTTTCATTATTTTTTTTAATCATCTTATTTGGAGGGGCGGGATTACCTGCAGATGTAACAATTATTTTAATTTTTTCCCGCATTTCTCTATCTTCTCGCCTCAATTTTAATACACGTCTCAATACACTCTTCCAATCAGCTTGAACTCTGGCAACACGAATGTTACACCCACAAACAGCACCATCATCAGTTTTATCTCTAATATATTTTAAATCAAGTTCGATTTTCTGGGCAGGAGTTATTGATCTCGCATCAGATGCATCACTAATTTCAAAAGTATTTGGGTCAACCTTTGATAAGATTCCCCAATGCGACGTAAGCCCAATACCACCCGAATTTCCAACTTTCACAGCGGTTTTATAGGTTGAAAAAGGTCCCATTCCAGCTAAAACTATTGGATATTTAACTCCAAACATTTCAGTAATTCTAGTTTTTATCATAAAAATCCAACTCCGTATTTATTTGATTTATATTAATTAGGATTAATTTTTTTTCTTTTTTAATATATATCTACGAAACTATCATATGATGTTTATGTAAAATGAAATTTAAAAAAAGTCATTGATTAAACGTTTTTATAAACCTAACAAACAAAAATTATAGGAGGTTATAGATATGACGAATATTGTTAATACTAAATCTGGTAAAGTTCAAGGTTATACAGAAAATGGGTTACAAATATTTAAAGGTATTCCATTTGCTGCTCCACCCATAGGTCCTTTACGTTTTAGCCCACCTGCTCCGAGAGACCCTTGGAGTGACGTGCTTGATGCAAAAAAATTTGGACCTTATGCGCTGCAAGGGACTAACCCGCTTGCAATGATGCTAAATTGGGACATTTCTAACCAAAGTGAGGCTGAATGCTTAACTCTTAATATTTGGACACCTGCGACGGATGATAAAAAACGTCCAGTGATGGTGTGGATACATGGTGGTGGTTTTACGATCGGAGGGTCTGCTGATCCGCTTTACGATGGCTCTGCTTTAGCCCGACGTGGCAATATAGTTGTGGTTTCCATCAATTACCGGTTGGGTGCCTTGGGTTATTTGTATATTCCAGGCGTGACTGCTAATGCAGGGCAACTTGATCAGATTGCCGCGTTGGAATGGGTTCGAGATAATATCGAGTCCTTTGGAGGTGATTCTAATAATGTCACCATTTTTGGTGAATCTGCAGGAGGTGTTGCAGTTGCAACATTAATCGCCATGCCCACTGCCAAGGGACTTTTTCATCGTGTTATAGCCCAGAGTGGGGCATGCCACCCTATGCTCTATGGTGCATCTATGGCTAAGAGAATTTCAGAGAAATTGATGACAAAACTTAAGATCGAACCAGGTGATATTGATGCACTGCGTAAAGTGCCTGTGAAGAAAATTATTAGGGGTCAAAACAAAATTGGCGGTATGATTGGTGATTTTAGCAGAAGAGTTCAAAGTTCGTCGGAAGAAATGGATATTATGGCATTTTCACCGATTATTGACGGTGATACTTTGCCAAAACATCCCCTTGAGGCAGTACGTGCTGGATATGCAAGTGATGTGAAGTTAATCGTTGGTACCAATCAAGACGAAATGAAGCTTTTCGCTGCTATGAATCCTGCTTGGCGCAACTTAGACTCTGAAGGATTGGATAAATTCATACAACTTGGTTCGGGTTTTCTAGGTCAAGATAAAAACAAAGGCAAGCAGTTAATCGAAATATATAAAGAAGCAAGAGAAGAAGGTAGACTTTCGACAACGCCCTATGATCTTCTGAGTGCCATTTTTACCGATAGTTTCTTTACTATAGGTGCGATTCGCTTAGCCGAAGCTTATTACACCCATCAACCCAATATATACGTTTATTTGTTTACTTGGCCGTCACCAGCTTTTGATGGTCAATTTGGTGCTTGCCACGGTCTCGAAATACCCTTCGTTTTTGGCATGCTTCATTCCCCTGGCATGGAAGTTTTATTGAAGGGATTAGGTCCTGCTGAAGATTCCCTTAGCGAAAGAATGTTGGATGCTTGGATTGCTTTTGCACGTTCTGGAAATCCAAATCACGCTGGTTTACCAAAATGGCCTTCATATAATGTTGAAAAGAGACCGACAATGCTATTTGACAGCGAGATTAAAGTTGTTGATGCACCTTTTAGAAAAGAACTTGCAGCTTGGGATGGAATATTTTAAATAAGAATAAAAAATCTCATCAAATCCTATATTTCTATAAATTTTTAAGGAAAACACTTCCATGCAATAAAATACTTTTTATAATAAATAAAAAACATTTAATTTGGTAATGTATTGATTAAATAAAAAAGAGAATAAATAAAAAATAATTAAATAAAGAGTTTTCTGGTTGTTTACCAGCTCGAAACTTTTACTCGCCATTCATCATTGTTATCAGGGTCTTTATTAATTATGATGGGGACAGGACCGGCTCCTTGTTCTTCTCCTTTTTCATTTAATCTATAGAAGAAGAATTTTCTACTATCTTTTTTATGGAACATAGGTCTATCATCTTCATGTCTAAATTTATAGGACCAGCCTTTTTTGTCTATGTATTTTCTCCCAGTTTTCCACCATTGATTCGAAGATATTCCAATTCTTGATTTCATTATTGTTTTTAGCCATTCTTCCTTATTATTTTCCATAATTAACTGATAATGAAGTATTGCGATTTCCTTTGGACCTAAACCAGGTTTTACAGACATTTATTATTCTTCCTAAATTTGAGTATTTTTAATAACTGAATTCAATCAAATAATAAAATTTTTGGGTAAAATTGTAAAAAAATAATTTCTTTTTAATTTACTTAATAAACTGCTTATTCTAATAACTTGCAGTGTCGATTCTCCATTCACCATCGCTTTCTTCATCTTTTATTACGTGGATTGGAACTTGACCCGTCATTGCAGGTTTTCCGTCCTTGTCTAATCGATTGAAAAAGAACTTTACATAATTTTCTTTTGTGGTTTCTTCATGTCTAAAAGTATAAGAATATTTATGCTTTGTAACACAACGTCTTCCCGTTAACCACCAGAAACCAGGTGAAGACGAGGGATCCTTAGCATTAATTCGAAGTTCTTTTTTAAGGGTCTTAATCCATTCCTCTTGATTATTTTCCATAAGTAATTTATAATGAAGAATAGCGATTTGTTTTGGACTTAGTCCGGGTTTGACTGTACTGACTTCTTCTTCTTCTTCGGTAATTTTTTCCTCTTCTATTTCCTTTACTTCCTCTTTTTCTAGTTCTTCCTTATCTTCTTCTTCTCTTTCCTCTTCACTCAATTTTCTACCACCTTCAATATTTAATATGAAAATTTGTTGAATAAATAAAAAAATAGAATTATTTTGCCTTAAATAATTTAGAAGTCATCGACTTCTTCTGCTGTAACTTTCACGCCTGTTGCAATAGAGCTTGTTCCTTTAAAAATCTTCCAATAACCATCTCTATTCTTTTTTAATTCTACAGGGGTAGACATATCTTTACCGGCACTCTGGATTACTATAAGTGCTTTTTTCTTTTCAATGCCTTCTTTTATAATTTTTAATTCTAAGTTATCTTCATCAAGCTCATAATTATTATCAGGTGTTCCGCCCAAATATGACTTTACATTATTTGGATGTTCTCTGATATGATTTAGAAAGTAGAGCTCACCTTTAATATCAATCGTTAAGCCAGATGGTGAAGCAGGATCTTTATGGCAATAATTTTTAGGAAGAACAAGAGTTGCCATATATTTTGCATCATCATTACCATTTGCATATTCTAGGGCAGCAATACAATATAGCAGAATTACTTCTCGTGGATCTGTTCCTTTTTCGTCAAACATCTCTTTAAATTCGTCAAAACCCTTAACCACTGATTTTTTCAAGGTTTTACTTACTTTTATCGTCTTTATTTTCTTCCAGCCTTTTGATATTTCTTTTCTAGCCATTCTTCTTATATAGGATTCGGCTTTCCATCTTAAGCTCGACATAATACTTCTTTTGAATCTTTCAAATGTCAATTTTTTTAACCATCTTTTCTAAATTGTTTAAATTTAATGTTATTTAATTTATTTTCATAATATTAATAATTCTTGATTTTAGGGAATTATTTATTTTTGTAATATTGATTCTTAATTAAATATTTTCCCAAATAAGGTCTGATCTGATTTTCATTATAATTCTATTAAATAATGAACTATTTTTTGGAACTGTATTCTTTTAGGACTTTAGAATAATCTTTTGAATTAAAGGAAAGCCCACATTCTTCACAAACATATTTTTTATAGTAAAAACGCGCAGTAAACTTTGTTCTTTTTTTACATTTTGGGCAAAAAACATAGTGAGTTGTTTCAAATGTAGACGGTTCCATATCAAATCATAGTAAATAAAAATTTAAAAATCTTCATAAAATTCGATTTTAATGGATATTTTAATAAAGTTCTCAAAAAAATTAAAAAAAAAGGAGAGTTTAACTTTATTCTTTAAAAGGTTGTATACCTTTATCTCCATCGGCACCAATTATTGGTATAATTGAAGCTTTCCAATCTATTAGATCGCCGAGTTTCATGGGATTTGGATAACGGCTCATGTTCCAAGCAGGTCTATTTCCTGGCAAATCAGCATAAGTGGCGTATGGTTCATCGTAGCCTACAAGATTATATTCTTTTAACCCGAAAACTTCACGTGCTTTCATCAACTGATCTACTGTATTAAAATTACCTGCTACCATGTCAACAAATCCATTTTGACTATATCTGTCAAACCAATCCTTACCAGCTGCGCCTATTGCAGCTAGGAATTTAGGAAGTTCATGAACATTATCTTCAGCGTCAAATTCCAAGTCGTCTTCAAATGAGTCTGCATTTGCGGTACCAGATCCAGCTTTTTCGTTAAAATCGGCCCTACGGTTAAACCAAAATAGATTGCCATTCATTTCCATTCCTTCTCCTGCTCCAAATTTCGTTGTAACTCCTCCGCCATCGTTAAATGCAATAACATTATTTTCAATAGTGTAACTATAAGTTTTTGATGGATTTGCAGAAATTGCTCTACCTTCGGTTGTTTTCAGTGAATTTCCGAACACTAGTGTATTATTTTTGATGGTAAACTTAGGAGATCCCCAAGCACCCAAAGCCTCTATAGCACGCCCTTGGGATATGAATATGAGGTTGTTTTCGATTAGAACACTGCCCCCAGCCTTTATATAGAGGCCCCACCATGTGTTATTAATCAATAAGCAGTTTCTTACTGTTATATTGCTAGTATTTGCCATTACTTCTACTGTTGGGGAACTTCCACTCATTTTTCGATTCAATTGACGATATCCGCAAGCAGTGCAATCTTTATATCCCTCGATTTTTTTTCCTGCTCCTGGTGGACCTTCTCCATAATAAACTGCATAGTCACCACGATCAATACAAAGACCATCAACAACTACAGTTCCGGGTTCTCTTTTATCGTCATTAATTCTAATTACACTATCTGTAGGAGGACCTTCAACTTGACCATCAGTTCCAATTATGGTGAGATGTTCAAAAGGGTTTCTTTTTGAGAAATCTTGTGAATACCCACCAATTATACTTATATTATGTGCTGTAATTTTTGGCATAATTCCTTTTTTTCCTTGAGCCCAATAACGCCCTTCAGCGATGTGAAGTCGTGTATTGTCTTCTATCTTGCCTATTACTTGCCATAATAGTTTTAGTGGTTCTTCTTTCGTTCCTGCGCCTTTCTTCTTTCCAGTTTCTCTACAAATATAGAGATCTTTTATTACAGGCTCTTCAGCCATATTTTTCACCTAGATTAACTTTTTTAAAGTTGATTTTAAAAAATCAAACTTCTTAATTTTATATCTTTCATTATTTAAAAGATTTTTTTAGACAAAACTTAATTTATAAGTTTTTATTTCATTAAATGAACATTATAAGGGAAATAAAATTCAATTATAGCACATAATTATTATTTAATAAGAAATTGGTTTAAAATATGTCTATTGAAGTGCTTAAAACTGAGACTAGCGCTTACTATAAAATTTATGGATATTTTTTTATTATATTTAGTCCAATTTTATTAATATATCCAATTTACACAATAATTAAGCCAGTAATATTTGAAACTACTTTAAGCCAAGCACAAATTCACACATTTATCTTCATAGTTTTATCTATTTTTTTTATGTGGCTTGGTATCCAATGTTTTGGGTCTTATTTAATTGTCTATTCAGATGGTATTAAGGTGAGAAAATCAATTTTAACTTTAAAATATGAGTTTATTTCTTGGAATTTGATAAAAGAAATAAATTTTTATAGTGAAGGAAAATCTGGAGGGATAGACGACCCTTTTGAGCATTTTGCTATATATATATTTTTAAAAGATCGACCATATTCAATAATATTTTCAGATACATTGGTTGATAAAGCCTACTCTGTTTACAATTCTTTATTGAAATATATTAAACCAATTGAAATACCAAATTTTTGCCAAAATCATCCTAAGATTAAGTCTAAATTGCAGTGTCGTAATTGCGGTGCTTACGTTTGTGAAGGTTGTATTGAAGAAAAAAAATTTTCAGGAATACATTGTGAATGTTCGTTATGTATTTTTAAGAAAGGATTGAATAGAATAAAGAAAATTCATATAATATTACTAATAATTACACCATTAACTCTATTAATATTTATTATAAATTTATATGAGAAATTTTTTACAGATGTAACAATTTTTGGTCTATTTTTTATACCTTATCTTATAACATTTTCTTCTGTAATTATTTTAACCCCTTATACATTTGGTACTTATTTAGCAAATATTAATAGACAAATATATCTAAAGCAGTTAAACCTTAAATATTCGAATGAATTAATAACGGTCCTCCTTTTTTCAACAATTCCCTTATTAATATTAAATTTTTTATGGGTTCTATTCTCTTTTATAAAAATTTTAGATATAATTCAATTATTTACTTTATATCTAATTTATACTATAATTATTACGTTGATTTCTTATTGGTATGAAAGACCAAGAAAGGTTTCAAAGCATTGATATGCCTATATTATTAATATAAAAAGAGAAGTAACATTACTTTTTTTGGTGAAATTTTGGAAACTGAAAAATACTATGAAATTTTAATAAAGAAATTAGATAATGCTATTCAAGGCTTATCCAAACAAGGTACAAAAGGTAATGTCAGCGAGACCTGGAAGGAATACTTGCATGTTTTAGTAGATCCTAATGATGTTAAATATTTGATTGAATTAGATGTATTTCCAGCAGTAATGTCCGCAAAGAAATTTGCCAAAAAAATAAATAAATCAATAGAAGAAGCAGAAGAAATTCTTGATAGATTAATCAAACAAGATACTGTAATGATTATAGGAACTCGTGCGAAAAAATATTCAATTCATATGCCCTTTATGATGTTTGATGCTCCACCATTAAGTTATGACAAATATCCTAAAGAAAAAGCACAAAAGCTAGCAGAATTAAGCCTTAAATACTTAATTGAGGAAGAATGGTATAGAAACTTTGAAGGATCTCCACAGACACCTCTAACGAGAATTATTCCAGTTCAAGAATCAGTTGATGTAACAAAGAAAATCCTACCATATGAGGATGTAATTAATCTTATCGAAGAAGCAGAAATAATTAGTATTCAAAAATGTGCTTGTAGAACTAGATATGATTTTTTAGGGACAAGAAAATGTGATCACCCTTTAGAATCTTGTTTTGGAGTAGATCAAGGTGCGAAATTCTTTATAGAACGCGGGCATGCACGTGAGATAAGTAAAGATGAAGCTAAAGAAATGTTAAAAGAATTCAATAAAATGGGTTTAGTTCATACAACTGAAAATTACCAAGAAGGTGCGCATAGCTTAATTTGTAATTGCTGTGCTTGTTGTTGTAGCCTTCTAGGTGGAATAACTAGATGGGATAATCCACGTGCAGTTGCAGCTTCGAATTTTGTTGCCATAAATGCCGATTTAGAAAATTGTGCAAGATGTGAAACATGCATTGAAAATTGTAATTTTAAAGCTATCGTAATGGAGGATGATGGTCCAGTAATAGATAAAAAGAAATGCATGGGTTGTGGTGTATGTGTGGTGAACTGTCCTCAGGAAATTATTGAACTAAAGAGAGAAAAAAGAGAAATTGTTTATAAAAATCTTCTGGAAATGGCAGCAAAAATTCTAAAAGAAACAAATCGTGAATTAAAGGGTTTTTAATTAAAACATTTAAAAAAATCATTCCGTTATAGAAAGTTTAATCTATAAGGTTCAAATTTGTTATGTATTATAATGTAATTCTTACATTAAAATGTAATCTAAATTGTTTATATTGTGGAGGAGGATATTCAGCATCTCGATTGCCAAAAGAAGTTCAATATGAGATTAAAGATCTTAAGACTTTTGTTGAACAAGACCCTAATCCAATTATTTTGTTTTATGGAGGAGAACCTCTTTTAAGAATACAATTAATGGAGGATATAATGAATAATATTTCAGCTGATGCATATATTTTACAAACAAATGGATTATTACTTGATAAAATTAAACCAAATATTCTAAAAAAATTTCATACAATCCTGATTTCTCTTGATGGAAATGAAGAAATAACTGATTTCTATAGAGGCAAAAATACTTATCGAACAGTAATTAAAAATTTAATGAAAATTCGAGATGATTTTAAGGGTGAAATAATTGCGAGGATGACCATATCAGAAGAAACAGAAATTTATGATGCTGTTAATTGGTTATTAGGTTTAAGACCACTTATTGATTCTATTCATTGGCAACTAAATATGATGTTTGATGAGCGAAAAAAATGGCGAGATCTGGAAGATTGGATAAAAAATAGTTACAATCCTCAAATTACTAGACTTATAAATGATTGGTTAGGAACAATGAAAATGGAACAAAGGGTTTTAAAACTATATCCTTTTATTGCAATTATGGAATCCCTTTTAAAGGATGAACATTCTAAATTACGATGTGGTTCTGGTTGGATTTGGTTTAATATTAACACTGATGGAATTATTTCCGCTTGTCCTGTTTGCTCTGAATTCGAAATTTTTCAAGTTGGGAATATTAATACATCAAATTATAAAGATATAAAAAATGCCTTGGATGTAAAACAGCCATGTTTAGATTGCGAAGTTCATTCTATTTGCGGAGGTAGATGCCTTTATTCAAATTATACAAAACCATGGGGAGAGGAAGGATTTAGAATAGTTTGTTCAACAGTAAAACATTTGATTAAAGAATTACATAGGATCCAACCCGAAGTTGATAGATTGATTAAGGATAAAAAAATAAAATTAGAAGATTTCTCACATTTTAGATATAATGGTTGCGAAATCATTCCGTAACTAGTGAAAAATTATTCATATGGATATAAAACTTTAATTTTAAACATTCTAGAATTGCAAAAAATTATTATCATTAATTATTAATTGTTAATTTAAAAGTTTAAAACAAGAACTAATTATAATTATTTCCTTAGGGAGAAAGAAAAAATGAGTATTGATACGGTTTATGAAAGTGTAAGGCAAAAAATGAGATTAGGTCAATTAGGTACTCCAAAACATAAAAAAGTCATTGAATTTTTAAAATTGTTATGGAATGAAGATGAAATAAAATTACTTGATAACTTTGATATGGCTTTTCAATTTCTTTCTGCTCGAAAATTGGCTAAGAAAGCAGGTATTATAGATAAAGAGGAGAAAAAAAAGGTTAAAGAAATCTTAAAAAATTTAGCTCAAAGAGGCACAATTCTTAGCATGGGAAATCAATATGCAATTTTAACTTTAGTACCTGGATTATTTGAGGTTCATGATTTAATAGGAAAAGATACTGAGGAAAGAAAAATAGAAATTGCTAAATTTTGGAGATGGTCTTTTTTTAACTTGCTTCCACAAATGTACAGAGCAATGGATCCGCAGATATTTTGGCCCAAACTTCCATATGATGCAGAAGAAAAATTGATTACAATTGATGAATCCATTGATACTAAGGACCAACAAATATTACCTGGTGAGCTAGTAACAGAAATGATTGAAAAAAGTGATTATTATGCCAAGCTTTATTGTCAATGTAGAAATACTGGTAAATTAGTGGGGGAACCTTGTGAAATTCCAGAAGAATTGGGTTGTTTTCTTACTGGAATTAACGCTAAAATGTTAGTAGAGCGAGGGATTGCGGTAGAAATGACAAAGGATGAGGCAATTCAATACATAAAAGATTGTGAGAAAGCTGGACTTGTCCATATGGGCATGAATTCAGGCGGACCTGAAACTGTAACCTTTATTTGTAATTGTTGTCCCTGTCATTGTGTAGGACTTTCTGGTATGGCTAAAGTTGGTGTAGCAGATTATGGTAGAAACAATTTTGAGCCACGAATTAACCCAGAACTTTGTGGGTTATGTGATACTTGTGTGAGAAAGTGCCCTATGGGCGCTATTATTCACCAATATCCAATCGGTAATAATCCGGCTGATGAAAAAATAATAATTATGACCCAAAAATGTTTAGGATGTGGCGTTTGTGCAGCTAATTGCCCTAAAAATGCAATAAATTTGGTAAAAGTTAGGACAAATGGTCCTCCGAAAACTTTGAAATTGGGAGATAAAAGCGTGATTGAGCTATTAAGAGGTTCAATGTAAACTCATTTTATATGGAGTGTAAATTATTATGGATTTTCAAGAGCTTGTTAAATTTAGAAGGAGTTCAAGGTGGCTTTTTACTAATAAACCAATTCAGGATACTGAGTTGAAAAAAATTCTAGAAGCTGCACGTTATGCTCCAACACCACATAATTCACAACCATTTGAGATTATTATAGTTAAAGATCGAGATGTCATTAAAGAACTTTCGATGATTGGATTTCGACTAACTAAAAAATATGTAGATGAACATTTTTACTGGGTCCGTTATTCTAAAGAAGAGCTCGAATCAAAAAAAGATGGGGTCTTAGTAGATGTTTTACCAAAATTTGTCAATGATTTAAAAGATAATCCTAATTTAATTAAAGATGATGATTTTTGGAAAAAGTCGATGGATTTATATTCTATTCTAGTTCAGAATTCTGCGGTATTGCTCTTTATTATATATAATAGGAATAAACCTGGTGTTGGACCCTTAAAACATTTATGGGGAATTTTAAGTATTGGGGCAGTCATGCAAAATATTTGGCTTGCTGCAAATGATGTCGGAATAAGTGCACAGCTTATCAGTGGACAGCTTATGAATCCGGATTCTGCTAAAAAAATAATGAAAATATTAAAAATTCCTGAAAATAAAGGATATAGATTAATGCTTATTTTCAGACTGGGTTATGAAAGTAAATTCGGTAAATATGGAACGTCATATCGCAGAGAATTAAGTGATTTTGTCCATCTTGATCGATTTAATAATAAATATTAAGGATAATCCTTACCTATCCTAAATTTTTATATCTTTTAGTACGTAGTTATTCAGTTCGTTGAATGATATAATCTTCTTCGGAATAATCTATTCCAGGTGCTTTTATTTCAAGTAATTTAGCAGCTTGGATTTGCATCTTTTTTTGGTTTTCAAATTTACTAGCATCAAAAGGAAATACTTTACATTTAAGAATATCTTCTAATTCCTCTGGTTTTAAAGCACCTTCAACGTCTTGTTTGTTTGCAATAACCAAAACTTCGGCATGAGGTATAACTTCTGCTGTCATTTCAAGTAAAGCTTTGCTATAGCGTGCATTTTGCAGAGTTGAATCAAGAACTATTATTACACCATCAGATCCAAGTATATATTTAGAGGAAGCACGCCAATCATCTGTAATTTTAACATCCCAAATCGAAATTGGAGTGTCAAATAATTGCGCAAAATATTTTTCAACAGTAAAGTGAAGACCTTCATCTGGAAGAATTCCACTTTTTAACATTTCACAAATGGTTGTTTTTCCTACACCCTCAGAGCCAATAATACTAATTTTTGGCGGTCTAATCATTAAGAATTCTTTAGTTATTTCATCACAATCTGACTCTAAAGCTTGTGGGTTATGAATTTCATATAATGAATCTGTCTTTTCGATATAATCTAAAGTAATATCAATTAAATCTTGTATTCGTTCGAAAATTATTTCAGCATCGGTAGAATCGTCAAATGTTAGGCCAAGGAACAGTGGATAAGGGTCTTTTATTTTATAACATATGATTTTTAAAGTTAATAAGTCAATAACCGCTTCTTTTTCGTAATAACCCCTCGTAGTCATTTCTTCATCCACATCTCGGAGAAATTTAGGCAAGAAATCAGGATTTTTAAAAGCAATTGCATAATCCTTGTCCAAATAAGTAAGTTTTTCACCGAATATTGTAATATTTTTTAGCATTTTATCCATCCTTCTTAGTTTGAAAATAATTACTATAGTTAGAATTATTTATGATAGCTTCATTTTTAATTTTATTTTTTTAAAAAA
>JABXJV010000377.1 GCA_013375355.1 Candidatus Helarchaeota archaeon
CTATCCACTTATCATAGCCATCAATTATTTTAATTCCCTTTTTGTCAAGAATAGTTTTTATTTTAGATAAACAAGCACCAGGATTTCCACCACTAGTACAAAATAGAAATCCCTTTGTATGACTTAAATCAGGTAGAGCCTCAAAAACTTCAATTAAATGATGAGGGGGGTAAAAATAATATACTGGAGTTCCAAATCCGATTAGATTATATTTTGAAAAATTAAAATTCTTAATCAATTCTAAATCTTTTACAAGTTTAGTAAACTTTACTAACTCGCAACGGTTTTCACTGTAGCTTAAACCTTCTGCAATTTTTCCCGCGATTTTTTTCGTGCTTCCTTGTCGAGAAAAATAAAAAATCACACTATTCAACGACAATAAATGACACATCTTTTTGATATAATAAGAATTTAATTTTTAGGGGCATCAACAATTGATTTAACACAATTAAGATTAAGAAGTTAAAGAATATTTTTATTGAAATTGAATAAATAATTACATTGGTGTTGATTAATATGACAGAGGAAATAGATAAAGAGGAATTTGAAAAAAGAATCAAATTAGCTGCAAAAATTATAAAAAATTCTAATTATGTAGTGGCTTTTACTGGAGCTGGAATATCCACAGAGAGTGGAATTCCCGACTTTCGAGGCAAGGATGGATTATGGAAAAAAGTCGATCCAAAGACAGCAACTATTGAATATTATCTAGAAGATCCTTCCAGATATTGGTCGAGATACCTACCAGAAAATGAAGAAAAGAGAAAAGGTGGCATGGGAGATATTTTAAGCCGTAAACCAAATGTAGGTCATCTAGCCTTAGCAGAATTGGAAAAAATTGGAAAATTAAAAGCTATTATAACCCAAAACATCGATAATCTTCATCAAAAAGCACAAGAACAACTAGATTCAGGAGATTGTGAAGTAATAGAACTTCATGGGAATGTAGTTTCTTGTCATTGTATGAATTGTGGGCTAAAAGAAACGAGGGAGAGCGTAATTAATCGAGTTAGAAATGGAGAATTACCTCCTCTATGCACAAAAGAAGATTGTGACGGCTTAATGAAGACTGACACAATTTTATTTGGCGAATCTTTGCCCCCAGATGCAATTATGAAGGCGCAAGCATATAGTCAGCGATGTGATTGTATGATAATTCTTGGATCGACATTAACGGTCTACCCAGCTGCTAGTTATCCACATATAGCTGAGAGTTCGGGAGCAAAGTTGATTATAATCAATCTAGATGAAACTGTTAAGGATTTCCTAGCAGACATAGTAATTCATGGTAAAATTGGAGATGTTTTGCCTAAGATTACAGAAAAAGTAAAAAATTAATGTAATTTAACTTTTTATTCCAATGCTTCGATTTTACTTAAAATTTAAATTAGATTTTACTTTGTAGTTTTCGCAATTTTTTTTTAATAGAATTTCGATTTGATTAATTAAATAAATTTTTTTTAAGAATTTCAGAACAAATTCATTATATTTTTTGTGTAAAAATCCTTAAAGTGATCTAATTTTAATTTATGTCACGGAAATTTTTTTATTTCAATTCATTTTTATATTTAAACAAAATCTAATATAGTAAAATATCTAAAATTTGAAAAACCAAATTTTTATTCAAAAATATTCTCAAGGGTCGTAGAATGGGAGTACATAACCTGTACTTGCTAGATAAAGATGGAATTTCTCTAATTGACGTAACAATTGGTAATCTTAAGCTAGATCCAAACTTAGCTTCAGGATTTTTTTCAGCAATTACAAAATTTATAAAAGAACTTTTAAATACTGATGAGGAGGTTATAACAGATATGGGGATGCTTAATATAAGATTATATTTTGTTTATAACCCTCCTTTAATTGGAGTGATTGCAGTTGATCCGGAAGATAATAAAGAAGAAGTGACTTCAACTGTTAAATTTATTCTTAAAGAATTTCAGAACAAGTATAATTTGACCAATTGGGACCATGATGCCTATCCATTCAAACAATTTAGTAAATACATGAAGGACATGATAAAAAAACACATAGATAAGATAAAATATAAGATATTTTATAAAGCCTTTAAAATTTATAATAAATATGAAAAATATGGAATAAAAGATGAATGGGACAACATGATAGAGGAATTTCAACAAGAATTAGGACCACGATTTATGATCGTCACTAACACTTTATTTGATTATATGGGTTCAAAGATAATGGGTGAGGACGTAGTGCAAAAAGCAAATCATGAACTAGAAAATGACCTTGATACTAAAATGATAGTCTCGAATACGAGCATTAATATCTGGAATAAAGACTTGTGTGAGGTTCTCAAAGACTCATTCAAATACTTACACAAAATTGATACTTATTTTAATGAAAAATATCATTCTTAATAGTCATTCATGGTAAAATTGGAGATGCTTTGCCTAAAATTACAGAAAAGGTCAAAGAACTAACATAATTTAACTTTTAATTCTGTTTAATTATTTAATAATTTTTTATTTATTTCGCGATTTCTTATGTAATTTTTAAAAAACCAGCCTACTTTGTAAATTTATGAATTTAAAAAAATTAAAAAGGGATTCTCATGGAAGAAAAAGTAATTCTTATTGAAAAAGATGAAGAAAGAAAGATAACAACTATTAAAATGAACAGATTAAAAAAGAAAAATGCATTGAATTATGCCCTCTTTGAAGGTATTAAAAATGCCATTGAGGAGATTGAAGTTTCCGATACCCGTGTAGTTGTTATTACTGGAGGTGGCGATAGTTTTTCAGCTGGAATCGATTTAAAAACATTGACAGGACAAGATCCAGGAGTTACCAGAAAAACACCATTAAAGCCTCCCAATTTTAGATTTTGGTTAAATAGCTATTTACAGCCAATCTACAATAGAATTGAACAAATGGAGAAGCCTATTATAGCTAAGATTAACGGCTTTTGCTTTGGTGCTGCCTTTGAATTAGCTCTTGCATGCGATTTTCGATTTGCAATTGAAACTGCAAAAATGAATATGGTTGAAAGTCGTATAGGTTTAATTAGTGATATAGGTGGAACAACAAGGCTAGTTCGGTTAGTAGGTATTCCAGTCGCAAAAGACATCATGATGACAGGACGAACTTTCGATGCAAATGAAGCTTATCAGATGGGTTTACTTAAAGGAGTGGCAAAAACGCCCGATGAACTGGATAAAATGGGTTCAGATTCCGCAGATGAGTTGATTGAGGCGGCTCCCTTAGCAGTAGGTTTAGCAAAGCGATTTATTGACCATGCTTATGGTAAACACTTGGAACATAACACATTTTTGGAAGGATTAATTAACTCTCAATTAATACATTCCAAAGATTTTGCTTCTGGGGCAGTAGCTCGTTTGCAGAAGAAAAAGCCTAAATGGCGAGGCAAATAGAAACAAAAATTTAATCAATTTTTCTTCTTTAAACATCATAATTTTTTTAGGATAAGAACATGGACTGTCAAGTATTAATCGTTGGCGGAGGTCCAGCAGGGTCCCCAGCGGGAAAAGTACTAGCTGAAAATGATATTTCAACAATTATTGTTGATAAAGCAAAATTCCCAAGAGATAAAGTCTGTGCCGGAGGGCTCATGTTTCATACTTTTATAGATTTTCCGTACATTAAACAATTTATTGAAAATTATAATTTTGCTGCTAAAATCTATTCTCCTTCTTTGAAATTTAAGTTAAATCTATTTTCTGAATCTAAAAAAGAACCACTAATGGCCATGACGTCTGGCAGGAAGGATTTCGATTATAATTTAATCAAATTAGCAAAAAAAGCTGGATGTGAACTATGGGAAGAAAACAAGGCTGAGAAAATAGAAATAGACACTAATAAGGCGACTACATACCTACAAAATGGTGAAAAGATTGTAAGTCAAATAATAATAGGAGCAGATTCTGTTCATTCGATAGTTAATAAAATTCCAAATCTTCAAAATAAATGGGCAAGAGACGATATGGGATTGGCAATTGAGGAGAACATCCAGTTAGGAAAAAAGACGATGGATAATATTTATACTAAAGAAAGATGTGTTCATCTTTTCTTACATTACAACGATTTGCCAGGATACGCGTGGATATTTCCAAGAAAAGAAAGCGTTAATATTGGGATTGGAACATTAGTTAAGCTTGGAAGTAGAATGAGAGAGCAATATTTTAAATTTCTAAATGTTTTAAAAGGAAATAATTTAATACCAGAAGAAATCCAATCAAAAAAATTCAAAGCAGCTTTAGTACCATTGTCACTTCCTTTAAATAATTGTTATTCCGATAGAACACTACTTGTAGGAGATGCTGCGGGCTTTGTCTCGGCCATTACAGGCGAAGGGATTTATTATGCCATGAGTTCTGCTAAAGCTGCTGCAGAAACTTGCATCCAAGCCTTAAAAGAATATAAGTTTAATGCAAAGATAATGTCAACATTTAAAAAAATCTGGAAGAAAAATATTAGTAAAGAACTTAAATTACAATATTTTGCGAAGAATTGGGTCC
>JABXJV010000040.1 GCA_013375355.1 Candidatus Helarchaeota archaeon
GTTAAATCACTTGTTATATAACGAGGCATTAGTGCAAAAAAACATTCCCGATATATTATCCCCTCAATTAATGGTGAATTAAGACAATATACATAAAAATGTAGATTATGTTTATCTACTGTTACTCCAAATCTTTTATTTTCGGTTATTTTGTCAGTCAAACTTATGTTTTTTAATTTCCCCTTTAAACCGGTTAATTGACTTAAAGAATTAAATTCTCTTGAAATTCTATCTTCTAATTCTTTAAAGGTGAATTTCAGATTTTTCATTCGTGAAATTAAATCTTGAAAAGGAGTTCTAGTTTTTTCAAACATTTCTTCGGCTGTAATTTGTGGTAATTCTAAAATTTTCTTTGTATATTTCTTTATTTTCTTTTCAATTTTTTCAAAATCTTTTTTTGTATAATTTTCCGCACCTAGCATTGTGCAATCTGGAAGCATATAATAAATTCTTACTTCGGATCCAAAATCAGTGGCTATTAAAAAAGGATTCAGATCTATGTCTTTCTTAACATTAATCGATGGAATTATTTTTTTAGGAAGAATTTTTATGCTATTGATTCGTCTAACAACGACTTTTTTTGGTTTTTTTTCATTATATTCTCTTAATGCGAATGCTTGTAATTTCTTATATTTAAAAATCTGATCTCTGGACAATTTCGACCTCTATGTTCATAGATTTTTAAAACTATTTTAATATGATTATCTAATTAATACTCCACAATAATCACAGCTACACGGCGGATCAGACTTTATTGGAGCACCACATTTAGGGCATGTTAAGGAAGATAATTCGGTTCGCGATGAGCTTATTGTACTTTCAATCCTTTCTTCACTTCGAGAACTTTCAGAAGCTACTCTAGCAAATTTGTCAAATCCCCTACCTTCCATTATTGAGTTTATAATTCCTATAATTATTAAAACTGAACCTGCGCATATTTCAACAATACCGATTATTGAAAACTCTGAAAATCTCCAGCCAGAATAATCAGGTGGAATAACAAATGCTAAAAATATACCTTGAAAAATTATCATAATTCCAATAAAGATTGGACACACTACTTTTTGATTTTGAGTAACCAAGACATAAATCCCATTATAATTATTATAA
>JABXJV010000378.1 GCA_013375355.1 Candidatus Helarchaeota archaeon
ATAATGTTGGTATTATTGCTTGATGGTAAAATAACTGGCTATGCTAATGAAATTAAATTCGAAAAAATGCCAAATAATTGGGAATTTGATAAAAAAGTGAATTATTTTTGTATTGAACCAATGAAAAAATGGCGAATAACTTATCAAAACAGAAGATTTGAGCTTGATATCATCTTTGAAGGTCGATTTTCTGTATATAACTACTTATCTCATAAAGACCCCATGATCTCAATTAAGGAATTAGGCGTTGAATTACTAGAGCGAACTGCTCAACATCATTATGAACAAGCCATGAGAGCAACTGGGACTCTAATTCTGAAGAAAAAAGGAGAAATACTAAAAATAAATTGTCTTGGACATCGAGATCACAGTTGGGGAACTAGAGATTGGGTAAAAATTGATCGATGGTATTGGATTTCGGCTCAATTTGAAGATGAAACTCTCAATATATTCCAAATTGAATTTGCTGGAAAAAAACTTCTAAACGGATTTTATTCAAAGAGAGAAAGAAATACCACAATAAAAAATGTCGAAATATCTTCTAAAACTAAAAGTGATGGTAAGACACCAATCTCTTCTGTGTTTAATTTTATAGATGAAAATGGGAAAAAAAGGACTATAAAATCGAAAACTATACATAATATATATCTGCCTCTTCCATCTTCGGAAGGATTTACCGAAATTTATGAACAAATAGCCACATTCGAAATTGACGGAAAAAAGGGTGCTGGAGTTACGGAATATTTAATATCAACCCGAAAATAAATCAAATCCAAAATTTACAAAGATTTTTCAATAAAAAAGGAGGAATATATTAAAAATTTATTTTTTGACCCTGTTAATTACTATTATTATAATAATAACTACGATTACAGCAATTGCGGCCACTATTCCTATAATAACTTCTGTAACTATACCATCTCCACTACCCATCATTAAGAATAATAAAGGTAAAATTTCTGTGAATCCATCTCCACCTCCGGTGGTTTCGAGCCTAAAATCATAATATATCTCCCAATTAAAAAATAATTCAACTTGCCAACAATATCTAGTACAAGTTCCATTTTTATTATACGTAATAGAAAATAGCGTATCATCAGAACCGTCATTCGACCATATTTTCCATGTCCCAGAAATAATACTTGGAGAACTATGTAAAATGTTAGTATAACCAGCATTATTTATCAAAAATCCGGTTAATTCAGTTACAATGGAATGGTTAGCTGCTGTAAAATTATTAGGAATTTTCACTGGAACGAATCCTACACTCAATAAAATGTCAATACCATCAATAAAGCAATTATAACTACCATAAGTCCCAACATATGTAGTTGTTGAGTTATAAGCGGCTATAAGGTATTCGCAAAAAGTTGAACTACCATTAATATCCTTCCAAGTATCATTATAGCTATTATAATATTCTATTGTACTCCATACTGTGTCTGCAGTCCATCCAAATCCTGTTTGAGAATTATTTGTCTGGGTAATATTATATCGAATTCTATCACTCACGTTAAAAATTGAGGGATCTAGGGAAGTAATACATTTATAAGTTAAATTATCAGTCTCATTTACATTATATCCGTCAATTCCTTCTATTAAATTTGGACCCATTGCTCTAATGGGTTGAATGGGAAGAAAAAAAAGAAGTGAAACAATTGTGAATATTGACATAATTAAGAAAATACCATTCTTCCTCACTTTTACATTCACTGTTTTGATCTTTTTAAAATTGGTATTTTTATTTCATTTCAAAACTTTATAAATATATCTAAACTGTTTCTGATCTATAAATTCAAATTAATACGCCCAGATTTTAAAAATAAGGGTTATTCTATTTTAATTTTGTTTTTATTTATAAAGAATCGAGATTTTAATTACTTTGTAAATTCTATTCAATATTCAAATCTTGTATTCCGTCCAATCCCTCGTGATACAATTTTTGAAGAATCTATTTTTTCATCTAATGGTGTTTCATGAGTTACATCTAGATATATGCCTTCGAGCATTTCCTCAATTGTTAATCCCAAATCCTCTAATGTTATCCAACCTTCAGGATATTGCCAATCGAATTTCTCATTTTTATAAGTTGCTTTACTTTTTAGGTTTGGAGGAACAGAATTTAGAGTTTGTGATGGTCTTGGAATTCCATGCTTGGTCGTAAATGAAACATATGCACATTCATAGAACTCAGGGAAATCTTCCTTTATGCCTTGGATAATTTCTTCCTCAATACCAAGTAAATATAATACATGTCCTGCAAAAAGTCCATTAATTCTCAACTGCCAGCCCATTCGACCCATTGCAATTATTGTAGCTATCATAGGTGGCCAGGGTATATACGTCATCCACGTATCTGCAAGTCCATAGTGTGATTTCGCGCTAATTCCATCCCAGATTGCACTAAACGCTTCCCAAGACGAAGGCTCAGCTATTACACTCACTGCAGAAGTCAGCCACACTGTACAAACCATAAAATCAGAAGTGGCCCATTGAGGTGCTCTTTCGTTGCGGATGTCTTTAAGAATATCTATTATTCGATGACCACTTTTATTCATATTAAAACGAATTCTTTTAGGAATTTCACGCAGTTTATAACCCAATTTCTGATGTCGCCGATCTAACAACTCATCATCAGTATTAACTACCCACCAATCAACAGGAATCCCATCTTCTACATGTCCATCGACGATCATTATTATTTCTTCTGTTTCATCATCAACAGCAACATAAGAAACGTCGGAGGATTCCCCATATAATAATTTCATTGTTCCTTGTTGAAGATCCGCCCGCATACAACCTACAGGTGGGAACATGGGATATGAAAGGACCTTTTCAGGATTTTCAATTTTTCCTTCTATTGTTTCTTTCGCAGTTAGGATTGTTTCATCCAGACGAAGACTCATCAATTCGTATAGAGTCTTCTGACCCCATTCTAAGACTTGGTAAAAAATTTTCCAACCCATTTCTTTATAAATTCTCCAAAGGTGCCTACCAAGGGGCCAAAACGATTTAGTAGCGAATTTATCTGGAATATCCGCATATTTAAAGCTCAAAAATTATTCCCTCATGAAATTCTAAATTATTATTTATTATAAACATATTTTTATCCAATTTTCTGAAACATTGTAGGATTAAAAAAAAGTCTAAATAAATTTTCTAATATTAGATTTTTGAAATTGGAAAAATAATTTATTAATTAGAAAAAATTATAGAATTTTAAAGGGTGAAACTCAAAAATGATGGATCTAGCAACTACAGTTATTTTTCTTATTGTTGGATCAATTCTCATGATTTATGCAAGTAATGTTGCTGTAAATAATACTATAATCCTTGCTTGCAAATTAGGTATTCCCTCACTTTTTATAGGATTGACACTAGTTTCTTTAGGGACAGATCTGCCTGAAATTGTTAATTCAATAATGTCATCATACATAGGTCATGCAAATCTTGATATTGGAGATTCTATTGGTTCGGTTCTTACTCAACTGACTCTAGTTTTAGGACTTTTGCCATTTATTGGAAGGTCATTTACCGTTAAACGCAAAGAAATTCTTATAATGGGAGGATGTTTAGTTTTAGCACTTATTATTATCATGTCTATTGTTGAAAAAGGATATTTTACATGGATTAACGGGTTACTTTTAGTGGGAACTTGGCCTATTTATCTATTATTAACCGATACTGTGGTCGATAAAGATAAATTAACTAGAGTATGCTTAAATCCTGAACTACATCCCGTTACCCACAGAAAAATATATCATGTTATACTAGCAGTTCTAGGTTTTATTGGAGTTGCTGTTGGAGTTACTATGATAATAACGGGAGTATTAGAGATGTCCAGAATTTTTAATATGCCTGATTTCATAATTAGCTTTTTTATCGTGTCAATTGGAACTTCGCTTCCAGAACTTGTAGTTGATATAGGGGCGATTAAAAAGGGTGAGGTTGAAGTTGCAATTGGTGATATAATTGGAAGCTGCATTATTGATGCAAGTTTTGCGATTGGTATTGGACAAATGCTATTTCCAAATGAAGTTTCTGCCGACCTTATAGTACCTGCAATATTATATGTAATTATTGCTTCTATTGGTGTTATTTTTATTCTCTCTTGTAGGCAAAAAGTCGACAAAAAGGCTGGAATTGTATTAATTGCCCTCTATTTGCTTTCTTATGCATTATTGTTAATAATCAGAACAACACCTGCTTTTGATATTACATCTTTAATTACTATAATTCTGATTCAAAGTTGATTTAATTGGATTGCAAAATAATTGGACTGCTAAATTTCCTTTAATATATCTCTCTAAGGTTGCTGGGATAAAGGCAGTTGGGATACTTCATTTAATATTTTTAAAGCATTTATACCTACTTTTAAAGCATTTATAATCCCATGACATCTACTAGCAGTTGCTATTATAAACTGATTTTTATTTTTTACAAACTCAAATAATTCATAAATAGAATGTCCTTCAATTGCTCCTAATCCAGGTTCCATTTGTAAACTTTCAAGGACTATTCCATCCAAATCAAGAATTGCGGAATTGATTATTTCAAATAAAGGAGCTGATTTTTCAATGCCAGTTACTGGACAAACTATCGGGGAAGAACATTTTTCTTTGCATTCTAATCCCTCTGGCATATAACTTAAAGTTGCGATTGCCTTTTTGTGATCAATATTAAAAATTAAGTTAGATGGAATTTTTTCTAAGATTTTAGGGAATATATCTTTATTTGGATAAATTTTTTTTCCCAATTTTGTTAGGTAATTAACAGCAAATGTAGCTGAAAGATGAAGAGGAACAGTAGGAAAAATAAAAATAAATTTAAATTGTTCAAGCAGTCTAAAAGCAGTTCCAATACCTCCTTGAATTAATACAGATTCTGAAGAAGTGACTATTGAATCAATTTCTGAGATTTCATTTGGTTCTAAAAAATATTCAGTATGATGTCTTAAAATACAATTGCGATCAGGGTCAACAATGAGAATTTTTGCTTTTTTTTTCTTACAGTATTTAAATGCACGGAGTCCTGCATTTCCTCCACCAACAATTAAAATATACTTCCCCTTCAAATTTATATTGTTTACCAAGGTATTTCTCTCAAGGTTCAATAATTTTATATTAGTATAGTTAATAGCTTATAATGTTTACGGGAAGTTTATCCGATGAATAATCTAAATTGTGATGTATTAATTGTAGGTGCTGGTGTAGCAGGATTATGTGCTGCAATAGCTGCTGCAAGAAACAAATTAGACACAATATTAATTGAAAAAGAGTCAGAGATTGGATATAAGATAAAAGGAGAATGTATTGAAAAGAAATCTCCTATATTTGAAAAAATCTTTGGAAAAGGTTTACCTAAAGATGTAATCCTCAATGAATTAACAGGGAGAAGAATCTATTCTCCTAGTGCTAAAAAATTTATGGAAATGGAACATTCAGAACTGATGGTGGCTATTGATTATCGACTTTTTATGATTGAAATATTCAAAGAATTATCAAAAACTAATTGTAGAGTATTTCTAAACACAAAATTTTTGAATATTATTGAAGAAAATAAAAAAGTTGTGGGAGCGACTTGTATAAAGGATAATGAAGAATTTGATATTAAAGCAAAATTCATAATTGCTGCTGATGGAAATGAGTCAAAAATTGGTAATGAACTAAATATTATACAACCCGAAATTTACTACTCATTAAAGTTTAATTATGAGAATTTAACAGTACCAAATCCAAATAATATCGAATTGCATCTTATTACTGACCCTCCTGGGGCAATGTGGATATTCCCTAAGGGTCCAAGTTCTGGAGAAACAGGAATAACAGTATGGACACACGAATTGCCAGATAATTTTGACATCTTGGAACTATGGAGAAAGAAAAGCATGGAAAATGATAGAATGAGAGGTATTATCAAAGAAGCTAAGAGTTATTATATTTCTAGAGATTTTTTGAATTTTGGGGGACCCATTAAGAATATTTTTGGCAATGGTGTTGCATTTGTTGGAGATGCTGGAGGGCATGTAGGGGCAATCGGTGCATCAGGAATTATTTCATGTATGTCAACTGGATTCGATGTTGCCGAATTTGTGGCAAATGCACTCCTTACTGAAGGTGAAATTACGGAAGGAATGGTTGAAGAATTTAAACGTAAGTATAAAAAATCACAAATTCAGAAATATTTAAAGAAAGAACAGAGTGCTGGGAAAATGCTTAGAAATGTTTTGTTTAAATCTTTTAAAACCGAAGAAATTATCGATGAAAATTGGGAAAAACTAGAGACTATGGTTGTTTCCCAATCTGGAGATTTTTAAATACAAAAATAATTTTAATATTATAAGAAAATATTAAGAGTACGAAATTAAAATGTAAATTAATAAATGAGACTATCTTAAGTTTGTGAAAAAAGTTTGATTTCTAACGTTTGGATTATCAATAAAAATAATAGCTTATGCGTGTTACAAAAGAATTATGGTGAATTTAACAAAATAGACAAGGATTTATTTGGCGGTTTTATAACTGCTTTTTTCAATTTTTCTGAGGAGCTTAGTGGGGAAAGTATAAGATCCGTAACGATGGGTTCGTTTAAATTTTTCTATCAA
>JABXJV010000379.1 GCA_013375355.1 Candidatus Helarchaeota archaeon
AGGTCATTTTTTAAGTTATTAAATGCTTCATCTAGCTTTTTTAGAGAAATAGGCTCAACTTCTTTTTTAGTAATGAACCATGCAACAGGATTTAATTCTTTTCCTATTACATTACATCCCATTCTAAGTGCTTCTACTATCGTAGTACCTCCTCCAAAAAAAGGATCTAATATGACTTTACCATCAAAATCTATATCAGAGAGGTAATATTTTTTCCAAATTCTATTTGGGGTAGGAATTTTTTCAATATTCATCCATTTTCTGTTCAATTTATTATAAATTTTGGTATTGTTGTCAATGAGAGTATAAAGAATTATCGTTCGAAACACACAACCCAATCTTCTTGCCCACCATTTATGCATTGTGTATATAGGTCTATAATGTCTTTTTGCGATTGCTTCTTTTTCAGCTATTTTGTTGACGTCTTGAATAGGGAAATATATTTCAATAGGTTTTTTACTCATTTTATCACATCTAATTTCGGAGAAAGTTACTTTTTTATTGTTAAAACAGGAGTAATACACTCTAAAAGGCTTATTCCTCCATGTTGGAAAACTTTAAATTTCCCGGATATTGGCCAAGTATATCTAGATTTAGCAATATAATTGTCATTTGCTTTTATTAAATATCCTTCTTTAACAAATTTATCAGCGTTTACTTCAGATGCTTTTTTAAATCTGCCACCCCCCATTATTCTGGCAATTAATTTTTGCATACTCGGTTCTACAGGAATAATAAATTCTGGTTCAAGAATGACATACCCATGGTCGGATATTATTGTAATATCCTCAAATTCAATTTTTTCCAATAGATCTTCTAAAAGTTTAAAAGTCTTATTATAAACTTCTGGGATTGTTTGAATTCTTGTCTTACCTTCTTGAATACTTTCTAAATAAGAATCAGGAAATCTACTCAAAAAAATTTCCTCATTCCCTTTAATTGGAGTTAAATCAAAATCATTAATAACTCCTACTTTTTTTTTACTTAAATTGATATTAAGCATAGATTTAAAATTAATTGTATCTGAAGGTAAAGAAGAGTAAGAAAACCCTAAATTAACTGAAAAATTTGCTTTTAAATCATGAGAAAACAAAATTGCTTCTCTTAAACTTAATCCATCCATAAAAATTAAGGGTAAATTTTCATTGAATC
>JABXJV010000380.1 GCA_013375355.1 Candidatus Helarchaeota archaeon
AGAAATGATTTTGTTGATGAGGGGAGAGGAATAGAGAGGATTATTTTATTAACAGAAATTCTTGATATTTAATCTTAACTTCTGTAAATTTCGGTAGGATAGAAATTCATACTGAAAAAAATAATAAATGTGACAATTATTGAAGAACTAACGAAGAGGATATGAAAAGATACGCTGTTCTATCTTTGGTTATCGTGGTTATAATATCAGGTATTGTTATTTATTATAATAGATTGTGGAATTTAAATATTTTTCTGAAAGGAACAGAGGAAATTGTTAACTGCTTTGAGATTCCAACTGAAGGTGTTCCAAGGTGTTATCCTGTTGAGATGGTTGACTATCGCGAAGTCAGCAGGAACGAAGGTGAGTTGATGCTCTTTGGAAGGACAGTTTGGAGTAAAAAGATTAATAATGCACTGAAAGGAAAACCGGCTGTCGTCCCGGTTGAGATTTACCGGAGAGATGAGAAAAGCGGAAAAACCCAACTGATAAGCAGAGGGATTTCAAGTTCAGAGGATGGACATATTATTTTTATGATTAAAAAACCTGAAGAGAAGTATATAATAAAGATTGATTTTAAAAACGCAGAGAACTGTCCCGAAGAATTCAAGTCTTCGGAAGGAATAGATATAATTGATGCTAATGTTTTTTAAAAACTAAATTGCAAAAATTTTATGTTAAATAAGATATTAATCGTAGACCCTTATCAGGATAGGGTATTTTCATTACAGACCATTCTTGAAAAAGAGGGATATGAAGTCTACTTTGCCTTTAATAATGAAGAGGCAGTTACCAGATTATCTGTTGATGAGATATATTTAATTATTTATAGACATACATCCGAGATTGATAATTTGACTAATCTTTTGAATTGGATTAAAGAACAAAATCGGCTTATTGGTGTTTCAATATTGGTCATCCCAAACAAGGAGTCGGAACTTTTTAAGTTAATTGAAAAATTTGAGCCAAGAATTAATAAGGATATCTTTTTTATAACGGATTTAGACGAGTTGAAGGAAGATGTTAGTTTATTGCTTAATTCCAATTATGTAAAGAATAGATTATTAAATGAAAAGATTGATGCTGTTTCTCATCTGGATGAAATAAAATCAGAGGGAAAGAAATTACTTTCGGAGTTGCGGAAGGAAAAAAGAGAGATAAATAAAAAAAGGTTAGAGGAAATGAAGACTTTTAAAAGGATTCCGAAATTGGATGAGGAAGAGAAGAAAGAGAATGACGAGGATTTCAGGGAGAAGGATAGTGATTATGTTAATTTGATTAAATCTATTAATTTTAAAATAAAAGATACAATCAATTTATTTAAATACAAAAAGAAGTTCGCATCGGAGAGGATTGAGTTTATTAATGAAAAATTAAAAAAAATTAAAGTGAGAAAAGATTAATTTATAAAT
>JABXJV010000381.1 GCA_013375355.1 Candidatus Helarchaeota archaeon
AAGTGAATCAATTTTCAAAAAAAATTTACTGGATAAAAAATGGCTGCTGTAAATAAAATTATAAGATGTTCAGTCTGTAATAAAGAGCTTAAAGATTTTAAACCTGGGGATAAGAAATATAAAATTTACAGGGATAGAATCGATAGACCCTTACCTGGGGAAAAAAGCCATTTTAAACACATTTATGTAACGTATATTTTTTGTAGCGAAGCGTGTTATGAGAAATTTAACAAGGAGTGGAACAATGGAATTCAAAATAAATTCCTTCCAATTCCTTAAAAACTCTTTTATGATATTAATAGGATAAGAACTATTATAATTTTAAAGGATGATTATATGAAAGTCGGGGATTTAGAAATATATGATGATTTTGCCACAGTAAAAAACGAATCTATATTAGAAGCAGCTAAAATTATGAAAGAAAAGGATGTTCCTGATTTAATATTAATTGACGACGATAATAAACCTATTGGGATAATTTCTGCAGTTGATATTATTTTAAAAATTGTTGCTGAAGAAAAAGATCCAAAAGAAATTAAAATTGCCACTATTGCACGAAAGGTCAAATCATTTGATGAATTTGCCACTAGAGCCGAGGTTTTAAGATATATGATGGAAAACGATAGTGAAATCGTCCCGATAATTAAAAAGGATGGTACCCTATTAGGTGTATGTACAATTGGTGATGTATTAATAGAAACTAAAGAAGATGAAGAAGAGTAGAGGAAACTTTAGTTGACAAGATATTCTAAAAGGGGCCAAAGAATCCCATATTGGGGAAGAACAAGGCGGTTAATGAGAAGATCAAGTAGAAGAACGCTCCGCCGTGCTAGCAGAACTACCGCTGATGTCTCTTACCGACTTTATTCAGAAAGGAAACATATTAGAGAATTAAGGAGATGGAAGAGACAATGGTTATTGAGGAGAGTTATTGTTCCAGCATGGATTATTTTTATAGTAATTATTGGTTTTATTCTTAGTGTTATATTTTAATATAATTTTTGGATTAATCTTCTGGGATCCTATTCCATTGATTCTATAACTAGCTCTAAAATATCTTTAAAATCAATGAAAGTTTTTCTTGCTTCGATAGTTTCTTTGAAACTTCTACCACAAAAAGGACACATGGTTGTTAAGATGTTAGCTCCTGTCCGTTCGGCTTCTTCTACCCTATCCTCAGTTATTTTATTTGCTAAATCTGGATATTGAGATTTAACTCCGCCTCCTGCACCACAGCACCAAGCATGTTGATGATGCCGTTCCATTTCAACGAGTTTTAATCCAGGAATGCTTCTCAAAATTTCCCTAGGTGCTTCATAAAGTCCCGTGTGCCGTCCAAGATGGCAAGGATCATGATATGTTACAGTTTTTTCTATCGGCTTTGTCAATTTCAATTTGTCACTTTTTATTAAATCTAAAATAAATTCTGAAGCATGGACTACTTTAAAAGGCAGTTCACCAAATAATTCTTTATAATCTTCTTTTAAAGTTCGATAACACCCAGCACAGTGTGTCATTACAGTTTTAGCACCGGATTTTTTAATAGCATCAAAGTTATGTTTGGCTAATTCGTCAGCTATTTTTCTCATACCCACACGAAAGCCCACACTTCCACAACAATATTCCTCTGGATGCAAAATAGTAAAATCAACTCCAGCTTTTTCTAATACTTTAACAATTGCTTTTAATATTTCAGGAATTCGATAAGGTTCTGTGCAACCCATGAAAAAAACAACATCGGCTTTATCAGGCAGTTTTTTACCCTCTAACCATTTTATTCTGTCTTCATGTTTTTCCATGTATGGATTATGTTCTTTTTCCATCCATTTGGTAATTTCTTCATGTCGAGGTAAGGGTGCATAACCTGCATCAACTAAATCAGCCCTGACAGCCTCCCAAACTTTGATGTGGTCAAGATATTTACAAACATTATTTTGAATATAAGGATTATGAGATTGATGACAAACCTCACGGCACGATCCGCATGAGGTGCATTGATAGAAAATATCTGCCAATTCTTTACTTGGTTTTAAGTCTCCTCGTAATAAACCTTTAGCCAGATTCATTTTCCCGCGTGAGAAAAAGGGTTCAAATGCGCTAGGGTGAACTTCACGTATTGGACAAACTTTGAATCTTTCAATAGCAGGTCGAAATGCAATACGGCAGTCTCCACAATTCATACAACACATTATTTCATTTCTTATAGCTTTTGTACGCTCCATTATTTCATGACCTCCTCATAGAAATTGTATTTTCCCCTGCTTAGTATCATTTTTGGGTCTAGAGTCTTTTTAATAGTCTTAAAGAAATTGTAAAACTCCGGTCTGAACGCACCATATTCTAACAGAGCTTGAGAGCCAATTTCTCCGGTCATATATAATAAGCAACCCTTTTGTATAACTAATCTAAACATATCTTTCCATAATTCAAGAGTAATATCACGAGCTTCAGGAACATCAACTGTTAAAAATCCTCCTGTAACCTCAATATTATTTTCTCCTGCCATAGGCATTTCACCACTGCCTGCGGAAGTACCTAAAAAATTTGTTAACATTTTTACTGTTTCAGTATCTTGTTCTGTAACAACAACTTTAATTATAGTATCAACTAATTTCTTGAATTTATCTCCATTTTCTGCTGCCCAATTATCAATAGCAGCAACCATAGCAGGCATCTGTTTGATTGGGCAAATACATTCTGTAGTAACTGGATGTGCAAATCCAAAGATGCCCCATAAGTTGTGATATAATTGCCAATGACCTTGTTCTTCATAATGCCATTTTGCCACGTTGCCATTCTCGATTTCTCTCCCAATTGAGACTCCTTTATTTTTCTCTACTATTTGCTTTAAAATTTCTACATTCGCTTCTAATTCTTTTTCTGTAAATGCCTCGGTAGAATAAAATAATGCCGCTCTAACACCATCCCAATTTGGCCAATTTTTTTCAATTTGAATGGCAAGTGAAAGAGCTTCGGGAACGTAATTTGCATCATATAACCCTAATTCCCCTTTGCTACGCCATTCTAACATTATTCTAGCGCATCTTTTAGCAGTATTACCTTTTAATTTAAAAGTCCAATAATCTCTATAAGGTGGTTTGGGATAAATTTTAAGTGTGGCTTTAGTCTTGATACCGAAAATGCCATTATCGCCGAGAAAAAGACCACAGAAATCTGGACCATATCCCCATTTACTGAACGGCTTTTCAACATATTTATTAACTCTAGAACCAACTTCGATAATATCACCATTTGGTAACGCAACCTCTAAACCGATACAATTTCTACAACAAGACCCATACTTAGCTCCTCCTCCCCCTCCGACGGAGTTATGTGAAAGAGACCCACCTATAACGGCAGTTTGCCCTGAACCCGGTCCCATGGAGCCAGTATAGTACCCTTTTTTGAATAATTCGTTGTTTAACTCCGCCCACGTTATCCCACACTCTGCTGTGACTGTTTGATTTTCAAGATCAATATCCAGTATCTTTCTCATACGAGTCATGTCCATTACGATTCCACCATCGCCAATAGGTTTTGCGCCTCCCATTTCGCCAGCACCTCCTCCTCGAGGATAAATTGGGATACTATATTTATTTGCAGTTTGTAAAATTTCACTTATTTCTTCAGGGGTGCCTGGACGGACAACATAATCTGGCGTGCCTATTAAAAAAAGGTCAACAGTTCGTGAATAGCTATATCGAATATAATCGTCCATTGAAACATAATTTTCTGAAACAATACGTTTCAATTCCTCAAAAATATTTACTTTATCTGTAATTTGAGTCATTTAATTCATCTTCAAAGTTAATAGTTTTATTTTACTTAATTTCCTCTATTAAACTTTATATTTTTAAAATATATAAGATGTGATGCTTACATTCATCGATATAGGTTAAAAATATAAAATTAAGCCAAAAAATGGTAATTAGTCCTAAACTTAACTTAAAAGATAAATAATCTTGGATTTTCATAAAAACCACCCATCTAAATAATTAAATAACATCTTTTTTATAAAAAAGAACTCAGCTCTTAATTTTAATAATTACAAAAATTGTAAAAAAATATTTTGAAGAAGAATAATTCTTTACAATTAGTCTCTTAATTAGACAATTAATTTTAAATTTTCAAAGAAATTATTAAAAATTGGTATCATTTGGGGATTTTTTCTTTTTATGATACTAAATAAAGCTTTAAAGGAGATGATATATATGCCTTATATTATTGTTTTTAGTTGGTATCCACCCGACATAGTAAATGAGGTTGTAAAGGTATATTTAGAAGGACTGCAGAAACAACCGGTTCCCTCATATATCAAACGCCTTGTTCCAGCGGCTGGGGCATCAGGTAAAGATGGTTTTGAATCTATAAATGTAGATGAGGTTAAACTAGAGGATCTAGGTAAAGCTATGGATTATATTGCCAGATTTATGGCAATATTCGTAAATATAAAGGGATTTAGATATCGAACGAGAGTATTTAGCACAGTTTCCGAAGGCTTAGATCAGTTAGGTATAAGCTAACTCTAATTAGATAGCTTTCAACAATAACAATTGAAAATAATTCACCTAACCCTCATTTTCTCTTTTTTTCTGGAAGAAATTTCAAATTAGGCTAAAAGTTCAAGGACATAAATAGTAACTTTAATTAATTATAAAAAGAGATTTGAAAATTATTGGGTTTATTATAATCTTAAATCTATTTAAGACATTAAAATTTAAATGCATTTTTGATTTCTGGCTTTAAATTCGGAAATTGCTTTATATATTGCCTTCTTTCTTCTTTAAGTTGCGCAACCATTTTATCAATTTCTTCGGGTGTATAAAATTTTTCTAAATCGAACCTTTTAATATCAACATCTTCTACCTTTTCTGGAACCAGAGTCCCAAAATAAGGTTCTTCTTTCCATTTGATACTCTTTCTTGCTATACCTCGAATTATTGCAGCCATTTCCTTTATAGCAACTCTATCTACTTTCCTCTTTATTGTTTTTGAACCATCTTCATTTTTTATCATTATTTCTCCTATACCTCCAGTATTTAATAAGAAACATTGAATTTTATTTTCGTGATTTTTTATTAGCTCATAAAAGATATTTGCTTCTTCTCCTTCATTACCAATAATAAACGGATTTGTACCAACTACTCTAACAGATTCTCCAGCTTTCTCTGGGTTGCTGCCTGAACTTTCTATAGATTCTCCCAAGAGAAAAGCGGCTGCACCTTGTTCTAATGTTAATTTAGAAACGATAGGCACTACAGTATTTCTCCTTGTAATGTTTAGAATAATTAAACCATCAACCTCAGAATAAGAGGGAAGATTGATAGTTTCGCTCTTATATTTACCAAATCTATCTCTTTGCATAATCCCCCTACCATTACCAGTGAGGGTATCATCCTCAAAAAATACATTACCTCGATAATCGACCAAAACGTTTTCAAAAATACCGTCTGGAGCGGTTATTGCGTTGTAAATTAACGGTTGAATTTCGGGATTTAGTCCTTCAGTCTTTAAGAAAAAACCACGTTCAGTTCCTATTGCAGATGCATCTTCTCGTAAAGCTACAAAATCATCCTGAACAATTTCAATACCTTCATCTATGTTTTCGTCTAAGTTATGGTTATGACAAGAATGTGTTGTTTTCCCAGTTGCAGTTAAGCCAAAAATAATGACACTATATTTTTTAAGTTGATTTATTTCTCTATCTCTGGCCCTTATAATTTTTGCTCCAGCATGTAAGCCTAACATTCTCTTTTTCTTAGCAAACCACATCGCCATTCTTAACATGCCTTTTTTTGCTTCCCCATAGTAATCGGTTCCTAAAACGAAAGTTACACCAATCTCCGGGAAAACTAAAATTTGTCGATCCTTTTCATGCCATTCTGGTATGTAAATTATAGTAATCTCTGGGTCACTATCTTGTCGTAATTCAAACAGTGATTGATTCAACATGTAGGCTAAACGAATCATTTCCTTTCGATGAATAGAAACAAAAAGGGAACATTTAGGGTTAAAATAAGGATTATTACCCATAGTGCGTACAGTCATTACTAGAGGGGTCTTTTTAATATATTCGAGTACTTCTGATATTGTGTCTGGAAGATTTTTAATTATTTTTATTTGTCTTGGATTTAATTTTCGCTGCCAAACTTCTTCTGATCCTATATAAACAGTTAATTCTGCACTTCTATTTTTAACTGTGGATACAAAATTATAATTTCCAAACTTGGTTTTTTGTCCATAGATTTCTGCCATTTTTTTAATTTCTTCAGGACTTGGACGGGAAACATTTTTTTGTTCTGGCAATTGAGAAATAGCAGCTTTAATTTTTTGAAGGTCAATTTTTTTTAATACTTCATTGAATTCCATTTTTAATGTTTCTTTAAAATCGTCAAACATTTGAAGATATTCTTTTGAATTGATAATATTTTTCATTGTTTTTTGGATTTCAAACAATGGTTTTGATGTATTTATCCAGTAAACTGCGGAATATTGATATATATTTTTGTAAAATTCAAATTCCAAATCAGTTCGCCTAGAAGAATTTACTAAAATGTGAGGATTTAGAAAAGGTTCTTTTCCATTGGTTAAAGAATTGATAAATTCTTTTTTAGTCAGTCTTTTAACGACTTCCTCAGCATTTGGATTGGATTCTAAAATAAATATCACTCGAATTCTAGTGGTGTTGATATATTTTTCTTTCCCCTCTATCCATAATGGATCTAAAATGAAATAATCGTTTACTTTTTTACATTTTTCATATAATAGCCTTAAACGTTGACTAATTTGTGAAATATTTTTATGGATTAAAAATTTCCTTTCAGAAATTAACGTTGAAATTCTCCCTTTTTCACCACCTAATTGCTCAACATATATCCAATCATTAGAATGAATTCTGGCACGATTCATCTCGAGCAATAGGAATGTATGTGTTGCTATATCATAATCCGATAACCCCATAATTACAATACCTACGCCATCTAAATCAATTAATGCTCCTCTAATGAATTGAAGTTGTTCTTTTTGTTCGGAGTCATCTAAAACCATTCCTAATGCAATAGATCTTATTATTTTGTATGACTCAATGTTAATTATAATACATATTTTTGAGTCTGAATGATAGTTTATTGATGGCTCTGTATCATAAACATTTGAAACTGCATAAATTACTCCATGAGGTCTAGTATTTGGGTCATTCGGAGCTGGGAACCAGTTCTCTCGCCAAAAATCATCTAAATGAGCATCGTTTGTGCGCAATTGGATAATAAATCCGTTTATATTTGCATTCCACGTAAATAAAGAATCATAACTTAAATATCTCTCTGATATTTCAATTAACTCATTTCGCTCTTTTATAGTAATATTTTTTATGGGATAATCTTTGGGATTATTATATTTTGTCATATCATTTACCTTTAAAACAATTTTTTTGATTTGAAATCTTAAAAGGACAATAAAGGGTTACAAAATTTAATATATTTTGTAATAAATTGGTGTAATTTTGGATTTTTTATTGCTAATAATCTTATATAATCTTCTTCAGTCAATTTAGTTTCTAGTGTACTATATATGGGTTGATTTATTTTAGGTCACCTTATTATTTAATTATTCATATGTAATTGGTAATTATGCACTTCCAGTTCTTTAAACAACATTTTTGTCGCTTTAATCATCTTTGCAAATACCAAAGGACATTAAAAAACGGTATATATAAATGTTTTTACATTGGTTATAATTTATCAAATATTACTTTACATTTGTCAAAAATATTTATAAACATAATTGCGTTTTGTTATATAATGGAATCTAAAATCCTCAAAATCCGCGATCTAAAAGAAACCGACAAAAAGATTTTAAGATGTCTTCTTGAAGATAGTAACCAACCCCTTAGTAAGATTTCGAAACAAGTGGGAACGACAAGACAAAATGTATCTCAAAGAATAAAAAAATTAGAGGAAAAAGGTCTTATCAAGTCATTTACAATTGAAACAAATAATCAAAGAATTGAAGAATTAAGGGTTAAAGCCTATATTTTGTTTCGTGAAGATCCGGATTCTAAGACTAGAGAGGAAAACGAAAAAAAAATTGTTAAGATACCCCAAGTAACTGAATTTTCTCGCTTATTTGGTAAATATGATGGTATAATTGAAATATTAGTAGAAGATAATGATGAAGTTAAGCAAATAATAAATGAATTACATAAACTTGGTGGTATTAAAGAAACTGAAACATTTGTAGTTCATAGTATTATTAAAATTAATGAAAAATCTCCAATTTTAAATTTACTTAAATAAAGCTTTTAAATAATATGAAATTCATTATTGATTATTTATGTTAAGTTGAGTTTAGAATGAGTACTGATAACGAAGACGAATGGATAAAGACTGGACTTGTGCTATTAAAGCAAGGAGAATACGAAGAGTCGCTTAAATGTTTCGAAGAAGCAATAAAGCTCAACCCTCACAGTTTAGAAGCGTGGTGCAACAAATCCTTGGCTTTATTGTACTTGCGTAAGTATGAGGAGTCCCAAAAATGTTACAATCCAATTTTAGAAATTGATCCTGATAATGCTGATGCTTGGGTGCAAAAAGGAGTTTTTTTTGAATCCGTGAGGTCTTTCG
>JABXJV010000382.1 GCA_013375355.1 Candidatus Helarchaeota archaeon
AAAATTAAAAAGTAAATCATCTAATACTCCTAAAAGGGATAAATTGAAAGGATTTTTAATAACTTTTCTTTCTCTCATTATATTTTTGGCTCCTCTTGGAATCGGTTTTTGGATGATAAAGAAATTTCTTATTGAATATTTAGAGATTTATGGGATTTTGATTTATATTTTAGTTATTGCAGTATTTTTTAAATCCTCATTTGCTATACGTTGTTTGAGAGATTCTACAATCCCAATTGCAAGAGAAATCGAAAATGGGGAATTATCGAAAGCAAAGAGCTATCTAAATATGATAGTCAGGCGTGATCCTAAAGATTTAACTGAGGAACAAGTGATTTCTGCGGCAGTCGAGTCTATCGCAGAAAGTTCAGTAGATGGTATAACTTCTCCGATATTCTTCTTTTTCATTTTTAATTTAGTTGGGTGTTTTTTTGGGATTGAATGGACATTCTTAGGGGTTCTGGGAGCAATTGGATTCCGAATTATTAATACATTAGATAGTATGGTTGGTTATAAAACGCCAGAATATATAAATATTGGTTGGTTTTCTGCAAGATCAGATGATGTTCTCAATTATCTACCCGAACGATTAACAACAATCCTAATGATCCCTGCCACATCCATATCCCGTCAAAATTCAAGTAATGCCTTTAGAATTCTACGGAGAGATAGAAATAAAATAGAATCTGTAAATGCAGGGTGGTCAATGTCATGCATGGCTGGAGCTCTTGAAGTTCAACTTGAAAAACCCGGATATTATCAATTAGGAGATCCTATAGAAAGTTTAAAAGCCAATCATATCAAAATAAGTCTAAAAATAATTTTTATAACTTTAATTCTATTCCTAATTTCTATGATATCCATTATTTTTTTAATTCAATATTTCTGGTTTGACATTATGTTAAAGGATGTATTTATTTGGTAGAAAAAAAGTTAGAATCACGTATCAAGGGAATTGATATTTCTGTTTCCGATAAAAATATTATCGTAAAATCCTCTGTGCCTCTAAATATTTTAAGTTCTGCAGTTTTAAATGGCGGGATCACAAAATCAAAATATATAATCAATCATTATGTTCCAAAAGATTATGATCATCAGATGCCCGAAGAGCTTTTATTACAAACAGCAAAAAAATTCGGATTAGATGAATCATGTGTTGGTTTAATGACTGCTGTAAAAATGGAAAACGTGATTGTAGAAAATTTTGAATCCGGGGAATTTAAACTTACGGTTATAGTTACAGGGGGAACTACAAATAGTATACAAGTAGGACAACAAATTGAAGATGAAATGAAAAAAAATGGGACTATTAATATTATATTAATAACCAACGCTAATTTAAATTTATCAGCTATGGTCACTACTTCTCAAGTTATTACAGAGGCAAAAACAATGGCATTATTAAATCTTGATATAAGAAGTCAATATGGAGGCTATGCAACAGGTACAACTACAGATTCGATCATAATTGCATGCCAAGAAGAGGGACCGAAAATAAAATATGCAGGAACGGCAACTATGATTGGTTCGAAAATTGGCAATTTAATTAAAATAGCTGTTAAAAAAGCCATAATTAAAAGAGAAAATAAAAATTCCGATAGAGATATTATTATTAGGTTAGAAGAGAGGGGTATTAAAATTACTGATTTAATTGAAACAGCAATGGAATTGTATATTCCCCATCCTGGAATTGAAACTAAAGAAAAAGCACGAATATCACTGGAAAAAAACCTAAATAAATTCTTAAAAGACCCTAATGTGGCAATTCTTCTAATGTCAGCATTTAGAATTCAAGAAGACGGTGAACAAGGATTAATTCCTATGATATCTAAGGAAAATTTCGTAAAAGATCCTGTTTATATTGTTGCAGATGAAATATTAGGAATGGCAATTTCAAATTATATAGCTGGAACAAGAGGTATTTTTGAGTTTTATCGATTCGATTCTAAAAAACCAGGAATTATAAAAAAAATGGGAGTTTTTATTGATGATATAATAGGCGGTTTGCTCGCTGGTGTTTCTTCTTTAATATATTCCGAGGGAGATTAAATATGAAGATATTTAAAGGCTTTCGTAATACTTTTGCTTTCTTAACCAAGATTCCAGTGGGAATGGATATCGAAAGCATGGATGATATTGCAAGATATTCGTGGTTATTCCCTATTGTTGGAATGATAATTGGAATAATTCCCGGAGTCATTGGATTTATTTTACTATTATTATTACCAAAATCATTAATTGGTCCCATAATCTTGGGTTTAATTCTCCTGCTGACTGGCTTACACCATACTGATGGGTTATTAGATTTTGGAGATGGAATTATGGCACACGGTACACCTGAGAGAAAATTAGAAATCATGCATGATGTCAATACTGGAACTGGGGGGATAGTATTAGGAATAGTTATATTATTGACAACAGCAGTATCTTATTCATATTTAAATATATTTATGATATTCGGTGTAATTATTGCAGAAATTTCCGCAAAATTAGGTATGTTAGAGGTAGCATCATTTTCTAAAACTACTGCAAAAGGTTCTAAAATGGCAGAACCTTTTGTTAGATTAACAAAACCGCACTATTTCTTTTTATCTTTTGTTATAACTATAATATTATTTTTTTTCTTGAATTATGGAATTAGATTAACTATTTATTTATTTTGGGGGATTTGGTACTTTTCATATTTTGAGTTTTTAATTCAATTACTTATAATATTGGCTGGTAGTATTATTCCTTCATTATTTATATATGGAATTGCAAAAAGGAATTTTAAAGGAATGAGTGGAGACACTTTTGGAGCAATTAATGACATCTGCAGGATGTCTACATTAGTTCTATTAGTCATTTTGATACGGGCACGCATTTTGGTGTATTAAATGGAGGTAACCTGTATTATAATGGCCGGTGGAAAGAGTACAAGGATGGAATCTCACGATGAGAAAACCGTTATCCCAATTTTAGGAAAACCAATGATTGAATACGTCATTGAGGCTGCTAATGGATCAAATGTGAATCAGATTATTGTTGCAACAAGCTCTAATGCTCCAAAAACTTCAAATTTAATAAAAAAGTTCGATTTAGAAATATTTGAAACCGCTGGCGAAGGATATCATGAGGATTTGAGCCAAATTCTTGAAAACTTTGACCTTGAAATTGTATTAATCATTTCAGGAGATTTTCCATTAATCTCAAGCAGTGATATCAATCGAATAATAACATTTCATGAAAAATCAAAGAAATTCTCCCTATCTGTAATGGCTAGAGTTGAAGATTTCGAAAAATTTAATTTAAAACCCACTTATGTAATGGATTATCAAGATCAAAAATTAGTCCCTGTTGGAATTAATGTCATTGATGGAAGGAAAAATACTAAAGAATGGCAAGAAGAAGCCATCATGTTAGTGAGTGAACCTCAATTTTTGATTAATGTAAATACAAAAAAGGATTTAGAGATAGTTGAAAAATATTTAATTGAATCTAAAAAAGAATAGGTTATCCTAAAATGTAACCAATCTTTTTAATTATCTTGTAAAAATCTATTAAGATTTAATATAAAACAATAATTATCTTGTGAAATATCCTTTTTGGATTCCCTTATTTCTTTTGGATTTACCCTCTTTAATCCGGTTTCTAATCTTATAGGGCATCCAAATCTGCCTGATTTATCAATGACAAGTATTTCATCTTTAGTCTGGGCAACTGCGATAATTAAACAATCTTTATCATTATTTTGTTCATCTTTAATTTGCACTTGTTGAAAATGTGTAAAATCAGTGTTATAATCAATATACCTATTGATTATTTCTTTAGTGAATTTTACTTTATTCTCTAAATCAACAATACCAACAATTTTTCTTGGTATTTTATCTGTAATTCCGATAATTAAAACACCACCATCGACATTTGCATAAGCCGCAATTAATTCACAGAATTTTACTTCAGCATTTTCTTTTATTTTTCCTGTTGTATGCCACATAGTTAGGGTTTCTTTAAAATCCCATAATTTAGTTTCAATCCTTTTTTCACTCATTGCTTTCTTTATAAAACGATTCCAAAAACTAACTTTATACAACAATGTCATGTAGCTATCTTCATCAATAAATTCCATTTGCTTAATTTTTTCCCAAGAAACCTTTGGAATAACTTGTTCAATTAATATCTTTGATTCAGAATTTATTTTATTTATTTCACTCATAATTTGTTGCAGATATTTAATAGCTGAAATGTTGTTCTTTTCAAAAATCGCTTTAATAAGTAAATCTAAATTTTGGACTATTTTATTTTCAAAATCTACACCATATTGCCAACTTAAAAAACCAGCTATTTTTAATAATTTTTCAATTTTTGTTTTATTTATATTGTTCAATGATAAATCTAAAAGTGCGTAAATAGTTTTATATATTGCCAAATACATCGGATTTAGAAATGCCCAATCAGATACTTCGATAGATTTTTCTATATTCTTAATCGCTGCTTCCAATAATTTTTTTCCGGATTTACTTAATGGTCCTTCATAAATTGATTTTCTAATATAGCCTAATCCCTTATATAGATAAGAATCACCCATATCAGGACCAGTTTTCAAATCTCCATGAAATTCTTTTTGTAATTTTTCACAATATTCACTTGCTTTAAAGTAAGATTCTAAATCTTCCAAATTTTCTTCCGCTCTTAATTTATATTGAAAAATTCTTGCTCTTAATATCCAAGATCGTTCCCCCTCAGTGTGTTCCAATTCATCTGCTAATTTTTTAAAATGTTCTGAGTGTGAAGCAAAGTCCCATTTCAGCCAAAAAAGTTCCGTTTTTGATAATGTATCCTTATAATTATTCATAATTATTTGATTTACCCTCTTTACTTCCTCTTTTAATCTTATTTGTATATAATCAAATGCTGCACTTTCCAAATGCTGCCTTGAAATAGATATATCTGTATCTTTAAGACTATAAGCTAAATTTTCATGAATTTTTGCTGATTTTTTGTGATATGAAATTCTTTCTTCCCGAAATTCATCTCTATCAATACGTCTATGTAAATTCCATGAAATTTTATTCAAAATTTTAATTTGTAATTCAAGATCTTCAATCTTCTCAGCCAATGACAAACTTATTTTTAATTTTTCAATAATTGTATCTCGAAGAGAGCTCAATTCTATACATTTAGGATTTTGAGGTTCAATTTCTCCTTGTTCACCGAGATTAAGGCATTCATACCAAATCTCTTCAGCTTTATCATCTAAAATTTCACATTCTATGAATAATATCTGAGCTTCACAAAATTTTTTAATTTTATTATTATTAATCGATATTGAAATTTCTTTAGAAATCCCCAAAATTCTTAATGATTCATCATAACTTGACTTTTTAAAGTATTTAAAAGCTTCTAACAATGAAACCAACTTTTTCTCAGGATTTTTCAATATTTTTGCATTTTCTTCTAAAGTTTTACCAATATTATAATTGATTTTTTTTATCTTTTCATAAACCTCACGTAACTTTTTTCTATTTTCCCTTATCTTCTTCCTATCTAATCTTGTCCTTAATTCAGACCATTCATAAGATAACGAATTTGATTCTTCTTTCAATTCTTTTATTAGATTTTTCATTTTTTCTATATCTGATTTAGAATTCATTTTCCTATCCCTCGAATAAAAAACGAAAAGAACTAACCTGACCTTTTTTATGATCCATTATTTACTTAACCTAAATTAATCTCTAAAATTTTTTGTAGAATTGCCCTAACTGCTAAACCCTGAGCTACCCAAGCTATAGATGTAAATTCTTTATGATTAAATGGTGTTCCTTGCGGTTTATTAGGATTATTTACAAAATGATGAAGATCTCCTCTAGTACTGACTATTAAGTGAATTATTCCTTCAACATTTAGATTTTTATTTCTGCGTTTTAGCATTTGATTTATTTTTTCTAGATGTTTTGGCGCTTTATTTAATTCTTCTATAATCCATTTTACAATTTCTTGAAATTCATTTGAGTTTTTAAATTCGTGCTCTACCGCTTTGTTTTTAGTTTTTCTATTACCATATAATCCTTCAAGTATGAAGTAAAAATTGAA
>JABXJV010000383.1 GCA_013375355.1 Candidatus Helarchaeota archaeon
AAGACTACCCGTTATATTGCTACGGTGACTTTTCCATTAATGGTTGGGTTTTCTGTCGTTGCTCCTCAGTTTATCAGAGTGATTTTTGGGCCTCAATGGGAGAGGTCAATTTTCTTGGCTCAAATCCTTGCCTTGGTAGGTTTGATACAATCCATAGGTACAACAGTGGGCTGGATATATCAATCACAAGGACGGACTGATATTATGTTTCGCTGGGGGCTTTTCTCTGTAGCCATTGTTGGTATTGCTTTTGTTATCGGGCTTCATGGGGATGTAGAAGGGGTGACCATTGCTTATGCCATAGCTGTGCTTTTATTAGCATATCCAAACTTTGCCATTCCTTTTAGACTAATTAATCTCAGAGTTAGTCACCTTTTCAAACAACTTATCCCCGCGGTTTTAGCCGCTCTGGAGATGGGAGGGATTGTGTTCGCACTGCGTTTTTTCTTGCAAGATTCTTTAGGAGTGAGTGATTTGACCACACTTATATTGGCTGTGATCGTTGGAGTAATAAGTTACGCTGGTCTTTTATTCATATTGGATAGAACCCTGTATGGAGAGGTTTTTCAATTGCTGCATCAGTTGAAGCCTTCAACTCAAGAAATAGCCTGGTGGGACAATTGTGATTCATGTTCTAAGAAGGAAAAGTTATGAAAACAGTTATTCATTATACAGCTAGTGCCTATTTGCCAATTACACAAACATGGATATATGGACAGATAAAAAATTTTAAAAGATACCGGCCTATCGTTTACGCCCCTAAAACACAAAATTTGGACATATATCCAACAGAAAAAATTAGATCTTTGGAGTTAAAAAAGGGAATAGGAAATTTAACTACATTTTTTAACAAAGGGTGGCATAAGTTATTTAATTTTTATCCATATTTTATATTTGCATTAATAAAAGATAAACCTGATCTGGTTCATGCTCACTTTGGTCCCTCTGGCTATGATTTTCTAAGACTTAAGAGCATATTTAAATTTCCCTTAATTACTTCTTTTTATGGTTATGATTTGAGTAGACTTCCACGTCAACATAGTGAATGGAAGACAAAATATAGAAAGTTATTCCAAAAGGGAGATTATTTCCTTGTGGAGGGACCTTATATGAAGAGATGTTTAGTAGAGCTTGGATGTCCGGGAGAGAATATTATTATTCAACATTTAGGAATTAACCTCGAGAGAGTTAAATTTATGCTACGGAAACCCACAGAAAATGGAGAAGTCTATGTTTTGGTTGTGGGAAATTTTAGAGAAAAAAAAGGAATTCCTTATGCTGTTGAAGCTTTCGGACGTGTTAAACAAGCTTGTCCTCAATTAAAACTGGGATTAACTATCATTGGAGGTTCTAGCAGTGCATCAAGAGAGGAAAAAGAAAAGGGAAAGATATTGAGAACGATCAGAAAGTATAAGTTAAATGATTGTGTAAAGATGATGGGCTATCAGCCGTACCCTATTTTTTTGAGAGAATTATATGAACACCATGTCTTTCTTTCTCCAAGCATCCATGCATCTGATGGTGATATCGAAGGGGGAGCACCAGTATCTATCGTAGAAGCGTCCGCATCTGGCATGCCGGTTCTTTCTACAACCCATTGCGATATACCCGAGGTCGTTATTAATGGAGAAAGTGGGTATTTAGTGTCAGAAAGAAATGTAGATGCCTTAGCAGAAAAATTGGAGTTTCTTGTTTCTAATCCTGATATGTGGGAGGGAATGGGAAAGAGGGGGCGAGAGCACATCAAAAAGAATTACAGTGTTATAACACAGGTTCAGAAATTAGAGGAGATATATGATACGGTGGTAAAGAAAGAATGAATGCAAAATAGGTCTGCCTAAATGTGTCAAAGAGACATTAACATACCCAGAGGTCTCATTAAATGTCTTTTCTATTATACCCCTTTTTATCCGGTTCATATGGGTGGTTATATAAGAAACTTATACTTTTGGAAATGCATTAAGAAATTGCCTGTGGATAAATTTACCAAAGTTCTTGATGCTGGTTGCGGAGGAGGACAGTATAGTATGAAAATGGCTCAGGCATTTCCTTGGATTGAAGTAATAGCAATGGATATCAAAATGTGGGATTTACAAAGTGATCATCCACCCAATCTTTTCTTTAAAGCGGGTAACCTTTTAAAGTTAGAAGGTAAGCATACTTATGATTTTATCTATTGTATCGATGTCTTGGAACATATCCCAAATAATGTTAAGGTAATGCAGAATTTCTACCAAGCACTGAAGGATGGAGGATACCTTTATCTTCATATGCCTTGTGATATTGGAAAAGAACGTATTTTCCCCGACAAGTTCTTTGCTGAATTTAATGAGTGGGCATCAAAAGAGCACATAGGGGAGCAATATACGCTTGATGAAATAAAATCCATTCTTCGGAAGGTTGAGTTTAAGATTATAGAAACAGAGTATGCATTTGGTTTTCTAGGTGAACTTGCCTGGGAATTGGATAGAATAACAGATAGAAAGATTGCACTTAAGGTTTTACTGATGCCTCTTATGAAACTTTTAGGGCAAATTGCCATAAGGTCTAAACTAAAAAGGGGGAACATCCTTGTACTTGCAAAGAAGCAACAAGAATTCTCCACTAATAAGTAAAATCGAGATTCGAAATGTGGGATTTAAAATTGAAAGAATAAATAAGAATTTTTGAAGTACATTATTATCAATTCTTTAAAGTTAAAGAAGAAATGAGGTAATAATTGTGAAGAACAATAATCCTCAAGTAAGTATAATCATCCCAACATATAATAGAGCCCACTTAATAGCGAGAGCTATCAAGAGTGTGTTAAATCAAACATATAAAAACTTTGAGGTCATTGTAGTTGATGATGGCTCAACAGATAATACTGAAGAGGTTGTTAAGAACTTTGATAATGAAATAATTAGATACATCCGGCATAAGGAAAACAGGGGGGGAGGAGCTGCCAGGAATACAGGAATCAAAGGGGCTGAGGGTAACTATATCGCCTTTTTAGATGATGATGATGAGTGGTTACCTGAGAAGTTGAAGAAACAGATAATCTTTTTTGATAATAAATCTTCAGAGCTCGGGGTAGTTTATACCGGACTTATTCGTGTCGATGAAACTGGTGAATATATAGGTAAACAATACATTCGTGCTCCTGATATTCATGTTCCTGAAAAAAGAGGATGGATATATGAAGATTTACTTCTCAAAGACTACGTAAGTACTATCTCAACAGTTCTTGTAAAAAAAGAGTGTTTTGAAAAAGTTGGCTTGTTTGACGAGAGCTTGCCTAGTTGCCAGGATTGGGATATATGTATTAGAATTGCAAAGATATATCAGTTTGACTTCATAGAAAGCCCTTTAATTAAGTATTACAGGCATGTATGTAGAATTACCACTAACCTTGAAGCTAAAATAAAGGGAAGAGTTATGCTCCTAAATAAATTTTTTAGTGAAATTGCATCAAAACGAAGAATATATAGTGAACATCGCTACGGAATAGGAGTTTTATATTGCCGCGCCGGAAATATGAAAAGAGGACGAGAAGAACTTTTGAGGGCAATAAAGCTCTATCCGTTTAAGTTAATATACTTTGTTCACTTTGGCAGTGCATTGTTTACTCCGAATATATATGTGAGATTAGCTCGCACTAAAGAAAAACTGGATTGGTTATTACTCAAGCAGCGAAAAGGTAGAAGACAGAGGGGAAAATAATTTATTTTTAAAAAGATTCTCAGAAAGATTTTTAAAATCTGCAATATTTCAGAGCATACTTTAAAACCTTTCAAGAAAAATTATAAGATATAGCTCTAAAGATAGAAAAACTTCAATTTAGGTTGGTAAAATATGGGTAATAGCAAAGCGAAAATTTTCATATTCGGAAAAGACAATATATGTTGGTCTATCGATAAAGATAGAGAAGTAATTGCTTATTTTTTGAAAAAAAATGATCTTAAAATTACGAACAACATTTTTGAAGCCACTCATATATTTTGTGTTTGGTATAACTTATTATTTCATCCGAAATATCTTTGGATGCAGCTACTTAGAAAAATTTTACATTTTAAAATCATTGTGGTGATTACCAATGATATCACTTTTTGTCCAGAAAAGTTAAAAGCCCTTTCTAAATATGTGGATATTTTTATAGCACCTTCTAAAAAAATTTATGGATTTCTTAAAGAAAAAAAATTAAGAGTTTATAAAATTCCCTTTTTCGTGGACCCAAAAATTTTTAAGCCGCTCTATTTTTCGCAGGAGGAAATTTGCAAAAGATTAAATTTAAATTGGGAACGATTAGAAAACAAAATTGTGATAGGTTCTTTTCAAAGAGACTCTTTGGGAAAAGACTTATCGCAATCGAAATGGCAAAAAAATCCAGATTTATTAATTGAAGTTTTAGAAAATTTACCGAAGGGAAAATTTACTTTGTTATTAGCGGGTCCAAGAAGGCATTATATCATTAATAAATGTCTTGAAAAGAATGTAGATTTTTTATTTTATGGAAATTATTCTTATATCCAAAATAAAAAAGATGATATTTTGAGTAATAACTTACCTTTAGAGAAAGTCAATTATCTTTACAATTTAACAAATATTTACATTGTAACTTCAAAAAGTGAGGGTGGCCCAAAATCAATATTAGAAAGTGCTTTAACTGAAACATTAATTTTCAGCACTAATGTAGGGTTAGCGTCCGATATTTTACATCCTGATTTGATATTTGATGAAAATAATGTTGGAGAATTAATTGAAAAAATTTACAGATTCGTAGAGAACTTTCAATGTTTTGAGCGTTATATCGAATATAACTACCAAAAAGCGCTAAAAGAAATGAATGAGAATTTATTAAAAGAAAAATATAAAAGAGTAATTTTAGAAAATTCTTAATTATGAAAATTTCTATTCTGTTTAAATTTATAGAGGGATCCTGGGGAGGGGGAAACCAATTTTTAAAGGGATTAAAGAAAGAATTTATTAGAAAAGAAATCTATGAAGAAAATCCTGCAGAAGCAAAGATAATCTTATTTAATGGTTACCCTTTTAGATATGAGCAGTTTTTTAATGAAATTCTTCAACTAAAACAAAGATTTTCTTCTAAAATTGTTGTCCATAGGCTTGATGGTCCTATTTCTTTTGTGAGAGGAAAAGATGAAGAAATAGATAAGATAATATTCTTATTTAATAGATTATTTGTTGATGGGATTATTTTTCAATCAAATTGGTGTAGAAAACAAAATAAAAAATATTTTAAAATTTCTTCAAGGTATGAAACCGTTATCCATAACGGTCCGGATAATGAAATTTTTAATAAAGAGAATAAAGAAGAATTTAATTCAGATGGAAAAATCAAGCTTATTGCTGCAAGCTGGTCATCTAACTGGAGAAAGGGTTTTGAATTTTACAAATTCTTGGATGAGAATTTGGATTTTTCAACATATGAAATGACTTTTGTAGGTAATTCACCGATTAAATTTAAAAATATAAAATGTGTTAAGCCTATTTTGCCAGAAAAATTGGCGGAAATTTTTAAAAAAAATGACATTTATATCACTGCCAGTCAAAACGATCCCTGCTCAAATTCTTTAATTGAGGCTTTGAGTTGTGGACTGCCAGCAGTTGCTTTAAATAACGGAGGACACTCAGAATTAGTCAAGAGAGGGGGGGAGATTTTTAATAGAAAAGAAGATATACTAGAAAAAATAGAAAAGATTGCTAAAAATTACTATTGGTATCAATCCCAAATTCCTAAATTTTCTATAGAAAAAGTTGCTCAAAGATATTATGAATTTGGAGAAAAAATTTGTAAAGATGTTTTAGATGGCAAGTATCAACCAAAACAGGTTAAATTTTTTACTAAAATCAATTTTTATAAAATGAAATTTATGATTTTAAGGTGGAAAGGATTGAATAAATTGGGGGTAATAAAAAGGAAATTATGAGAGAAATAGACTGGCTTTTTGAACTGAAAGAAAAGGCTCCTCAATTTTTGGGGAGATTGAAATGCCAAAAAATTCCCGGATTTTTCCATTATTCTCTATCCGGAGATTTATATGATGAAAATATTAAATGGGGATTAGGGAATACGGTTTTTGCTATAAAAATTTATTATACCCTGGAT
>JABXJV010000384.1 GCA_013375355.1 Candidatus Helarchaeota archaeon
ATCACCTCAATGTTATGTTTTTTATTTTTATTTAATACTATTTCCTCATCAAGATTCTTAATTTCATTATCAACTCTCACCCTAACATAACCATCTTTTTTTATCTTTTTGAATAATTCCTTATATTCTCCTTTTCTCCCCCTTACCATAGGAGCAAGGACCTGAATCTTAGAGTTTTCTGGCAGTTTCATTATCTGGTCAACCATCTGCTGAACAGTCTGCTTCTTAATTGGACGACCACATTTGTAGCAGTATGACTTACCAACACGGGCAAATAATAACCTTAAGTAATCATAGATTTCTGTAATTGTGCCAACAGTTGACCTGGGATTTTTACCTGCAGACCTCTGCTCTATTGAGACTGCCGGAGAAAGCCCCTCAATATAATCGACATCGGGTTTCTCCATCAAGCCAAGAAACTGACGCGCATAAGCGGAAAGGGATTCAATATACCTCCGCTGCCCTTCAGCATATATAGTGTCAAAAGCAAGTGAAGATTTGCCAGAACCTGATAAACCAGTGATTACTACGAGTTTATTTCTCGGTATTTCAACATCGATATTCTTTAAATTATGTTCCCTTGCACCCTTTATTATTATTTTATCCATTTCCGACATAAATCTTTTAAAATTACATTTTTTGTTTTTTAAACATAAAATTTAAATATAATTTAAATAATTATCAAGATATTCTTTTAATTAATTTATTAATTATAAAATATAATAATTTTCATCCGAAAATACATAGCTTAAATTTCTTAAAATTTTAGGCAATTTTTCAAGGCATAAAAAAATGTTTGATATTTAACCTCTTAAGGAACCTGACTTACTATTCTATATTATAAGAACAGAACAGTGTTATTTCCCTACATTAAATATATTTTTACAAGTAATTTAACAGAAAATTGTTAATACCACTTTTTTCTAATTAAAAATAATAGCAACAGATGTATTTTATTTTTAAAAATTTAATTTATCACAAACTTAAAGGAATAGTTGAATTGATAAGCGTAATATTTTGAAATATAATATGTTATCATCAGGTAGGTTTGCAATTGTAGATTACAAAGATTGGAAAAGAGCATAATATAAGATTTGACCAATCTTTGGTTTATTTCTTAAAAGGGGAACAATTTTTTAGGATAAGTTAATATTCTTATAAATATATTTCGTTTCTTTTGTGTGGATAACTGAAGGGTTTCGTTTATTTTATCGTTCAGTTCATTTCTATATCTTAAGATTCCTGGCATTGCATCAAAACCGACGATTTCATTCGCCCCAATATTTAAAACTGAAAGGGCTTTTTTATAATCCCCCAATCTTGCATAACACTCGACAAGCCGGGTGTAAATTCTTGCATCTTTTTTGTATATTTTGAGGGCGCTATTAAAAATTAGCGCTGCTTTATCATACTGTCCCTTGAAGAAATAATCGGAAAGACCCCTGATATAAATCTCTTCTGCGGCTTTTGAATCCATATTCCATTCATACTCTCTGAAAGAATATTCATTCACATTTAAGTACCTTTTGTTATCAAATATTGACAAA
>JABXJV010000006.1 GCA_013375355.1 Candidatus Helarchaeota archaeon
TCTTATTTGAAACTTAAATTATTTATTTTTGTTATACTACAAGATTAATTAATTTATCAAATTTATTTGTTTAAAATGACAGAAATTTACCAGAAACTGGAAGAAATTTGCGGCAAACAGAATGTCTCTAATAGAGAATTAGATTTAATTGTATATAATAGTGATCTTGCTAGTTTACCTCCTATTATTCTAAAATTATATGACATAAAACCTGCTGAATATGTTGTTAGACCAACTTCCAGTTCACAAATTTCAGAAATTCTAAAATTAGCTAATGAAAAAAAAGTCCCTATAACACCTCGTGCTGGAGCTTCGGCTGGTTTAGGCGGGGCACTTGCTGTTTCTGGTGGTATTATCTTAGATCTTACATCTCTAGACAAAATAATTGGTTATGATCCTGAAAAAAAATATATAATAGTCGAATCTGGCGTATCTTGGAAAAAATTAATTAAATATCTAGCAAAATTCAATAGAAAAATTGGTATCCATCCTTCTAGCTCTCCATCGGCAACTATTGGTGGATTTATTTCTTCTGGTGGCTATGCAGGTATAGGAGCTCCCAAATTTGGACCAATATCAGAACAAATTATTAATTTTGAAGTTGTATTACCCACAGGCGAAATACTTACCGTGGCTCCTCCTTTTTCGTCTACATTTGTTGGAGCTGAAGGGACACTTGGGATTGTAACAAAGATTTGCTTGAAAACATATCCTATTAAAGGGATAACCGCTTTAACATTTGGATTCAAAAATACGCGTTCTGCAATTCAAGGAATATCGGATCTATTAAGAAAGGGGATCAAGCCATATCATTTAATGTTGGTTGATAAATATTTCTTAAGATTAAGTCGAAAATTAGGTATTGAAGTTCCTAAGCATAATTTAATGGTTTTTATTGCTCTTGAAGGAACTCCTAAAAATCTAGGGTTGCAAAAAGAAAAGATCTTAAGCATTCTTACTAATGGAGAATTAATTAATGGAGTATTTGCTTCTGAGGAATGGGATAGGCGTTATAATGCTGAACTATTCATAAAAAGAGCCGGTCCATCTATGATTTTATTAGAGATAGGATTATCATTAACGGATATTCCTGATTTTGTATCTCAATATAACGAATTATGTGATGAGAAAGATATTGAAGTTGGACTTTTTGGAATTTTAGGCCATGGAAATACGATGTTGTGTATGCCCTTTTTATTAGCGGACGAACGAAAGGGAATGGATTATCTTAAGCTATTAAGTTTAAGTCGTGAAATAATAAATCTTGGGCTTGGAGTTGGAGGGACGGTTTATGGAGTTGGTCTTCATAATACTCCATATCTGAAGCATGTTTATTCTTCCGAAGCTCTTAATTTCTTTAAAGAAATAAAAAACATGCTTGATCCTAATAATATTTTAAATCCGGGAAAAATTACCGAAAGCAGAGTCCCAGATCAATTATCACCACCACCTCCAAAGCAAAAACGGTGAAATTTTTGACAAAAGAAGAGTTGATTTCGGATCTAAAAGATTTGTTTGGAGAAGATAATGTTATAACAAAAGAATCAAGATTCTCTCAATTAATCCGTGAATTCTTATATCCAGAACATAATCCTCTTGCCTTAGTAAAACCTATAGAAATTCGACAACTCAATAGATTATTAATGCTAATAAAAAGACATAAAATTTGTGGAATCACGCCAAGGGGCTTTGGAAATACCTTTGGAGCCTATTCACGTGATGTTATTGTTGATTTAACTAATTTTAATGAAATCCTTGAAATAGATGAGTCAAGATATACGACTACAGTTCAAACAGGTTTAGTTTTTAATCATTTTTCAGAAGAATTGAAGAAAAAAAATTTAAAACTTCCTCTAGCTCCCGTTGGAAATGGAACAATCGGTGGGTTTATTGCATATAATGGATTCGGAATTGGATCATATAAATATGGGTCCATTAGAAACTATTTAAGAGGTGTTACGCTATTAACGTCAAAAAAACTAGTAAAATTAGGGACTAAAAATACTCCTCCATTTACTTCGGGATATAATTTTACTGATATTTTAGCTGGATCTATGGGATTTTTTGGAATAATTATTGATGTGACCCTGGGCTTAATTCCAACTCCCGAATTACACTATGATATCTCTTTAACTTATGAAACTATAGATGATCCAAATATAGAAAACTGTATGAAAATCCTTAATTCATTAAAAACCCTTAACTCACTTTCAAATTTGACAATAATAACGCGTTCTACTAAGAGGTCTGGAGAGCCTAAAAATATAGAAATCGAATTTCTAATTAGTTTAGAAGGATCAACAGAAATGGTCCAAGGTGATAATGAGAAATTATACTCTTTAAAGGATATTAAAACAGAAGGTGTTGATAATTTATATATTTCAGACCAATTGAAATATATATCAGAAAATTTAATCTACTCTAAACCATTTTTGATGTACTATAATGATTTTAAGGAAAGCTGGTATAAAGTTAAAGATTATAGCATTATTGGACATTTTCTATCTCCGAACGAGTGCATCTTTGCTATAATTGGTCCTTCTGATGATAGAGATGTTAAAGAAAGAGTATATGAATGTTCAAAGGAGGCTTATTTTTCAAAAGAAAATTTACCTTTAATCAAAAAAATGAAGATATTGCTTGATCCTCATAATCTATTTCAACGTGGGATGTTAGATTAGTGGAAATTGAAACAATAATTAATCAAAAATCAGAAATAATTGATAAAAAGCTTAAGGAACTGATTAATACATGGATGGGTAACAAATTTTATGACACCGCTAATTATATTATAGAGGCGGGGGGAAAGAGATACCGCCCAATTTTAACTTTATTGGCTTGTGAAGCTGTTGGTGGAAATCAATTAGAAGCACTCAATTCAGCTTCAGCTATTGAATTGATCCATACTGGTAGTTTGTTATGGGATGATATAATAGACCAAGATGAATTAAGGCGTGGAAAGATTGCAGTCCATAAAAAGTGGGATGTTAATACTGCAATATTAGCAGGTGCCTATTTTACATCTAAAGCTCTCGAACTATGTACAGACCACCCTCAAATATTAGAACCTATGCTAAAAACTGTTAGTAAATTAGTTGAAGGTGAAATAATTGATATATCTACATCCATCTACAATATTGAAAATGAAACAAGAGGACAGCCTATCTTCGAATCCCGAGTGGAAGCGGATATTTTTGATACTTTAAAGGATAGAGTAAAAAATAACATATTTAAAGGACTAAAATGGGAAAAAAGGTCTGATTATAAGACTATTGCAAAAATATCTGAATCTACTGAAGAAGCAAATTATTTTGGAATAATAGCTAACAAATCTGCGTCACTAATTAAATTGGCTGCAAAGGTAGGAGCAATTATTGGTGGTGGGTCTAAAGAGGATATAAACGCATTAGGAGAATATGGATTGTATCTTGGTCTTGCATTTCAAATTAAGGATGATTTGTTAGGATTAACATCAAAACCAGAAGTTCTTGGAAAACCAATTGGTAAGGATTTACAAAAAGGGAAACTCACATTATATTTAATTCATGCTTTAAGAAATTTGGAAGAAGAAGAAATTGAAGAATTTTTAGAATTACATAAAGATGCACAAAATCCAAAAAATTTGACCAAAATTATTGAGATCTTTAAAAAATTAGGTTCTATTACTTATGCCCAACAAAAAGCTAAACTATTAATTAAAAAAATCGTTGATATTTTAGATGATTTGGAGAATCCAGAATATAAAGAAATATTGAAATCATTTGCAAATTTTACAATTGAAAGGATTAAATGAGAAATAAAATGACATTAGGAATCAAAAATTATAAAGATCAATTATATATTTGCGCTAAATGCGGATACTGCCGAGTAGATTGTCCAATCCGGAAAATAAAGGGATTTGAAACTTCATCACCTCGTGCAATATTTTTACTTGTTAAACATTACCTTGATAGAAAAGAACCTTTGCCTCATGAATTAATCGAGATTATTTATCAATGTACAACCTGCGGCTTATGTAGAGAAGTATGTCCAACGGAGCTAGATATTCCAGAAATTATCAGATCTATGCGTATAGACATTGTTAAGGAACAAGGCAAACCGATTAAAGGATTTATTAAAGCTACTGAAAATGTCTTATCTAAAGGTAATCCATTAGGAAGAGATCGAGATGACCGATGTGATTGGGTCCCAGATGATATTAAAATAGATAAAAATTCACTAAACATGTTTTATGTAGGCTGTATGTATTCATATTGGGAGATGCATTCAGCTGAACTCGTTGTTCGTATTTTAAATAAAATTAATCATAGTTTTAAAATTATGGAAGAAGAACCATGTTGTGGCATGCTTGAATGTTGGGATGGGGAAATTAATGTTGCTGAAGAAATAGCAAGAGAAAATTTTAAAAAATTCAAAGCAGAAGGTATCTCTACAATTATTACTTCTTGTCCTGGGTGTTATAGTACTCTAAAAGAAATTTACCCAAAACTCATAGATGAAGAATTTAAAATTGAAGTTTTACATATTACTGAGTTATTAGCTCGATTAATTGAAGAAAATAAAATTAAATTCGAACGTGAAAATAATATAACACTCACTTATCATGATCCTTGCCATTTAGGTCGATTTCATGGGATTTATGAAGCTCCAAGAAAAATCATCAATGCACTTCCTGGAGTAAAATTTATTGAAATGGAAAATATAAAAGGAGAATCAAACTGCTGTGGAGGTCCACTTCGGACTGCATTTCTTGATTATGCACAAGAAATAGGAAAGAATCGAGCTATCGAAATTGTGAATTCTGATGCAAAATATGTCACAACTATATGTCCACAATGTTCAATAAGTTTAAGACAAGCTGGGTCTATAAATGAACTAGATTTCAAAGTTATTGATTTAATGGTTTTGGTAGCTTTTGCTTTAAACTTAGAAGAGGCAGAAGATTATCTTTAAATTGAAAAAACCAAATTAGAAATATATTATTTAAATAATAGATAACTCTTTAAATGTTAAGTATCTCATATTTAATCACCAAGGGATGAAGTTAATATGTCAAAAAAAGAAAATCAATTTTTGCAATTTTTGATGAATTATCGACAAATTTTGTAGATGGAATCCGAGAGGGGTTAGAGAATTTTAATAATCTTATTGGTAGTGTAGTAGAATACATGGAATTAGCTGGAAATATCGACACTATCGATATGATAGAAAAAGACTTGAAGAAAATTGACATTGAAGGCGAAGATTCTGAAGAGGACGAAGAAGAACATATAATAAAGCCAAAAGTCTAAGCAAAAAAGAATTTAAATCCATAAAAATAGCTTAGAATTAAAATAAAATTAATTATTCCATTATTAGATCTACACATTCGATAGGATAAAAAACACAAGGGCATTCCAATTCTTCTAATTGTGTTGATTGACAAATGGGACATTTTTTAACTTTAGTTGTACAAAATTCTTCCAAACAATCTAAACATTTAATTCTGACTTTAATTTTTTTAAATTCATACATTTCTTTTCCGCATATAGGACAAATATTAAGATCAACAATAATATCCCTTTCACAAATTTTGCAGTATTTTCTCTCTTTTTTTATTTCGGTTTTACAAATAGGACAATAATTTGAATCAGTAAATATTTCTTTTTTACATATTTCACAAAATTTTCTCTTTCGAATCAATTCTATTCTCTTTCAGTGTTTTTTAAATTCTAGATATTAAAAGTAATATTATTATTAGGATTTAAAATGAGATTAATATAAAAAGCATTATTTGAGCTGAATAATATGGATGATTATGATGTTATTGTTGTTGGTTCTGGAATAGGAGGAGTCGGTGTTGCTGCGTTATTAGCACATGCAGGTTATAAAACTCTAGTATTAGAAAAAAATGATAGAATTGGTGGAGCCTGTAGCTCATATATTAAAGAGACTGAAAAGGGAAAGTATGTTGTTGATGTAGCTGTCCACTTTTTTTCACAAGGTCTTAAAGGGAGATTTGGGAAGATTTTGAAAAAAATTGGCATAGCATATAAAAATGAGAAAGGTCAGTTAGTTTCGGATTATATTAAATTTGTACCTAACCTTGCAAATAAAGTTAGACTAAAAGTCAAAGGAAGAGAAGGTTTTACATCAGTTATGGGATTAAGACCTTCATCAAGAGATAAAAAAGTTGAAAAGAAAGAACCTTTAGATGAAAAATCAGCTTATAAAAAAGAAGAACAAAAAGAAATTATGTCTGTAATTGGATCAATTCTCCAAACTTCAAAGAAAAAAATTCGAGAATTAGACGAAAGACAAGTTGATTTAAAAACATGGGTTAATGAAATAACGACTAATAAAAAAGCGCATGATCTTGTTGCAGTTATGTGTGGAACTTTTTTTACAATTCCTCCAAGAATGGCCTCAGCAGCCGAATATATTATATGCTTGCAAGAAGCAGTTTTTAAAAATGATGCCACATATCCAATTGGAGGATGTTTAGCTATTCCAAATGCATTTGCTGAGGGTGTAAAGAAATATGGTGGAGAAGTAAGAACAAATTCACCAGTTTCGAAAATATTGATTGAAGATGATAAGGTCGTTGGTGTTGTTTGTAATGAAGAGGAAATTAGATCAAAGATAGTAATAAGTAACACAGGTATTAAAAGAACAGTTTCTACATTAGTAGGTGAAGAATATTTTGATAAAGATTATGTTAAAACGGTAAAAGATCTTATCCAATCTAACAGCGCAATTACATTTAAATTTGGTTTGAAAAAACCAATTAATGAATTGAAAGATATACCAGTTATACAAATGACACAACCTCGAATTACTCCATTGAAAGGCTTTGAAGAAGAGGCAAAACAAGGTAAGAAGGTTCCTAAAGCTGCTGGCTATTTAGTTCCGATATTATCTAATATGGATCCAAATCTTGCTCCTAAAGGATGTCAATTAGTAATATTTGGAACATCTGCTCCCAGTTCAGTAGAAGGTGGTGATTGGAAACGATGGACTGATGCTTATTACAACGATATTTTAGATTATTATCCTGAATTAGCTGAAGAGAATCGTGTAGATTTTATGGATGTATTTACACCTTTTGATTATATTCGATATACCGGTAAAGCTGGAGGTCCAGTTGAAGGAACAGCTTTAACCCCTGCCCAATCTGGCAAAAGAAGAATATCATCTGTATTACCTATCGAAGGTTTATTTGTTGTAGGTGATACCGCTGGAACTGATACCCATGGAGTTGGAACTCAACTTGCTGCAGATAGTGCTTTAAAGTTAGCTGATATAATTTTAAAAGAGTATAAATTAACTGAAATAAAGAAATAACCGGATTAGTAAAACTATGTCTAACAAAGAAAAATTAGAGAAATTTCGAAAATTATGTGATAAATCAGTTGATGGGTTGACAATTGTCGAGAATGGAAAAGTTGTATATCTTAATGACCGTGTAAGTGAAATTTTTGGGTATCCTAAAGAAGATCTCACAAATTTTTTTGAAATGGATTATGCTGTCCCAAAAGATAGAAAGGATTTACGTGATTTTTTTGAAGATACAGAAAAAACAGGTATTCCTCCCAATATTATAGAATTCTGGATTTCTCAAAAAGACGGAAAAAGAAAATGTATTCAAAATCGTTATTTCACTTCTCGTGAAGGTGACAAGATATCATATCGCTTCATTACAACAACTGATATAACAAATTTTAAGTTAATGATTGATAAATTAAGAAAACATAAAAATGACCTTCAACAACTAGTTAAAATGTTAGGATTCGAAGAAAGTCTTAATAAATCCGTTAATGATGAAGAGTTACTTACTATAATTTCTGGAGAACTCGAAACCAGCGAAAAAATTGAATCATTAAAAAGGGATATCGCTCAAGACACATATACTTTTAAAATTAAGATACGTCCTTCAATTACAGAAAATGAAAAAAATAATGTCTTTTTAGCTTCATATATTTGGGACGATGCATTAGGACCAACAATAAAAGACTATTACCCTGAAATAAAAGACTTGTCTTATTCTATAAAGGATGTGGGAGTTCAATTATTTCACGCTGCAGTATCTATTTATGGTCAAAATCCCTTTATTAAAGCTCAAGATCTTTTATTAAACATGGAAAATATCAATATGTGTGGATATATTTATTTCGATTCCATCCCTAGTGGAAAAATGAGTGATAGGTTTATGATAATCTTAGTATCTCCAAAAATAAATTATTTTGAATCCTTAAAACTTAAAACTCTTTTTGAAGAAATATCAAGTAAAATTAAAGAAAATGAAGAGTGGGATGTAAAAATTTATAGGGAAAATATTTTAAAAATTTTATTAACACCACAATTATAGGTTAAGAAGATTTCAAAATTTAAAATTTTAATTAAAACTTACTAAATTACTCATAGCTTTCTTTTGGTTTTATTTTTTATTTCAGAAAATTAGTAATATAAAACACTATTTTATTATTATATTATTTTTTCAATGCTTTGTTTCATCTTTTCTGAACGCTTCTCATAATTTTGGTATAAACATTGGAACTTTTTTCTTGTAATCTTCGTATTCCTTACCAAATTCTTTAATTAGCTCTTTCTCTTCTTTCCAGGAGGTTAAGTAATTATATAGAATTATCAAAGGGGTTGAGAGTAAAGAATAGAACGACGATAACAAAAAGGTTATACCTATATGTGCTAGGATTGCTCCAAAATATTGAGGATGTCTTATATGGGAATAAATACCTGTTGTAATAATTTTTTCTGCCTTATGTGTTTCTGCTACTTTCAAAGAGGTCTCTTTCACTCCCGCAATTGCAACTACACAACTTATTATAATAAAAAGTATAGAAATTAAAAGATGAACTAAGGGAATTGAAAAATTGATTATTGGGATTGATAAAGTCAAATTTTGAAAAAAGGGGATAATAAATCTAGGTTGAGGTGAGATCCAGACTCCAAATAAAAAAATAAAGAATCCCCATCCTGAAATGTAGCCAAGATTTCTAGTAATTTTAATTCCTTTTTCCATTCCATATTTTTCTTGAAATTTTAAATGTTCAACAGATAAAAAATGAATTGGTGCCATAGAAATTATCCCTAATATACAAATAAAGAACCAGATTATATTTTCCAAATCTATCTCCTTTGATTTACAATGGAGCCCGAAGAATTAAAAAATGATTTGATATAAAAGAAGAGAAAATTTAACTCCATCTCATTACGAGCCCTGTTCCTCCTTCGGGGTAATCCCACTCAATGGCGTCGGATGGACAAATATTAAAACATGCACCGCATTCAAAGCAAAAATCTGGGTATTTAAAGATGGCCTTATCATTTTCCATTTCAAAACATCCACCAGGGCATTGTTCATAGCAAATTCTACATCCGCCGCATTTTTCAGTTATAACCTTAATAAAATCCTTATTCTTTGGTTCAATCATTTCAAAAAAACCTTTAATCTTCTCTCTAAGTTTTGCACCTTCATATTCTTCCTTTGGTCTTTTACTCATACTCATTATCTCCTATTTTATCATCTGGCTCATTAGTTCTACAAATGGCCGAATAGCAAATCTTATAGGACGAAGACCTGCCATTATTTTTTCCAGATTTTTAAATTGACCTGCAAGGGGTAAATCCATGGGATGATACATTGAATTAACACCTTGGCTAGCCATAATTTTTGCCAATCCATCTATCGTCATATCTCGAACTAACCAAGTTTCTAATTCTTTTCCAATAGACAAAGTTTTTCCTACATCACCCTTTGACCATTTCTTTTCGTATTTTGACAGCATTTTTGCAGAACAATCATCTTCCTCAATAGCCTTGAGAGCAATCTTTGCTGCAATCTTGCCGGCCTTAACCGCACCATACCAACCAGCACCGTCTATGGCACAAACCATGCCCGCAGCATCTCCCACCATCATTATTCCATCACCATATGAGGAATTAATCTGACCAGTGTTAGGATTTGGATCAGTTAAGGGTATGGCGTGCGCATGAATTTCTCTTATTTTTCCTCCTTTTAATTTTGGAGCGATAATCGGATGTTCAATTGCATTCCACATATACCAGTGTGCGTTATATTTAGAATGACATAATCTGACATTAATGATCCAAGTCCTAGACTCACAGAATCTCTATTGGGAAATATCCAAAAATAGCCCGCTTCACCAGCTACCGTTGCTCCCCAATATACTTCTATCAAAACCCCATCTTCAATCCCAGAACCCCAACGTTCAGTTACAATATTTTCATCACCGAAATACCAATCATATTTTATACATAATGCGACTTCCTGAGCTGGCCATTTTGACCGTAACCCAGCCATACGACCAATATGTGAATTGACTCCATCTGCAGCGATTGTAATTTTTCCCTCAATTTTTTCACCCGTTTCAGTAATAACACCCTTAATGACTTTTCCATCTCTTATTACATTTACCGCTTTAGTTTTAGTTTTTAATTCTGCACCAGCTTTTACTGCTTGCTCAGCCCACCATTTATCAAATTCGTTTCTATAAACATTTAATGGATCAACCCTAGATCTATCATCAGAAGCACTGGAATTTTCAGCCCAATTTGGTCCTGGTTCTGGAACCCAATACATTCTGGCTCCATCAACAACTCTTTCGATAGGAGCATCTGCAGGAAAATCAGGAATTATTTCTCTAGCTATATGCCCCCAAATTGTTGATCCGGACGTATTCTTTTCACCAGGATAACGACCACGTTCTATCAAAATTACTTTTAGTCCTTCTTCAGCAGTAATTTTAGCAACAGCTGAACCACCGGGACCAGCTCCTACTACTACCAAATCATAAACCATTTTATTCACTTTGTTGAGTTTTAATAATTCTAGTTATATAATATCATATATAAATGACAGTGTTATGAAATTGTCTTATTTGATAGGTTTCATTATAAAATAAGATTAAGCATGGAAGAAAACCCTAACTAACCACATTAAAAGTATCCCTGAAAAGAAAACAAGAAAAACTAAAGCAGATTTTATCATGCTTTCTTCTTTTTTTAACTCAGGAATTAAATCTGTGGCAGCAATATAGACGAATCCGCCTGCTGCAAATGGTAAAAGAAAAATAAAAAATGGTCTAATTATAGAAACAATAAAATAGCCAATGATTCCTCCAATAACGACTATAACTGCAACTCCAAAATTTAAAAACAATGCTCTTCGTTTTTGATAACCCCCATGAATAAGTACTCCGAAATCTCCAATCTCTTGAGGTAATTCATGAGAAGCGATAGCAAGGGTTGTTATTATTCCCAAAGGTATTGAAGCCATAAAGCTAGCTGCAATAATTAAGCCATCTATAAAATTATGGATACCATCACCAAACAGATTCATATGGGCAAATTCATGGACTTCACAATAACCTTTATGACAGTGACGCCAATGTAATAGCTTTTCTATTATGAAAAATGCAAAAAATCCAACAATTGCATAGATGAAAATATTTATGTCTAAATGTGAGTGAGGAAGAATATATACACCAGTAAAATGTTGAAGAGATTCAAAAATAAGTGGAAAAAAATCGATTCCTAAATCATGTCCTATTTCTTCTAATATTATATGATTTATAATATCTGTAAAATCGGGATTTGCGGATGCTTCAAAAGCTTCTGGTAATAAATGAAGAAACCCACCCCCTATTAAAGCTCCTGCAGATAAACTTACTAATAATAAAACGATTTTATCTAAAAATTCATCATTTACACTAATAGAAAATACCCCTATAAACGCGAGTAAGCTTAATAAAAGAGTACTAAATATTATTAAAATTAAAATAATCAACATTCAACAACCTTTTCTGAATTGAGTCTAATACCTCGTCTTTATTATTTTCAAACATTCTTAAAATAAATTTAACATATTACAATGTATTAAAAAATATAAAAACCTTCATCTTTTTCATAACAAAGGGCAGTGTTTGGAACGATAAAGAAACTAAAAAAAAAGATTGGATTAATAAAAATTGCGGTTGGATTAACCGTATTATCTCTGCTTGTTAGTAGTTTATTTTTTTTGTATTATGAACCAGAACAAGATTCATATACTATTAACGTCGATTTTTTCACTGATGATTTCACTTTAATCCATGGCACACTTTATATTCCTCGCTTACTTCCTCTATTTCTAATTGAATACAACGGAACAGTTCCTGGTATAGTTCTTGTTCATGGATTAGGTGGAAATCATCATGGGTTAGAAAGTTTAGCTAAAGTTTTTAATAGAAATGGAATGATAGCTTTAGGGATTGATTTTAGGGGACATGGGCAATCTCTGGGTGGTTTTGATTTCGTAAATTCTCCTTGGAGAAATTTTCAAGCAAATTCTTTAAAATTGGCATTAGATGTTAAGGCTGCAATAAATTTTCTCACAACATTTTGTAAATTTATAAATTCAAGTCAAATTGGAGTGTATGGGGGCTCCCTTGGAGGGATGGCGGCTATAACTCAAGGATATTTAGAAAAGATTTCAAATGCAACTGTAAGTATGAGTATGGCAAAATTAGATTTCCTCTATTTCATAAACTCCACCCATCCTCAGAACTTGTTATTAGTAATGGGGACAAGAGATGATTTATTTTCAATAGAGGAGGGGATGACGTTGTTCTATCTTGCATGCGGTAATAAATTTGTTCCCCCATATAAAACAGAGGGAAGTTTTTCAAATGGAACTGCCAGACGCTTAATTATTACACCTACGTCACATGAAGTAGTTCCTTCTTTCCCAGCTGTAACTGAGGAAATTGTCAAATGGTATAGAAAGGCTTTTTTCAACACCACATCAGGAATAACACTAAGTATTGGATTAGCTAAGTATAGATTGATTGTGGGGTCAAATATATATGGATTTTTAGGATTCTTTTTACTTATAGGAACAATTTCAGCTATTATATCATATATAAAAAAGAAAAAAAGGGTAAATTATCCATTAGCAATTGGTTTAATGCGATCGGAAAGTAATAAATCAAAAGAGGAAAATCAACCTAATTTATTATATTTATTTGGCATAATAATTTTTATATATTTCATATCTTCTATTATAATTCATCCTTTGGCTGGTCTATTTTGGTGGATCCCATCAATTGGTGGAAATTTCTTAGCTTCAGTTCTTGTTATTTCAACAATTTTAGGTATTTTTGGAATTTATTTATACTCACGAAAATTAAAAGGATTTAGTCTAAAGGAAGTTATATTTGGAAAAGAAAAACTGTTAAGTGCTTTGATAATTGGTTTAATTTGTTTTACTTATGTTTTTTCAATAACAAACATCACTTCTCCCGAATTTGATATTTTAAGAATTCCAAATTCCTTATCATCTATCATCATATTTAGTTCTCTATTTATACCCTTTATGTTAATCGATGAAACTTTAACTCGCATTTTTATCCAATCACGATATAATAAGGATAATATAGCAAAAAGAATGTTAATAGCAATTTCTTTCACAGCTATATTAAAACTTATACTCTTTGGACTTATTTATCTTTGGGGTTTAATTTATGGCTGGTTAGGAATCTCATTTGTTGATGAATTTGTCCTTAAATTGATGGTTCCGACGTTTATGTTAATAATAATGTATTATGCTTGTGTCTATTCCCCATTTATATTCGAGACATCGAAAAAAATTCATGCATCAGCTATATGTTCTGCACTATTATTAGCTATAGATTTTGGAATGCGATTAACAACAATAATTTTTTAAGATTCTATTACTGGCTTCGGATCGCTATAATAAAAAAAACTATCAAATATATACTAATCACTATGATTGTTATCAAATAATGCTCGTATGTAAATCGAAGCAACGCTATACCAAAACCTAATAATGACCCTGTGATAAACCTGATTGAATTTATGCTCTCTCTATAACCCAATTTCTGAGTTCCCCAATCTATCAAAACTGGAATTACTAACAAAGTTGCAAGAATAAGACTAAAAGTAGATTCTAATTCTATTTTTTTAAGAATGAAATAACTGAAAGAGACTAAAAAACAGATTACTACTCCAGAACAACGGGCGCAAATATGAAATTCTTTACCTCTAACGGATATAGTAAAAGTACGATTGTAGTATTCTTCTGTATGATGTGAAAAGAATAAATGAATCATATTTTTTAATTTCTCTATTTTTGTTCCCATATAAATAATACCCCAAATAAAAATTAATCAATTTTCTTAAGAGGACGTCCACAACCTGGACAATATTTATAGACTTCTCCCATTTCTCTCCCACAGTTTGAGCATTTATACATATTTTTAATTTCTTCCATCCCCTCTTTCTTAATATCTTCATCTGAAATTGGGGGTTTCGAAATATCTTCTTCCTTGCTTTGTGGGATTGCTTTAATTTTTTTACCCACTTGCCCAACTTCGACTTCACCCGTCTTTTCTATTATTTCGATGGGTATTTTCTTTTTATTCTGAATCTCTCCTAATATGTACATAACATCAAAGAATCCTATCTGTAAATCTTTCATAATATTTTGTATTGGAACTCTGCTGTTTGAGAAATTTAAGAGGTGAGAATAGACTTTACGACGAAGAGTTAAACGGTTATACATAGATATAAAGATAAGAAATACAACGAAAATTAAGAAATAAATAGATAAAGGGTCAATCGTTCCATAAACATAATATTGCATAACAACAAGAAGAGCTGCGAGAATAAAACAACACCATTCAGAGAATGATCCACCAGATCTTACAGGTTGTTCTTCCATATTAATTCCTACTATGAAATCAGATTTCTTTATATCATTTTTTGAGAATTCTTATTTAAATTATTAAATATTTACTAATTATTCAAAATAATAAATCATTTTTAAAGTGTTGTAGTCTTTTATTCTTTAATAAAAAATGATGATTTACCAGAGGTTTGATTATGGATTGTGAAATTGAACAAAATTTGAAAGATTGTTCTTGTACTTATACCTCTTGTTCCCGTAGGGGAAAATGTTGTGCTTGCTTGAAATATCATTGGGCAAATGGAGAACTGCCCGGCTGTTTATTTCCCCCAGAAGTAGAAAAAACTTGGGACCGTTCATTAAAAAAGTTTATTGAAATTTATAAACGGAAAGTATAAAAAAATCTCTAAAAAAAGTAATAGTCTATTCTGATTTTTTTAATTCTTCCAAATATGGCTTGACTAATTCTTGATTTTTAGCTTTTTCTAAGATCCTTATTGCTAAAAGCTTTTTAAACCTAAAATATTTTTCTAAGACTTCTTCCATAGGTTTATCTTTGCCAAATTTTTCTTTAAGGACGTTGTCGCGTTCTCCTGGACAACCCCCCCGTCGCATACAACAATAAGATAAAGATTTAAAACAAACACGATCATCATCTAGGTCAAATTCTTTACTGAATTCATCTTTAATTTTCATATATTCTATTTCGCTCATTCCTATTTTATCAAGAGCCTTATTTCGCATACAATGAGTTGAAAATGTAAGGGAATATGCTGGATGACAGCACCATGATAAAGCTCTGATATCTCCACCAAAACAAATAGGAACGGGAGCATTTTGCCACCCATTTAATTTACGAATTAATCTAGGGTCAAACAATTTTCTTCTACAAAAGAAATTAAAATATTTTAATAAGTTTATTGCTAACTATTAGAAATTTCAGGTTTAGGAGGTTCTTCTTCTCTCCATGTGGTTTTTGGTCTAGTAAAAATTGAGAAAAAATACAACCATTGAATCAAATATAGCCAAAAATAATAAAAAAATACTGCACGAGCAGAAAGAGGATATCCTTTTAAGAGCATAGGCGACCTGCTGAATTGAAATAACGTTGCATATTTAACAATAAGTGAAGTTACAATTACTAAAATTGCCGCATTAAAATCTTCGGGTGCAACTTCTATAAAGAAATTAAGGATAATAGTAATATATGCAGAAGTTTCAAAAAATAAAGGTAATTCGTACATTCCAAAAGTTGCTACATGGAATTTATATTCCTTAGTTTGCCAATTCCCCCTAAACCACCTTAATCTTTGTCTGATTGGATCGGGATGAGGTGTCGTTTCTACTTTTGCATCAGGATGAAAAATAAATCTATTTTCATACCCTGCTCTAGACATTTTTGCGCATAAAGCTACTTCGTGAATATGTATATGCTCTATTCCTTTATATCCCTCCACTTCATCATATGCTTTTCTTATAAATCCTAAAGATCCCGCCCAAGCAACTCCACCAACTTTGAGATAGCGTCGAAGATTGTCTATTCCTGCAGTATATTCAAATAAAAGCCCACTAAACTCCAAACGCTGAAGAGTTGCGCTTAAACCATTACCCATAATGACACCATGAGTGCCAGCAAATCCAATTTTTGGGTCTCCCAAAGGATACATTAAACTTCGTAACCATCCTTTATAGGGTGCACAATCTGCTTCCGTGTAAGCTATCATATCATGGCTAGCATTTTTCATTCCAATATTAATACAATGAACTAAATTATTGACATATGGCGGTGCTGGTGTTTCAGGTGTAATTAATTTAACACTAATCCCATTTTCCTCATTATTTGCAATAAAGTCTTTCACAATGTTTGGTGTATTATCAGTAGATTCATCTATAATTATAACTTCTATATTCTCTTTAGGATAATCTTGAGCCGCAAGACTCTTTAAACAATTAATAATGTGATTTTCTTCATTCTTGGAATTAATTAATATTGATACAGGTGGAGTTATTGCTTCTCCGTCTTCAAATTCGTTCCAGAAACTGCGATATCTCACACTATACCAGACCAATACATGGAGCATAACATAAAATAGCGTTAAAAGCAGTGTTATAATCCAGAAAACTGATATCAATCTGAAATTCGCCTTAATTTGAATTTGAAGAATTCTATTCTTTTTAAAAGGGTTTTTGTTAATCTTCCTTTTATTAGGTAATTGAATACAATTTCTTTTTAAAAATATATTTGATTTGTAAAAAGGAGTTTTATAAGTTTTTTTGTATATTTTGGGGTCTAAAATAGGCTTATATTTTAATTTATGGTTTAAAGGGCATTTATAAGAATTTCTGTTAAAAATTCTGGAGTTGCTTTCCTTGGATTTGCATTAAGACTTGAACCTTTAGTATCTTTGACTATATCGGGAATGTCACTCTTTTTTATGTTTAATTCAATTAACTTGGTAGGTAAATTTATTTCTTCAATTAAATTTTTTATAAAATTAATTACTAAATCTGTTCGTTCTTGGATAGATTTATTTTTGATATCTAAATCAAGTTTTTCAGCTATAAGGGCAAATTTCTCCTTACAAATATCTTTATTGAACTCCATTATATGGGGAAGGAGAAGAGCACAAATAACTCCATGGGGAGCATTATGCTGAAAACCAATTGGATGTGCTAGACCGTGAATCGCGCCCAAGCCACCATTTGAAAATGCAAGTCCACTAATAAGACTTCCGTAAGCCATTTTTTCTCTTACATCTATATTTTGACCATCTGTTACTGCTTGCTTTAAATTTTTACCAAGTATCTCAATTGCATTTAGAGATAATAAATCACTTAAAGTATTGGCTTTAAGAGAAACAAAACACTCAATCGCCTGAACTAAAGCATCCATCCCTGAAGCAGCGGTTATTCTTGGGGGCATAGTTGCTGTAATATAGGGATCTAAAATTGCTATTTTTGCGATCATAGAAGGATCTCTAAATATACTATATTTCCTTCCTTCTTTCTTAACTCTAATAACTGAATTTTTGGTTACTTCACTACCTGTTCCTGAAGTTGAAGGTATTGCAATGAATGGAATCCCTGGTTTCGTAAATTTTTTACCCATAAATTCCGAAACTGTTGAAATATTCTCTCTATATAATGCTGCAATTGGTTTTACTGCATCTAAGACCGATCCACCGCCTAAACCAATTACACAACTTACGTTACAATCTCTTGCAAATTGGAAACATTCATCTAATATGTCTACAGTTGGTTCAGGATCAATTTTATCAAATAAGTAAGTATTTAACTTCTCTTTCTTTAATAAATCTATAATTTTATCAGTAAAACCAGCTTTTTTCATAGCAGATTTTCCTGTTACTAATAAAGCGTCTCCAAAATCTCGGACTTCTGAACCTAAAGACTCCAATGAATTGCGACCAAATATAATAGTTGGAGAGCGAAAAGTAAAACCTATAATCTGATTTGACAAATTTTTCCCTCAAAAAAATAAATATTAGTTCAAAGTTTTACCTTATCTTTCGGAAGATATGGACATTTAACAAAGAGAATCTTACAATCCTTGTCGCTTTTATTGATAATATCATGAGAATGCTTTTTTTCTACCCTAATGGCGTCTCCTGGCTCGGTTCTGATTTCATCATCATCTATAATGAAAGTTGGTGTACCTTCCAGTATGAAAAATGTTTCTTCCGTTTCCTCGTGAAGATGTTTGCCCAATTGTTGCCCAGGTTTATATAATATCAGCCCCCAATCAATCTGCGGTCCGCGATAGACATATTTCGGACCATGATCTCCGTTTCTCCACGGTATATCTTTCTCATTCTTTTTCTCATAACCTACCATATAATATCACCAATCCGATTAATTTTTAATATCAAAATAAAAAAATTTTTTGCCTTTCCATTTCTTTTCAAATTTTTCTTGTAATGATTTGTATTCAAAAAAAGAAAAGAATGGAGCTTATTGTTCGTTCCATTAATTGGATTTATTTGATTACTTAGCCATGTTTTTTATAACTTTTTCTACTTCGTCCACCGATAAGAGGATGTGTGTAGTAAAAGTGACAAATGGAGCGTATTGGGTTGTAAAGTCACTAATTTCTATCGGTGTTCCTTCTAAGACTGTGTATCCTCGAAGTTCGCCCGCAAATGCTCCCCATTCCTTAATCTTACCTGACTTTACATCTTCCTTAACCATATTAAGCAACACAGCCCACCCCATGGCTATATCTTTGCGACCCATTGGTAATTTAGCTGTGTCTATTTCCCAAAAAAGTAAACTTTTTACCATATTTTATCACCTCCAATATTTTTAATTAATATTTAAAATAAATGACCTATAAATTCATTACTATGATTAGAGAGGTCTCTAGGGAAATTATAACAAATTGGAACACTAGTGATACGAAAGAAGTTGAAGAAATTGCTAATAATTAATATAAAAAAATAAAAATTGAAAGAAGTTTATGATTATTTACCTATCTTCAGGTGCTTCTAGTCCTACTATTGGCATAGCTTCTGTTATATCCAAGTAAGTCTCAATTTCATAAGTAAACCCTTCGATATCAGTATACTCTTGCTCACTTTGAACTAATCGGATTAGGGCTTCTTTATATTTGCCCTTTTTCACATCACTAATTCCTATAACTTTTATGCCATCTTTAGTCGCTCTTGCAGCTACAAGGACTGTTTTAGCTAATGATCGATCTGGGGGAAATTTTTTTAGAACTTCAATATATTTTTTTCCAACATCCTTTGCCTTACCATGTGGATACAATACAGTTGTTACTATTAATACCATTTTTTATCACCCTCTTTTAATCCAGTAAATTATTATTTTCAAATAACTACTATTTAAAATTTTTAGTAATTGAAGATTAATGAATTTTTAAACAAAGATTTAAATTTCCGAAAAAAATTTCGATTATTATGCCAATTTTAGGAATTAATGACGAGAAATGTATTAAATGTATGCAATGCATTCTTGATTGCCCTTCACTTTTATTTGATGAAGATAAAACTGGAAAAATTGTATTTTCTGATCCTAAAGGACTTTGCATTTTATGCGGTCATTGCATTAGTGTCTGCCCAGAAGATGCTATACTACGAGAAAAAATGGAAGACGTCGACACTTTTCCAAACGTGGAATATCCAGAAAATCTTGTTTCTTACAAGAGTCTTTTTCAATTATTTCGTTCCAAACGATCGATACGACAATATAAAAAAGAGAAAGTCCCCCAAGAGGTGCTCCAAAAAGTCTTTGAGGCCATGCGTTACGCACCAAGCGGTGCTAATAGGCGTGCGTGGAAATATTTCGTAATTTCCGATTCAAAAAAGATTAAAGCTTTGAGTGATGCTATCATTCAAGAATTTACTCGCAATCCTACATTCCAGATGATGCTGGGAGAAAAATTCAGGCAGAAACAAGATCGAAATATTGATCCAATTTTCTACAATGCACCTCACATTATTATCCTTTATACTTTCGAAGAGAGTCAAGTTGATACAGGCATTGCTATGACTTACGGAATGCTTGCTGCGCAAACGCTTGGACTCGGAACTTGCTGGATCGGATTTGCAAAAATTGCATTTGATTTAAGTAGACAAATAAAAAACCTCGCAGGAGTTAAGGGCCGAGTATCTGGCGTAATGACTATAGGATATCCCGATGTTAAATACCATAGATGCCCACCACGTGCTCCTGTAA